>NZ_MOWM01000052.1 GCF_016082275.1 Variovorax sp. E3
GCGGGCCTGGCCCGGCGCGTCGGGCTTGGTGAGGTGGGTGGCGTCGCTGCTCAGGCCCCAGCCGGCCAGCGTGGCGTAGCTGCGGGCGCGCGCGCGCGGGCGCGTTCGGCGGATTCGAGAATCAGGAAGGCCGCGCCTTCGCCCAGCACGAAGCCGCTGCGGTCGGTGGCAAAGGGCCGCACCGCGCCGGCCGCTTCACCGGGCTGGAAGGTGGCCAGCGTCTGCATGGCCTGCCAGGCCAGCACCACGCCCGGCACGATCAGCGCCTCGCTGCCGCCGGCAATGGCGATGTCGACCTCGCCGCGTTGCACCGCCTTGGCCGCTTCGGCAATGGCCGCCGCCGAAGACGCGCAGGCGACCGAGTAAGTGAGCACCGGGCCCTGCACGCCCTGGCGCATGGCCACGTGGGCGGCCGGCGCGTTGGGCATGAAGGCCGGAATGGTGAGCGGCGACACGCGGCCGTTGCCGCGGTAGGCGGCTTCGAGCGCCGCCGCGCCGCCCATGCCGCAGCCGGCGAACACGCCGATGCGTTCGGGGTCGGCATCGCCGGCGGCAAGGCCCGCGTCGCGCATCGCGAGGTCGGCGGCGGCCACGGCCAGCTGGCTCACGCGGTCGACGCCCGCGAGCTGCAGCTTGGTGAACCAGCGCGTCTCGTCGAAAGCCACCGTGGCGGCCGCGGCCGGCTTGGGCAGTTCGGGAAAAACGCTCTGGATGGCCGAGCGGCCCTGCAGCAGGGACTGGAACAGCGCGTCCGGCGCATCGCCATGCGGCGCCACGACGCCCAGACCGGTGACGGCGACCTGGTGGTTCACGCGGCTTTCGCGGCCCGGACCTTGTCGACCAGTACCGCGAGATCGGCCAGGGTGTCGATGTTCGCGTCCTCGTCGGGCATGGTGATGCCGAAGTGGTCTTCGATGGCGAACAGGAATTCGGCGAGCGCCAGCGAATCGAGTCCGCCGGTTTCCCGCATCGAGGCATGGGGGTCGAGCTTTGACGGTTCGATGCCGTACTTCTCGTGGATCAGGTCCTGCAATTCCTTCAGCGAACTCATCGTGCGATGCCTGTCGTCATGTGCTGCCGCTGATCGATTGCCACCCTTGTGGGGCATGCCATTGGATCGATCCCTTCCTCGTTCGGCCTGTGGTCAGTGATGACCGATGATATCCGCTCCCACGTGAGGGATATCCCCCGGAAAACGCTTCCCCGGACGCCAGTACAGCGAGGGCAGCGCGAAGGCCATGCCCAGCAGGGCGCCGGCCACCACGTCGAGCACCACGTGCTGCTTGACCGCCAGCGTCGAGTAGGCGATGGCGGCAAACCAGGCCCAGTTCAGCACCCGCCACAAGGCCGGCGTGCCGGCCTCGCGCAGCACATGCGCGATGCGGATGGCGGTGAAGATGGACACCGCCACGTGCATCGACGGGCAGGCATTGCCCGCCGCGTCCACGCCCTGCAGCATCGCGAACCCCGGAAAGCCCGAGACATCGATGGCCAGCGGCGGGATCTGGGTCGGCCAGAAATAGAACAGGCCCAGCCCGGTCAGGCACAGCCCGCCGATCCACAGGCCATACACCACCAGTTCGCGGAACGTGAGTTGCAGCCCCGGCGCGATGCCCACGTAGAACCACAGCGACAGGTAGGCGCCCAGGGTGTAGGGCTGGAACGGAATCAGGTGGTCCAGCGGCGTCAGCGGCATCACCGTGATCGGAAAGGCCGGGTTGCGCAGCAGGTGGAAGTAGCCGATGAAGAACAGCCACGTGAAGGCCGTGGTGCCCACCGCCTTCAGCAGGAAGTGGCGGCGGATGCGCAGCCAGATGTCGGCGGTCCACGTCGGCGGCGGGGCCTGGGGCGCCATCTGCAGGGGGATCGGTGAGTGCATGGTGGTGTGTCTGCCGCCGATCTTGCCAGAGTGCCGCGAAACGGCCGGCGATGCCCCGCGGGCTCAGGTGGCGACGGCGCGCTTGCGGTGCTGGAACGAGGTCGGCGAGCGCCCCGTGGCGGCCTTGAACATGGCGCAGAACGCGCTGTCGGTGGCGTAGCCGCTGGCGGCCGCCACCTGGCTCACGGCCATGCCGCGCGCCAGCAGCGGCAGCGCATGCGCCATCACGGCCTGCTGGCGCCACTGCTGCCAGCTCATGCCGAGCTGGTCGCGAAACAGGCGCGCCACCGTGCGCTCGCTGGCGCCGATGGTGGCGGCGCGCTCGGCCAGCGTGGCGCGGTCGGCCGGGTTGCGCAGCAGCACCTCGCACAGCTGGCGCAGGCGCTTGTCGGTGGGCAGCGGCACGTCGATGCGGATCTGCGTGGCGCGCTCGACTTCGTCGACCAGCAGCGGCGCGATCATGCGTTCGCGCTGCGGCGCATGCGCGTCGGCCGGCGGCAGGCCGTCGGGCGTGGTGTCCAGCGCCAGCATCAGCGCGCGCAGCAGCGGGCTGATCTCGAGCACCTCGCACTTTTCCCAGGTGGGCGCGATCCAGGCGTGCAGGTAGACGGTGCGCAGCTCCGCGTCTTCGATCAGCGTGATGCTGTGCGGCATGTTGGCCGGCACCCAGAGCGCGCGCGAGGGCGGCACGATGTAGCTGCCGTCCTGCGTGCTGAGCCGGATCACGCCGCGCGTGGAAAAGGTGAGCTGTGGCCACGGGTGCTCGTGCAGCTCGACCAGCGTATCGGCGCTCAGGAAATGCTCCTTGGCGCGCAGCGGCCGCACCGCGTCGGGGGCGTAGAGGTGCGGCGTGAGCGGGCCGACGCTGTTGGCCGGGGCGGTCGCGGGGGAGGGGGAGACGGCGCTTGGCATGGTTTCGACAAATGTTGTCGCTGTATCGCCATTCTGCCGCGTCGCCGGCGCATAGCATCGGAGCCCGCCCCGGTTTTTGTAGCAATCCATGTCCTCTTCATCTTCCGCCGCCGTTCCGCCCACGACCTTGCGCACCGACGCCAAGCTGATCGGGCTGGTCGGCCTGGCCCACGCGGTCAGCCACTTCAGCCAGCTCATCCTGGCGCCGCTGTTCCCCTGGCTCAAGGACGCGTTCAACGTGAGCTACGTGGAGCTGGGCGCGGTGCTCACGGTGTTCTTCGTGGTCTCGTGCATCGTGCAGGCGGCCTCGGGCTTCATCGTCGACAAGCTGGGCCCGCGCCCGGTGCTGTTCGTCGGGCTGGCGGGGCTGGGGCTGGCGGCCTTCGGCTACGCGATGGCGCAGAGCTACTGGATGCTGCTGGTGTGCGCGGTGATCGGCGGCATCGGCAACGGCGTGTTCCACCCGGTCGACTACACGCTGTTCAACCGCAAGGTCGCGCCCACGCGGCTGGGCCACGCCTACAGCGTGCACGGCATCACCGGCAGCCTGGGCTGGGCGCTGGCGCCGGCCTTCGTGGTGCCGATTGCCATTGCCTATTCGTGGCGCGTGGCGCTGGCCTCGGCGGGCGTGGTGGCCCTCGTGGTGCTGCTGGTGCTGTGGGTGTACCGCAGCGTGCTGGCGCTCGACGCGGCCGCCGTGCACAAGGCCACGGGGCAGGGCGAGCCCGCGCCGGCCGGCGGCGAGTTCGACTTCCTGCGCATTCCGGCCGTGTGGATGTGTTTCGGTTTCTTCTTCTTCTACGCCGCCGTGATCAGCGTGGTGCAGACCTTCGCGCCGGTGGCGGCGGGCCATCTGCATGCGGTGCCGGTGGCGCTGGTGGCCGTGTGCCTCACGGTCTACATGGTGGCCAGCGCGGCCGGCATGGTGGTGGGCGGCTTCCTGGCGTCGGACCCGTCGCGCTGCGAGCGCATCGTGGGCGCGGGCTTCGGCGTGGCCGCCGCGCTGGCGCTGGTGCTGGCCTTCGCGGACTTTCCGCCGATCGTGGTGCCGGTGCTGTTCGGCATGATGGGTTTCGTCTCGGGCGTCGCCGGTCCGTCGCGCGACCTGCTGGTGAAGAAGTCGACCCCGCCCAATGCCACGGGCCGCGTCTACGGCGTGGTGTACGCGGGGCTCGACATCGGGCAGGCCGTGGCGCCGCTGGTGTTCGGCCGGCTGATGGACCATGGCCAGTACACGAGCGTGATCGTCGGCCTGGCGGTGGTGCAGGGCGTGCTGATTGCCAGCGCGTTCAACGTGCGCCGCGTGCGCCGCACGGCGCTGGTGCCGGTCTCGGCCTGAGGCTGTCGCCCGCGATGCGGCCGATATCATCGGCCGCATGCAAGCCTTGTATGTCTATGTGATCGCCGGCGCGGTGCTGGCGGGTTTTGTGCAGGGCCTGTCGGGTTTTGCGTTCGGGCTGGTGGCCATGTCGGTCTGGGCCTGGACGCTGGAGCCGCAACTGGCCGCGTTGCTCGCGCTGTTCGGCGCGCTGACGGGGCAGGTGATCGCGGCGCTCACGGTGCGCCGCTCCTTCGACAAGAGCGTGCTCTGGCCCTTCGTGCTCGGCGGGCTGGTCGGCGTGCCCTTCGGCGTGTGGCTGCTGCCGCACCTCGACCTCGTCGTGTTCAAGCTGTGCCTGGGCGTGCTGCTGGTGCTGTGGTGCCCGGCCATGCTGATGTCGCAGCACCTGCCGAAAGTGACCTTCGGCGGGCGCGTGGCCGACGGTGTGGCCGGCACCATCGGCGGCGTGATGGCCGGCATCGGCGGCTTCTCGGGGACCATTCCCACGCTGTGGTGCACCTTGCGCGGCTTTCAGCGCGACACGCAGCGCGCGGTGATCCAGAACTTCAACCTGTCGATGCTGATGGTGGCCTTCGCGATCCACCTGGCCAGCGGCAGCATCACGCGCCCGACCGTGCCGCTGCTGGGCGTGGTGGCGCTGGCCGTCGCGGTGCCGGTGCTGCTCGGCGCGCGGCTGTACGTGGGCATCAGCGAGGCGGCGTTCCGCAAGCTGGTGCTGAGCCTGCTGACCGCCTCGGGCGTGGCGATGCTGGCGTCGGCCGTGCCGGCTGTTTTGCAGCGCTCCTGACGCCACCGGGGGCGTGCGCGGGCACCCCGTTTTTTCTTCGAATTCTCGCTTGACCCTCTCGTTGCGGCACGGTCTACGATGCCTTCAACTTGGAGAGGGAAGGCATGTTTCTGAAGATCGGCGAACTCGCCCGGCGCACCGGGTTGACCGTGCGCGCGCTGCGCCACTATGACGATATCGGCCTGCTCGCGCCGTCCGAAAGATCGAGCGGCGGCTACCGCCTCTACGGCCGCAAGGACGTCGCGCGGCTCTACCGCATCCAGGCGCTGCGGCGGCTCGACCTGTCGCTGGCGGAAATCCACGGCCTGCTCGACGACAACGCGCGCGGCGGGCTGTCGGAGATCGTCGCGCAGCAGGTGTCGCAACTCGACCGCGAGATTGCGCAGGCCTCGTCGCTGCGCTCGCATCTGCTGGCCTTGCAGGGGCAGCTGCAGGCCAGCCAGGAACCCGCCATCGACGACTGGCTCGCGGCGCTCGAGAGCATGGTCGCGGGCGGCAAGTATTTCAGCGACGACGAACTCGGCCGGCTCAACGCCCGGCGCGACGGCTTGGCCGAAGCGGTCGCGCCCGAGCGGGCCGCGCTGACCTCCACCTTGCACGCGCTGGTCGCGGCCGGCGCATCGCCCGAAAGCACGCAGGCGCAAGCCCTGGCGCGGCGCTGGATCGCGCTGCTGCTCGAAGAAGCCGGCGGCGACGAGGGCCTGCTCATCAAGCTCTACACCATGCACTGGAACGAGCCGGCGCTGCATTCGCTGACCGGCGTCGACCAGGCGGGCATGAAGTTCATCTCGCATGCGATGGCCTGGGCGCGGCTGCAGTTGTACGCGCCGTACTGCGATACCGAAGAGATGGCGCTGCTCGCGAAGCACTACGTCGAACAGACCGACGCGTGGCCGCCGCTCATCGCCGAAGTGCGGCAGCAGATGCTGCAGGGCGCCGCACCCGAAGCTCCCGCGGTGCAGGCACTGGCGGCGCGCTGGCGGGCGCTGTCGCTCGCGAAGGCGGGCGGCGATGCCGCATTGCAGTCGAAGCTGCAACACGCATTCCGCACGGACGCCGCGCTGCGCACCGGCTCGGGCATCGACGCGCCGCTCGCGGCCTATGTCGAGCAGGCCATCGCGCGGCTCGCCGCACCTCTTTCTCATTGAACGACTCAACGACCCCAAGGATCCAGTGACCGCAGCAACGACAACAACAAAAACGGCCGCGCCAACGCAGGCCGGCAACGCCTATTTCTTCAGCGGCAACTACGCAGCGCTGACCGAGGAGCACGACATCGCGGCGCTCGACGTCGTCGGCGCCATCCCGCCCGGACTCTCGGGCACGCTCTACCGCGTCGGCCCGAGCCCGCGGTACGCGCCGCGCGACGACAACTATCACTGGTTCACCGGCGACGGCATGGTGCACGCGTTCCACATCGATGGCGCCAAGGTCGCGTACAGCAACCGCTGGGCCCGCACGCCCAAGTGGCAGCTCGAGAACGAGGCCGGGCGCGCGCTGTTCGGCTCCTTCGGCAACCCCGCGACCAGCGACCCTGCCGCGGTCGGCCGCAACAGCGGCACGGCCAACACGAACATGCTGTGGCACGGCGGGCGCCTGTTCGCGCTCGAGGAGTCGCACCAGCCCTTCGAACTCGATGCACGCACGCTGGCCTCGAAGGGGCACCAGAGCTTCGGCGACCGGCTGACGGCGCGCTGCACCGCGCACCCGAAGGTCGATCCCGAGACCGGCGAGCTGCATTTCTTCGCCTATTCGCCCGAAGGCCCGGGCACGCCCGGCATGCTCTACGGCGTGATGAACAGCGCGTGCGAAGTCACGGGACTGCAATCGTTCGACGCCCCCTACGCCAGCATGGCGCACGACTCATGGTGACGCGCGGGCATGTGCTCTTTCCCGTCATGCCGCTCACGACCAGCGTCGAGCGCGCGATGCAAGGCAAGCCGCTGCTCGCATGGGACGCGGACAAGCGCACGCACGTCGGCGTGATGCGCCGCGGCGCCGATGCCGCCGCGATGCGCTGGTTCGAGGCCGAGGCCTGCCACGTGTTCCACGTCATGAATGCCTGGGACGACGGCGACGCCGTCGTTGCCTACGTGATGCAGTCGGCGACCGCGCCGGGCCTGCCCGATGCGCAAGGCCGCCCGGGCGATCCGCACGCGATGGCCGCGCGCCTGTGCCGCTGGACTTTCGATCTGGCCAGCCCGGGCACCGGGTTCCGGCGCGAATATCTTGACGACCTCGTGGCCGAGTTCCCGCGCATCGACGAGCGCTACGCCGGCCGCCGCAACCGGTACGGTTTCTACACATGCCACGCGACGGCCCGCGCGCGTGGCGACGCAGAGAGCGTTCTGTTCGACAGCCTCGCGCGCTTCGACTTCGAGACGGGCGAGCGCAGCCTGCACACGCTGCCGGAAGGCGACGTGGTGTCGGAGCCGGTGTTCGTGCCGCGCTCGGCCGATGCCGCCGAAGGCGATGGCTGGCTGCTGGCGGTCGTGTGGCGCGAACGCGAGAAGCGCAGCGACCTGCTGGTGCTCGATGCGTGCAACCTCGGCGCGGCGCCGGTCGCGACGGCGCGGCTGCCGCACCGCGTGCCGTTCGGCTTCCACGGCAACTGGCGCCCCAACGTCTAGCTGGCCGCGAAAGGGCGCTGCCTACCTCGGCAGCGCCAGCGCGAAGGGCAGGCTCACCACCCCGAGCAGGGTCGACAGCGTCACCAGCCCCGCCACATACGGCCCGTTGTAGCCCATGCGTGCCGCCAGCACGTAGGCGCTCGACGCGGTCGGCACGGCGGAAAAGGCCATCAGCACCGAGGCCTGCATCGCGTCGAGCCGAAGCGCCAGTGCCAGCCCCCACGCGACCAGCGGCAGGATCAGGTGGCGTATGGACAGGATCGACACCGCCAGCACCTTGCCGGTGCCCAGCGTCGAGAACTTCATGCCCGCGCCGGCGGCCAGCAGCCCCAGCGCCAGCGACGCGGCGCCGATGCGCGTGAGCGTCGGCGTCGCCCAGCTCGGCACCGTGAGGCCCAGCACGTTGGCCAGCAGTCCGGCCAGCGTCGCGACGATCAGCGGGTTGCGAACGAGCTGGCGCACGAAGCCGGTCTGCGCATGCCGCGTCATCGGCCACACCGCCGCGATGTTGAAGATGGGCACGCACACGCCGATCAGCACCGCGATCAGCAGCAGGCCTTCGGAGCCCGCGAGCCGCTCGGCCAGCGCCAGGCAGATGAACGAGTTGAAGCGGAACGCGACCTGCGCGCTGGCCGCGTGGTCGCGCCGGTCGATGTGCGAGCCCAGGCCCGGAACGAAGGGCAGCACATAGGCCAGCGCGATGCCGCAGCCGCCGATGCACAGGCCCGCGGTCAGCAGGTTCGACGTGGCGCCGAAGTCCAGCGGGCTGCGCACGATCGAGTGGAACAGCAGCACGGGAAAAAGAAAGTAGTAGACCAGGCTCTCGACCTGGTCCCACACGCGGCGGTCCAGGGCGGTGTAGCGGCACAGGAGCCAGCCGATGGCGATGAGGGAAAAGTCGGGGAAGAGCAGCTGCGCGTAGTTCACCGCTTCGAGGATAAACCGGATGGACCATGGGTAATCCACAGCACGTGAGCGGCCCGCGAGCCGCTAGCATCCGGGCTTTCGTTTTTTACGACATCCAAGTCAAGTCAAGGAGTTTTCGATGCAACGTCGTCAATGGAGCGCTCTTGTGGGCGCCGCCGCGCTGGTCGCGGTTGCGGGCCCGAGCTTTGCACAGGGGTACCCCAACAAGCCCGTCGAACTGAGCGTTCCCTTCGCACCGGGCGGCACGACCGACATCGTGGCGCGCGTGATCTCCGATCCGCTGGGCAAGGTGCTGGGTCAGCCCGTGGTGGTGATCAACCGCGCCGGCGGCGGCGGCATCGTGGGCGCGGCCGAAACCGCGCGCGCCGCGCCCGACGGCTACAAGCTGGGCATTGCCACCGTGTCGAGCACGGCGGCCAACCCGGCCATCAACCCGAAGACGCCGTACGACCCGATCAACGACTTCACGCCGATCACCAACATCGCGGCCACGCCGAACATCATCGCGGTGAACCCGAGCTTCCCGGCCAAGAACTACGCCGAGTTCGTGGCCGAACTGAAGAAGAACCCCGGCAAGTACTCGTACGCCTCGTCGGGTACGGGCGGCATCGGCCACCTGCTGATGGAGCTGTACAAGAGCCTGACCAACACCTTCGTCACGCACATCCCGTACCGCGGCGCGGGCCCGGCGCTGAACGACGTGGTGGCCGGCCAGGTGCCGATCATGTTCGACAACATTCCCTCGGCCATGCCCTTCATCACCAGCGGCCGGCTGATCCCGATCGTGGTGTCGGCGCCCCAGCGCCTGGCCGCGCTGCCCAACGTGCCGACCTTCAAGGAAGTGGGCCTGGAACCGGTGAACCGCATGGCGTACTACGGCATCCTGGGCCCCAAGGGCCTGCCGAAGGACGTGGTCGACAAGATCAGCGCCGGCGCAAGAAGGCCGTGGAAGAACCGGCGGTGCGCAAGCGCATCGAGGACACGGGCTCGCTGATCGTGGCCAACTCGCCCGAGCAGTTCGCCGCGCAGATCAAGGCCGAGTACGAGGTCTACAAGCAGGTCGTGAAAAAGCAGAACCTCAAGCTCGACTGAGCGGGCCTGCGCCCGACCGAAGCCGCCCGTGCCCCGGGCGGCTTTTTCTTTTGTTATCTTGCAACGCATGACCGAGGCCGCCGCCGCACCCACCCCCGACATCGACGAGTTCATCGACGCCCTCTGGCTCGAGGACGGGCTGTCGAAGAACACGCTGGCCGCCTACCGCCGCGACCTTGCGCTCTTCGCGCAGTGGCTGCACACACAGCGCAGCGGCGCCGCCATCAACACCGCGCAGGAGACTGACCTGCAGGCCTACATGGGCGCGCGGCTTTCCAACAAGGGCAAGGCCACCTCGGCCAACCGCCGGCTCACGGTGTTCAAGCGCTACTTTCGCTGGGCACTGCGCGAGCGGCGCGTCACGGCCGACCCGAGCATTCGCCTGGCGCCCGCGCGGCAGATGCCGCGCGCCATCAAGACGCTGTCCGAGAAGCAGGTCGACGACCTGCTGGCCGCGCCCGACGTCGCGTCGCCGCTGGGCCTGCGCGACCGCGCGATGCTGGAGCTGATGTACGCCAGCGGCCTGCGCGTGAGCGAGCTGGTGGCGCTCAAGGCCATCGACATGAGCCTGAACGACGGCGTGCTGCGGGTGCTGGGCAAGGGCAACAAGGAGCGGCTGGTGCCCTTCGGGGCCGAGGCGCGGCGCTGGATCGAGCGCTACCTCGAAGACGCGCGACCCCTGATCCTGGACGGCCAGCAGACGCCCGACCTGTTCGTGACCGCGCGCGGCGCGGGCATGACGCGCGTGATGTTCTGGGTCATCGTGAAGAAGCAGGCGGCCGCGGCGGGCATTCATGTGCCGCTGTCGCCGCACACGCTGCGCCACGCCTTTGCCACGCACCTGCTGAACCACGGCGTCGACCTGCGCGCGGTGCAGCTGCTGCTGGGGCATGCGGACATTTCGACCACCACCATCTACACGCACGTGGCGCGCGAGCGCTTGAAGCAGCTGCATGCGCAGCACCACCCGCGCGGATGAGGACGCGCGGTTTTTCCAAGAACAAGGAGACACCATTCATGAAAAAGAAGACAGCCACCACCCTGGTCGCGGCCGCGCTGCTGGCCGCCGGCGGCGCCGCGTTCGCGCAGGGCTTTCCGACCGCCAAGCCGATTCGCCTGATCGTCGGCTACCCGCCCGGCGGCGGCATCGACTTTGCCGCGCGCACGGTGCAGGTGCCGCTGCAGGAAGCGCTCAAGCAGCAACTGGTGGTCGACTACAAGCCCGGCGCCAGCGGCATGATCGCGGCCACCGAGCTCACGCGCCAGCCGGCCGACGGCTACACGCTGCTGCTGGCCAACACCGGCCCGTTCGCGATCGCGCCGTACCTGCAGAGCAAGCCGCCGTACGACCCGATCAGGCAGTTCACCTACATCGGGCAGATCAGCCAGGGCAGCTACATCGCGGTGACGCGGCCCGACCATCCGGCGAAGAACCTCAAGGAGTTCGTCGCGTGGGCCAAGGGGCAGCCGGGCAAGGTCAACTTCGCCTCGGGCGGCAACGGCACGTCGACGCACCTGAACGGCGAGCTCATGAACCAGGTGACGGGGCTGGACATGACGCACGTGCCCTACAAGGGCAGCGCGCCGGCCGTGCAGGACCTGCTCGGCGGGCAGACGCAGATCCTCATCGACGCGGGCAGCGTGTTGCTGCCGCAGGTCAAGGGCGGCAAGCTCAAGGCGCTGGCCGTGACCGGCCCGGTGCGCGATGCGCAACTGCCCGACGTGCCGACCGTCAAGGAGCTGGGTTTCGCGGGCATGGAAGCGGTCGGCTTCCAGGGGCTGGTCGGTCCCGCCAACATGCCCAAGGACGTGGTCGATCGCCTGTCGGGCGAGCTGGCCAAGGCGCTGGCGCAGCCGGAGATCAAGGCCAAGTTCGCGGCAGCGGGCGCCGAGGTGCATTCGCTTGGCCCGGTCGAGTTCGCGGCCTTCGTGAAGGCGGACAATGAGAAGTGGTCCAGGCTGATCAAGGCGCGCAAGCTGCAGCTGGACTGACGCCATCACGCAGACGACCCGAGCTACAGACATCACCATGAATTTCCTTGCTTCCTCGAAGCCCTCGCGCCGCACGGCGACCCGACTCCTGGCCGCCGCCGCGCTGTGCGCCGCCTCCGGTGCCTACGCGCAGGCCGTTCCCAAGACCGTGCGGCTCATCGTCGCCTACCCGGCGGGCGGCGTCAGCGACGTGGTCGCGCGGGCGCTGGGCGACCGGCTCGCGGCGCAGATGGGCATCACGGTGATCGTGGACAACCGGGCCGGCGCGAGCGGCGCCATCGGCATGGACGCGGTCGCCAAGGCCGCGCCCGACGGCGCCACGCTGGGCTTCTCGGCCATCAGCCCGCTGGTGCTGAGCCCGCACCTGGGCAAGCTGCCGTTCGATCCGCTGAAAGACGTGGCACCGGTGGCCAGCGTGATGTATTCGCCGGTGCTGCTGATCGCCACGCCGGCCAGCAAGGCCAAGGACTTCCGCGCGCTGGTCGACGAGGCCAAGGCGCATCCGGGCGCGGTGCGCTGGGCCACCTCGGGCTCGGCGTCGCTGGGGCACATCGTGCTGGAGCAACTGCGCGCGACGGCCGGTGTCGACATCACGCACGTGCCCTACAAGGGCGGCGGCCAGCAGCTGAACGACGCCATCGGCGGGCAGTTCGAGATCCTGTCGACCAACGCGAGCCCGACGCTGTCCTCGCACATCCAGTCGGGCAAGCTGCGCCCGCTGGCCGTGGGCGCGCCGACGCGCCTCGAAAGCCTGCCGCAGGTGCCCACGCTGGGCGAGCTGGGCTACAAGGCGGCCAACATCAACTCGCTGTTCGGCGTGTTCGCGCCGGCCGCCACGCCGCCCGCGCTGGTGGCGCGCTACAACGCCGAGATCAACAAGGCGCTGGCCAGCCCCGAGCTGCGCGCCAAGCTCACGGCCACCGACAACGTGCCGACCGGCGGCACCTCGGCCGCGTTCGCCAAGGAAATCGCGAGCGAGTTCGAAAGCAACGGCCGCATCGTCAAGGCGGCGAGCATCAAGGCCGACTGACCCGGCCGGGCGGCCTGACGCCTGCATGACACTCCGGCTTGTGCTTTGATTTTCCCTACCTTATAGTAGGTAGATGGCCAACACCACAGCCGCACCCGCCCTTGCCACCGGCAGCACCCGCGAGCAGATCCTCGCGGTGGCGCGCGGCTTCATCGAAACGCGCTCCTACCTGGGCTTCAGCTTCCAGGACGTGGCCGACGCGGTGGGCGTGCGCAAGGCCAGCCTGTACCACCACTTCCCGAGCAAGGAAGCGCTCGGCATCGCGGTGATCCGCGCCGCCACGCAGAGCTTCAAGGACTGGGACGCGGCCCGCGCGCGCGAGCCGAAGGACGCGCTCGAATCGTATTTCCGCATGTACCGCAACACGCTGAAGGCGGGTTCCGGCATGTGTCCGGCCGGGGCGCTGCGCCCGGCTGGGATGCCATCAACGCCGAACTGCACCAGGCGGTGCAGGACCTGCGCAATACACAGGTGACGTGGCTCACCGGCGTGCTCGGCGCGCTGGCGCCGGCCCGCAAGAAGGGGGCGGCGCCGGTCGCTTCGCTGGCGGCCTATGTGTTCACGGTCTGCCAGGGCGCGCTGCTGTCGGCGCGCATGACGGGGCGCGTCGAGGACTTCGACGACGCCATCGCGCACCTCAGGAGTTCACTGCCCGGCTGAGCGCCGGGCCCACGCAGGCACGCTTCGGTGTGCCTATTTTTTGACCTGATAGCCTACCGATTGGATGGTAGGTTTTTTGATTCGATGGAGCACCTCATGAAAGCCGTCATTTCCGCCTATGCCCGTTCCCCTTTCCACTTCGCGAAGAAGGGCGCGCTGGCCGACGTGCGGCCCGACACGCTGGCCGCCGGCGTGGTGCAGGGCCTGCTGAAGCGCACCGACCTCGACCCCGCGCTGCTCGAAGACATCGTCCTGGCTGCGCCTACCCTGAGGCCTCGCAGGGCAACAACCTCGCGCGCATCGTCGGCTTGCTGGCCGGCCTGCCGCACGAGGTGGGCGGCATGACGGTGAACCGCTTCTGCGGCTCGTCGATGCAGGCCGTCCACATCGCCGCCGCACAGATCGAGGCGGGCATGGGCGAGGCCTTCCTGTGCGTGGGCGTGGAGTCGATGACGGCGGTGCCGCAGGGCGGCTTCAACTTCTCGCCCAGCCCCGAGTTGCTGGCCCACACCGACGCCTACATCTCGATGGGCGAGACGGCCGAGAACGTGGCGCAGCGCTGGAACGTGAGCCGCGCCGACCAGGAGGCCTTCGCGGTGGAATCGCACCGCAAGGCCGCCGCCGCGCGCGCCGAAGGCCGGCTGGCCGGCGAGATCGTGCCGGTGCGGCTGGCCTCGGGCGACATCGTCGATGCCGACGGCTGCATCCGCCCGAGCACTTCGGCCGAGGCGCTGGCGAACCTCAAGCCCGCGTTCCGGCCTGACGGCGTGGTGACGGCCGGCACCTCGTCGCCGCTGACCGACGGCGCGGCCGTGGTGCTGGTCACGAGCGACGCGTTCGCCGCGAAGCATGGCCTCCCGGCGCTGGCACGCATCAAGTCGTTCGCGACCGTGGGCGTCGATCCGGCCATCATGGGCATCGGCCCGATTCCCGCCACGCGCAAGGCGCTGGCGCGTGCTGGCCTGAGCGCGGCCGACCTCGACGTGATCGAGCTCAACGAGGCCTTCTCGTCGCAGGCGCTGGCCTGCATTCGCGACCTGGGGCTGGACCCGGCCAAGGTCAACCTCGACGGCGGCGGCCTGGCCATCGGCCATCCGCTGGGCGCGACCGGCGCGCGCATCACGGGCAAGGCGGCGTCGCTGCTGGCGCACGAGAAGGGCCGCTATGCGCTGGCCACGCAATGCATCGGCGGCGGGCAGGGCATCGCGACCATCCTCGAGCGCGTCTGAACGCCCGAGAATGCGTGAAGACCATCCAAGGAGAACCGATGACGGCAACCCCTGAAGCCGGCGGCAAGCGCGGCAAGCTCTACCTCGAAGACCTGTCCGTCGGCGACCGCTTCCAGAGCGGCGAGCACGCGCTCGACGTGGCGCAGATCCTGGCCTTCGCGCGGCAGTTCGACCCGCAGCCTTTTCACACCGACGAAGAGGCCGCCAGGCGCACCTTCTTCGGCGGGCTTGCGGCCAGCGGCTGGCACACGGCGGCGCTCACCATGAAGCTGCTGGTCGAAAGCGGCATTCCGCTGGCCGACGGCATCATCGGCTCGGGTGGCGAGCTGCAATGGCCGCAGCCGACGCGTCCCGGCGACGTGCTTCACGTGGCGGGCGAGGTGATCGACATCGTGCCCTCGCGCTCCAAGCCCGGCCGCGCGATGGTCACGATGCGCTGCCAGACGCTCAACCAGCGCGGCGAGGTGCTCCAGAACTTCACGCCGAAGCTGGTGGTGCACGCCAGGCCCGCGGCGGCCTGAGCTTGCGCTGAGTTTCAGACCACCCGCAGGCCCAGTTCCTCGACCAGCGAGGCGGCCTGCCGGTGCGAGATGGTCGCGCCCTTGAACTGCGCCGCGTTCGCGAGCCGCAGCCCGCCGAGGTCGACCTCGCGCAGGTCCGCGCCTTCGAAGCGCGCGAGCTTCAGGTGCGCATTGCGCAGGCTGCCGCCTTCGAACACGGCTTCGCGGAAATCGCAGCCCGACAGGTCGGCTTCGGAGAAGTCGAGCTGTTCGAGCGTCTGCTTGCGGAACGACATGCCGCGCAGGTGCGCGTCAACCAGCAGCGAGTCCTTGAAGCCGATGCCCAGCGCCGACACTTCGCCGAAGTGCGCGCCCGTGAGCTTCACGCCCGTGAAGAAGGCCGAGGCCATCTTGGCGCGCGCCCACTGCGTGTTGTTCAGGTCGCAGTCCTGGAAGCGTGCGTTCGTCAGGTCCGCGAGGCCGAAGTCGGCCTGGCGCGCGCGGCAGCCGGCCCAGCGGGAGTCCGACAGCAAGGTGCGGTCGAACGCGGCCTCGGCGAAGTTGCAGAGCGTGAACTGCGCGCCGCGCAGGTCCAGGCGCGACAGGTCGGCGCCGTCGAAATCGCAGCGTTCGAAGTGCAGGGGCTCGGCGCCCTTGCGGTCCTGCAGGCAGGCCAGCAGGTCGGGGCGCGACCAGGTCTGGTCGGAAATCAGCAGGGTCATTCGGGGCGGGATTCGGTCAGTGCGCGCAGTTCTTCGGCGCTGAAGCCGGCGCGGCTGCGGGCTTCGAGGTTGAAAGGGGGCTTGTGGCGCGGCGCGTCGTAGCGCGCGACCAGCGCGGGGTAGGTGGCCTCGGGGTCGATGCCGGCGCGCTCGCACAGCCAGCGGTACCAATGGTTGCCGATGGCCACGTGGCTCACTTCGTCGCGCAGGATGATGTCGAGGATTTCCACCGCCCGCAGCGCGTCGGGCGTGTTCACGCGCTTGAGCTTGCCCTGGATCAGCGGCGTGGCGTCGAGCCGCGCGCCTCCAGCGTGCGCGGCACCAGCGCCATGCGGCCGAGCACGTCGTCCCTGGTTTTCTCGCACATGTTCCACAGGCCGTCGTGGCCGGGGAAGTCGCCGTAGCGGTAGCCCATGCCCTGCAGGTGGGTGTGCAGCAGCGTGAAGTGCAGCGCCTCTTCATCGGCCACGCGCAGCCAGTCGCGGTAGTAGGCCTCGGGCATGCCGTCGTAGCGCCACACGGCGTCCAGCGCGAGGTTGATGGCGTTGAACTCGATGTGGCAGATCGAATGGATCAGCGCGGCCCGGCCCTCGGGCGTGAACGGCGAGCGCTTCTGCACGGCGGTGGCGGCCACGCGCTCGGGTTTGTCGGGGCGGCCGGGCACGCCGGTGTCGTCGCCGGGTGTGCGGATCGGCTCGGTTGCTATGGAATCGGTAGCGCCGTTCAAAGAAATGGCGCGCGTTGCCGCCACCTTTTGTTCAGGATCGGTCAGTCGCAGCGCGGCCAGCGCGCTCAATCGGGGGTGCATCCCTACAATTCTAGTTTTGCCCCCCGGAGACAACCACGATGGCGATTTATGAATTGGACGGCGTTGCACCGACGCTCGGCGAAGGCAGTTGGGTGGCCGACAGCGCGCAGGTGATGGGCAACGTCAAGCTGGCCGAGAACGCGAGCGTGTGGTTCGGCGCCGTGCTGCGCGGCGACACCGAGACACTGACCATCGGGCGCAACAGCAACATCCAGGACTTGTCGGTGCTGCATGCCGACATCGGCTGCCCGCTGACCATCGGCGACAACGTCACCGTGGGCCACCAGGTGATGCTGCACGGCTGCACCGTGGGCGACAACTCGCTGATCGGCATCCAGGCGGTGGTCTTGAATAACGCGAAGATCGGCCGCAACTCGATCGTTGGCGCCGGCAGCGTCGTGACCGAGGGCAAGGAGTTTCCCGACAACTCGCTGATCATTGGTTCGCCAGCCAAGGTGGTGCGCACGCTCGACGACGCGGCCGCTGCCAAGTTGCGCCAAAGCGCAGAACACTACGTAGAAAACGCCCATCGCTTCGCGAAGGGCCTCAAGAAAATTAGCTAACCCCCAGGCTTGCCCACTTCGTGTGGCCTCCTTCCCCCTTGCAGGGGGCAATACCAGCGGCCCGGCAAAGCCGGTTCCGCGGTATTTCACGCGAAGGCAGCCTGATTGAACGAAAGATGATGTTTTGAGCGAGCTGCACAAATTCCTGTTCGATGGCCTGCCGGTGCGCGGCGTGATCGTGCGCCTGACAGATGCGTGGCAGGAGATTCTTGCGCGGCGCGCCTCCAACACGGCCACCGGCCCGTACCCGCCGCCCGTGGCCGAACTGCTCGGCGAAATGACGGCGGCGGCCACGCTGATGCAGGCCAACATCAAGTTCAACGGCGCGCTGATCCTGCAGATCTTCGGCGACGGCCCCGTGAAGGTGGCCGTGGCCGAGGCCAAGCCCGACCTGAGCCTGCGCGCCACCGCCAAGGTCATCGGCGATCTGCCGGCCGACGCGCGCCTGCCCGACATGGTCAACGTGAACAACAAGGGCCGCTGCGCCATCACGCTCGACCCCAAGGACAAGCTGCCCGGCGCAACGCCTTACCAGGGCGTGGTGCCGCTGTTCGACGACGAAGGCGAAAAGCTCGGCAAGCTCAGCGACGTGCTGCAGCACTACATGCTGCAGAGCGAGCAGCTGGACACCACGCTGGTGCTGGCCGCCGACGACAAGGTGGCCGCGGGCCTGCTGATCCAGCGCCTGCCGGTGAAGGGCGAGGGCAACCTCGAGGGCACCGCGGACAAGGACCACGACCAGGCCAACGAAGACCAGATCGGCCTGAACGAGGACTACAACCGCATCTCGATCCTCGCGTCGAGCCTGACGCGCGACGAGCTGCTGACGCTCGACGTCGAGACCGTCCTGCACCGCCTGTTCTGGGAAGAAAAGCTGCTGCGCTTCGAGCCGCAGGCCGGCCTGCTGGGCCCGCATTTCGCCTGCACCTGCGGGCGCGAGCGCGTGGCGCAGATGATTCGCGGGCTGGGCGTGGAAGAGGCCGAGAGCATCCTGGCCGAGCGCGGCGACATCGAGGTGGGCTGCGACTTCTGCGGCAAGCAGTACCGCTTCGATGCGATCGACACGGCGCAGATCTTCAGGCCGCCGACGGACCAGATTCCGAGCAGCCCGGTCGTTCAGTAAGCGTCGGCTGGCCGCTCGGGTCAGCGCAGCACCTTGATCATCATTGCGGCGAGTCGCTCGTGCGCAAAGCCTGCCGCCAGCGCCCGGTCGAACAGCCGGCCCGGGCCTGCGCAGGCATGAGATGGCTCGTAATGGCTCGAGCGCTCGGGCGCTGCCACCGGCCGCGCTGACGCGGCCGATTTCTTCCAATCCTTCCGCACCTTTCCATTGCGTCGCAGGCGCTCAGGGCAAACCCGAGCTTGCCTGGCGGTACGGCATGGCACACATTATGCAAATGGATTTGCGAATTTGATATTTACGCAAATTCAATTGCACCAATTCGGTGAGCTCTTACTCCGGAAGGATTGTCATGAAGAAACTCGTTCTCCGACTGCTCGCGGCTGCGGTCGTTGCCACGTCGGTCGTCGCCCCCGCCACGGCGGCCGGTCCCTTGCTCGTTGCCGTCGACACCGCCTTCGTCCCCTTCGAATTCAAGGAGGGCGACAAGTACGTGGGCTTCGACATCGACCTGTGGGATGCCGTCGCCAAGGATCTGAAGCTCGAATACAAGCTGCAACCGATGGACTTCAACGGCATCCTCCCCGCGCTGCAGACCAAAAATGTCGATGTGGCGCTGGCCGGCATCACCATCAAGGAAGAGCGCAAGAAGGTCATCGACTTCTCTGACGGCTACTACGACAGCGGATTCATCCTCATGGTGCCCATGGCCAGCAAGATCGCCGGTGTGGCGGACCTGAAGGGCAAGACGCTGGCCATCAAGACAGGCACCTCTGCCGCCGACTACGCCAAGGCCAATTTCGCGGGCACCGAACTGCGCCAGTTCCCGAACATCGACAACGCCTACCTGGAACTGATGACCGGCCGCGTCGAGGCCGCCATGCACGACACGCCGAACGTCCTCTACTACATCGCCACCGCCGGCGCGGGCAAGGCCAAGGCGGTCGGTCCGCAGATGATGGCGCAGCAGTACGGCATCGGCTTTCCCAAGGGGAGCCCGCTGGTGGCCCAGGTGAACGGGGCGCTGGCAAAGATCAAGGCGGACGGCCGCTACGCCGCGATCTACCGGAAGTGGTTCAAGACCGAGCCGCCGAAGCCCTGAGCGGACGAGCACGGAGCCATTCATGGATTTCGACTGGTCAGTGATCGCCGGCGCATTGCCGGCGTTGGCAAGGGGCGCTCGCCTGACGGTGTTCATCACCGTGGCGGGCCTGGTGGGGGGCACGCTGCTGGGTGTGCTGTTCGGCCTGATGCGTGCCTACGGAACCGCTTTGTCGGCAGCCTCGGCTTTGCCTATGTGGGTCTCGTGCGCGGCACACCTATCGTGGTGCAGGTCATGTTCATCTACTTCGCACTGCCGGGCCTGCTGGGCGTGCGCGTGGACCCGATGACGGCGGCCGTTGCTTCCATCGTCATCAACTCGGGCGCCTACATTGCGGAGATCGTGCGCGGCGCGTTCCTCTCGGTGCCCAAGGGCCTGAGCGAAGCGGGGCTGGCAATGGGTCTGCCGCGCTGGCGCGTGCTGGCGTTCGTCGTCGGTCCGGTCGCGTTTCGGCGCATGACGCCGGCGCTGGGCAACCAATTCATCGTGAGCCTCAAGGACACCTCGCTCTTCATCGTCATCGGTGTCGGCGAACTGACCCGCCAGGGGCAGGAAATCATGGCGTCCAATTTCCGGGCCATCGAGATCTGGACCGCGGTCGCCGCCATCTACCTCCTGCTGATCGGCGTGCTCACGCTGGGCCTGCGGACTGTCGAAAAAAGGATGCGCATCCTGTGAACATCGTCGAATTCAAGAACGTCGAGAAGCACTTCGGCGCCAACGTGGTGCTCGATCGCGTGAACCTGCAGATCTGCCCGGGCGAGGTCGTCGTGCTGATCGGACCCTCGGGCTCGGGCAAGTCGACGCTGCTGCGTTGCATCAACGCGCTCGAGCAGATCAATGGCGGCGACCTGCTGGTGGGCGGCCTGAGCGTGCGCGGCGGCAATGCCGTGGCGCGCGAGATCCGCCAGGAGGCGGGCATGGTGTTCCAGCAGTTCAACCTGTTTCCGCAAATGACGGCACTGGAGAACGTCGCGTTCGGGCCGCGACAGGTGCGCGGCGCCTCCAGGTCGCAGGCGCAGGCACTGGCGGCGGAACTGCTCGCGAAAGTGGGGCTCGCCGAGCGCATGCACCACTATCCGAGCGAACTCTCCGGCGGGCAGCAGCAGCGCGTTGCCATTGCGCGCGCACTGGCCGTCAGGCCGAAGCTGATGCTGTTCGACGAGCCGACCTCCGCGCTCGATCCCGAGCTGCGCCAGGAGGTGCTGCGCGTCATGCAGTCGCTGGCCGAGGAAGGCATGACGATGGTCGTCGTGACCCACGAGATGCAGTTCGCCCGAAAGGTCGGCACACGGCTGATCTTCATGGAGCACGGCCACATCACGGTCGACGGACCGCCGGCGCAGTTGCTGGACAACCCGCCGAACCAGCGCCTGCGCGATTTTCTTCAGCACGTGGAGTGACATGCCGACATTGAACTACCTTGAGGCCGGAGGGTCGCCCTTCGAGACGGGGCGCATGCTCGGCCGCTTCGGCGCCGAGGCCATGCAGGAATACGCGCGACATTCGCCCGCCTGGGCGACCGTGATGCGCCATCGCGGCACGCCCGCGGCCGAAGCGATGGCCAGTTTGGTGCGCGCGCGTTTTCCGCGCATCCGGGACGAGCTGCAGGGCCTGGCCGCCGGGCTGGAGCTGCCGTTCGAAGACGTGTTCCTGTGGAACAGCCGCGGCGACCTGTGGGCGATGGCGCCAGACGGATGCACCACGGTGCAGGAAGCGGGCGCACTGCGCCGCATCACCCACAACGAGGACGGCGACCCGGCCTTCGCGGGGCATTGCGCAATCGCCGTGTGCGCGGTGGAAGGCGGGGCGTCCTTTGCCTCATTCGTCTATCCGGGATCGCTGCCGGGCCACACCTTTGCCGTGACCGAGGGCGGCCTTGCGATGACGGTGAACAACCTGCGATGCCTGGAGGTGCGGCCCGGCGTTCCACGCATGGTTCTCACGCGGGCGCTGCTCGAAGCGACCAGCCAACACGAGGTGTGCACGCTGCTGGCGTCGAACGAGCGTGCAGGCGGCTTCCACCTCACCGTGGCGCACCGGGCCGCGCCCGAACTGCTCAGCGTGGAGTTCAGCTCCGAAGCCTGTTCAGTTGCAAAGATCACAGGCCGGAAGCTGCATGCCAACCACGCGCTGCATCCCTTGCTGAGCGATCTGCCGCAGATCGTCACCGGCTCGTCACGGCACCGGCAATCGCGCGGTGATGTCTTGTTGGCCGACGGCGATCCGCTGCGTTTGCTGGCCGACAGCGGTGATGCGTCGTTTCCGATCCTGCGCGCCGATCCGGCCGACAGCGACGGCGAGAACACGATGGCGACCGCGGACATCCGCATCGGCCCTTCGTGCATCGAATGGCAGGTGTACGAGCACCCGGCGCAGCCGCCGCGCTTCCATATGATCGACGGCCATGCAAACATCGAAAAACCCCAGCGAGCCCACCCCGCCTGACGCCGAGGCCGACGGCGCTTCGCCGCCTCGAACCGTCGAGGCGCTGCGTGCGCTGACGGTGCGTCTGGGGCGCGGCGATGCGCTGATTTCGATGGGCGGCAAGGCTCACAGCGTGCTGGCACGCCTGGTCGAGCGGCCGGAAGAGGTCGCTGTGCGCACGATCACCGAACTCGCCGAATCCCTGGGGGTGAACGCGTCGACGCTGACGCGCCTGGCGACCCGTCTCGGCTATGCCGGCTTCGTCGATTTTCAGACCGTGTTCCGCGACGGGCTGGCGTCCCGGCACCGCCATTTCTACAGCGAGCAGGCCGGACGCCTGGTCGCGCATGCCTCGGAGCGCTCGCAGTCGGACGGGCCTGGAAAGCGCCCGGAGATCGACACCATGGTGCAGATCGCCAAGGACTCCATCGCCAACACCGAAGGGTTCCTCGCGCAGCTCTCGGCCGACGAGCTTCGGCAGGCGGCCCGGCTGCTGGCCACGGCGCCGCGGGTTCGCGTGCATGGTCTCCGGCAGTTCAGCGCACTGGCCAGTTTTCTGGCCTACGGGCTGGCGATGGTGCGCGGCGACGTGGCCCTGCTCGATCCGCACGGGCTGGGCGTGGCCGAGGGGCTGGCCCAGTTGCAGCCCGGCGATCTGGTGGTTGTGACGAGCGTCGAACCCTATACGCGCAGCATCGCAGAGACGGCGGCCGCTGCCGCCAAGGCTGGCGTGGTCGTCGTTGCCATCACCGACCACCGCGCGTCACCGCTCGCGGCCTCCGCGAAGCACTCTTTCTTCGTGCCGCACGGCAGCACTTTCTTCAGCAATTCGATGGGCGCGTACGTCATCTTCTGCGAAGGCCTTCTGAACCTGGTCGCCACCGATCTGGGCAAGAAGGCACTGAAGGCGCTGCAAAGGCGCGAGCGATTCATCGAAGACCTGGGCATCGAGTAGCGCTGCGCCTCGAGGCGCGCGCTCAGCGTTCAATCGTCGAAGCCGCCAAACATGATGTCCGGTGCGCTGGTGTTGTGTTTGGACGGCAGGCTGCGGCCGAAGCGCACCTGCGTGGCCTGCAGGGTCTTCACCTCGGGCAGCGGCAGCACCTGCTGCGCGGCCTGGGGCGAGGCCTGCCAGCGCACCTCGCTCACGTCGGCGTTGTCCGGCGTCACGTACATCGAGCGCAGCACCGCGAAGGGCTGTGCGGCCGCCGTGGGCTTGGACAGCGTCACGTCGAGCGCCGTGCGCGTGCGGCTGATTTCGTCGACACGCGCCACGGCACTGCCGCCGTTGGTGAAGCGCACATGGATCGCCAGCGGCTTCGGCACGATGCGGATCGACGCGATGTTCACCACCGGCCGCGCGGCCGCCTCGACCGGCCCGAGCAGGAACGACGAGCCGTACACGCCGTCGCCGAAGCGCGGGTCCGGCAGCGGCTTGAGCCGCCAGTAGCCGTCCGACGGATACAGCACGATGGCCTCGAGCGCTTGCCGTTCTCCTTCTTGAACACCTGCAGCAGGTGAAAGCCGCGATCGCTGCGCTGGCCCACGGTGACGGGCACGCTCTGCGGGCGCCAGAAGCTCGGCAGCGTCATGCCGACGATGCGCCACTCGGCGTTGTCCAGCAGCACCACGGTGCGCTTCTTGAAGCGGTGGGCGGGGTCGGTGGGGTGGGCGCCGCCGTCGAAGTTGCAGCCTGAAAAATCGGGCGCGGTGACGTCGTTGCCGATCTTGTCGAGGTAGTCGGGCTGCAGCGCCTCGATGCGCATGTGGCGGATGCCGTCGCCGCGCAAGGTCAGCGAGACGTTGTCTTCCTCGGCGCAGGCGGTGGTCGTGGTGCCGTTCTCGACGGTGGCCGCGACGGGGGCGGCGGCGGCATGGCCGGCGGCCAGCAGCAGCAGGGCGATGAGGGCCGTGAAAGGGGCGAGGCGCGCGGCGGTCGAAAGGGGCATCGGGTCTCCGGTGAAGGGATGGAGGGCGCGCGCCGCTTCGTGCTTATTCGCGGCGCGCGATCAGGTCGCTGAAGAGCTTATGTTCGCATTCCGGGTCGGAGCACTTCTCGCAAGGCCATGACCACGAGGCGGGCTTGGCTTCGAGCCGGCCGCGCGCGCGCGTGCGGCCTTCGTTGCCGGCGATCGCGTTGATCGCGTTCCAGGCGCTCGCGAGCCGTTCGCCGCCGCTGCCGTGCACCACGGCGAACGAGAGCTTCGCACCCGTGAGCGCGGCGCGCACCAGCGTGTCGGTCGGCTGGCGCGCGTGCGGGCCGTCGCGCATGTCGTCGGCCACCCAGGGCAGGTCGAGCGCGGTGAGCAGCGTGATGGCGTAGCGCCGCTGCGCGGCCAGGGCGCTGGCGTAGAGCGAGGTGTCGGCGAACAGCTGCTCGCTGTAGACCGCCGTCATGAGCGCGGTGGTGTCGGCCACCACCACGCCCGAGGCCGCGGCCATGTCGATGCGGCGCGTCTGCTCGTCGGCGATGGCCTGCTGCTCGTCGGGGCGCGGCGTGCGGGCTTCGCGCTCGCACCATTCGCGCAGGTATTCGCCCACCAGCGTCACCGGCGTGCCGCGGTCGCGCAGGCGCTGCGTGATGGCGCGGGCCAGCTCGGTCTTGCCGGTGCTTTCGGCGCCCAGCAGCGCAATGACGCAGCCGGTCGGCAGGTTGGGCGTCATGCGCGCACCGCCTCGGGCAAGCGCTGCCGCCAAGCGATGTAGCCGGCCACGCTGAGCAGCGCGAACACCGCATAGAGGCCGACGGTGAGCCACAGGCCCTTGTGGATGAACAGGCCCACGCTGACCACGTTCACGGCCAGCCAGATCAGCCAGTTCTCGATGAACTTGCGCCCGAGCAGAAACTGCCCGACCACGCTCAGCCCGGTGGCGAAGCCGTCCCACCACGGCACGTCGGTGTCGGTGAAGCGGCGCAGGAAGAGGGCGACGGCCGGCCACGCGAACGCGCAGGCGGCCAGGGTGAGGGCGATGCCGCGCGGCGAGAGCCGGCTGACATGCAGCGCGCTGCCGTCGGCCCGGTGGCCGCGCAGCCATTGCGTCCAGCCCCACAGGGCGACGCAAGCGAAAAGACCTGGAGCGAGGCGTCGCCGTAGATGCGCGCCTTGGCGAACACAGCCACGTAGAGCAGCGAGCTGACGATGGCCAGCGGCCATCCCCAGTGGATCTCGCGCATGTTGCAGCCGACCATGGCCAGCGCGATCAGCGCGGCCACGAGTTCGAGCCAGCTGACAGGAGAGCCCCAGAGCAGGAATGCGGGGGCCGAGAGAAGCTCGAGAATCAGGTTTGCCCCCGGGGGGCGCCATCGCAGTCTGTTCGTGAGACACCGCGGAACCGGCTTTGCCGGGCCGCAGGTGTCGCCCCCTGCAAGGGGGTTGGCGAAGCGACACGAAGTGCGCGAAGACTGGGGGTCATCCTAATGCGCGATTTGTACGAACACTTCGTTCGGTTTGACCATGCCGAGTTCCGCCCGCGCGCGTTCCTCGACCATTTCGAGCCCGTCCTTCAGGTCGTTGACCTCGGAAGTCAGGCGCTCGTTGTTCAGCGCGGCCTTGGCGTTGGCTTCCTTCTGGTCGGCCAGCTTGGTGCGCAGTTGCGTGACGTCGCGCACGCTGCCGCGCCCGTTCCACAGCTGCCACTGCAGGACGCCCAGCAAAAGCAGCAGGATGATCGGTGGAACGAGGCGGGCGCGCATGCGCGAGGCGTCCAGTGCGTTACTTCAGGTTGTAGAACGCGCCGCGGCCCGGGTAGAAGGCGATGTCGCCCAGGTCTTCTTCGATGCGCAGCAGCTGGTTGTACTTGGCGATGCGGTCCGAGCGCGACAGCGAGCCGGTCTTGATCTGGCCGGCGTTGGTGCCCACCGCGATGTCGGCGATGGTGCTGTCTTCGGTTTCGCCCGAGCGGTGCGAAATGACGGCCGTGTAGCCCGCGCGCTTGGCCATCTCGATGGCGGCGAAGGTCTCGGTCAGGGTGCCGATCTGGTTGATCTTGATCAGGATCGAGTTGGCGATGCCCTTGTCGATGCCTTCCTGCAGGATCTTGGTGTTGGTGACGAACAGGTCGTCGCCCACCAGCTGCACGCGCTTGCCCAGGCGTTCGGTCAGGTGCTTCCAGCCGTCCCAGTCGCCTTCGTGCATGCCGTCTTCGATGCTGATGATCGGGTACTTGTCGACCCAGGTCGCGAGCATGTCGGTCCAGCTTTCGGCCGACAGCGACAGGTTTTCGCCCGACAGCACGTACTTGCCGTCCTTGTAGAACTCGCTGGCCGCGCAGTCCAGGCCCAGGGCAATCTGCTCGCCCGCCGTGTAGCCGGCCTTGTCGATGGCTTCCAGGATCAGCAGGATCGCCGCTTCATGGCTCTCGACGCTGGGGGCGAAGCCGCCTTCGTCGCCGACCGCCGTGCTGATGCCGCGGTCGCCCAGGATCTTCTTGAGCGCATGGAACACTTCGGCGCCGTAGCGCACGGCCTCGCGGAAGCTCTTGGCGCCCACGGGGATGATCATGAACTCTTGCAGGTCGAGGCTGTTGTTGGCGTGCGCGCCGCCGTTGATGACGTTCATCATCGGCACCGGCAGTTGCATGCCGCCCATGCCGCCGAAGTAGCGGTACAGGGGCAGGCCCGACTCTTCGGCCGCGGCGCGGGCCACGGCCATCGACACGGCGAGCGTGGCGTTGGCGCCCAGGCGGGCCTTGTTGTCGGTGCCGTCCAGGTCGATCATGGTGCGATCGAGGAAGGCCTGTTCGCTGGCGTCCAGGCCGAGCACGGCTTCGGAGATTTCGGTGTTGATGTTCTCCACCGCCTTCAGCACGCCCTTGCCCAGGTAGCGGCTCTTGTCGCCGTCGCGCAGTTCAATGGCTTCGCGCGAACCGGTCGATGCGCCCGAGGGCACGGCCGCGCGGCCCATGGTGCCCGATTCGAGCAGCACGTCGCATTCGACGGTGGGGTTGCCTCGGCTGTCGAGAATTTCGCGGCCGACGATGTCAACGATTGCACTCATCTTCTTCTCTTTCCTCTAATAAAACGGGTTCACAAACCTTCGACGGCGATCATTCGCATGACCGCCGCGCCCGCGCGCGCTTCGCGGGCCTTCAGGTACTCGGGCGTTTCGTAGAAGGCCTTGGCCTTCTCGAAGCTGGGGAACTTCAGGATGACGATGCGCGAGGGCGCCCAGTCGCCCTCCAGCGCTTGAACCTGGCCGCCGCGCACGCACACTTCGGCGCCGTGCGCCTGCATGGCGGCACTGGACCACTTCTTGTATTCCTCGTACTGCGCCGGGTTGGTGACCTCGACGTGGGCGATGACGTATCCGCTGCTCATGCCTGAAAGCTGTCCTCTAGAAAGGGGTTCTTCTTGGTGACCCGGTCGAGCGCCAGCAGCGTCTCGAGCAGGGCCTTCATGTGCTTGAGCGGCACGGCGTTGGGGCCGTCGCTCAGTGCCTTGTCCGGGTCGGGGTGGGTCTCCATGAAGAGACCGGCCACGCCCACCGCCACCGCGGCGCGCGACAGCACCGGCACCATCTCGCGCTGGCCGCCCGAGCTGGTGCCCTGGCCGCCGGGCAGTTGCACGGAGTGGGTGGCGTCGAACACCACCGGCGCCCGCGTTTCGCGCAGGATGGCCAGCGAGCGCATGTCCGACACGAGGTTGTTGTAGCCGAAGCTGGCGCCGCGTTCGCAGGCCATGAAGTTGTCTTCGGGCAGGCCGGCTTCGCGGGCCGCCGCGCGTGCCTTGTCGATCACGTTCTTCATGTCGTGCGGCGCGAGGAACTGGCCCTTCTTGATGTTCACCGGCTTGCCCGACTGGGCCGCCGCGTGAATGAAGTCGGTCTGGCGGCACAGGAAGGCGGGCGTTTGCAGCACGTCGACCACCTTGGCGGCCTCGGCGATGTCTTCATGCGTGTGCACGTCGGTCAGCACGGGCAGGGCGAGTTCGCGCTTGACCTTCGCCAGGATCTCCAGGCCCTTGTCGCGGCCCGGGCCGCGAAAGCTGGTGCCCGACGAGCGGTTGGCCTTGTCGAAGCTGCTCTTGAAGATGAACGGAATGCCGAGCGCCGAAGTGATTTCCTTCAGCGTGCCGGCGGTGTCCATCTGCAATTGCTCCGATTCGACCACGCAAGGCCCGGCGATCAGGAAGAACGGCCTGTCCAGCCCGATGTCGAACCCGCAAAGCTTCATGCAACGGCCTTGAGCGTCTTGGTGCTGCCGGCGCCCTTGTCCTTGTGCTCGAGCGCCGCCTTGATGAAGGCGTTGAACAGCGGATGGCCGCCCCACGGGGTCGACTTGAACTCGGGGTGGAACTGCACGCCCATGAACCACGGGTGCACGTCCTGCGGCAGCTCGACGATTTCGGTCAGGTGCTCGCGCTGCGTGAGCGCCGAGATCACGAGGCCGGCACTGCGCAGCTCGTCCAGGTAGTTGACGTTGGCTTCGTAGCGGTGGCGGTGGCGCTCGGTGACCACGTCGCCGTAGATGCTGTGGGCCAGCGTGCCGGGCGTGACGTCGGAGCTTTGCGCGCCCAGGCGCATGGTGCCGCCGAGGTCGGACTTTTCGTCGCGCGTCTTCACGGTGCCGTCGCGGTCCTTCCACTCGGTGATCAGCGCGATCACGGGGGTGGGCGTCTCGGGGTCGAACTCGGTGCTGTTGGCGTTCTTCAGGCCGGCCACGTGGCGGGCGTATTCGATGGTGGCCACCTGCATGCCCAGGCAGATGCCCAGGTAGGGCACCTTGCCTTCGCGGGCGAAGCGGGCGGCCGAGATCTTGCCTTCCACGCCGCGCTGGCCGAAGCCGCCGGGCACCAGGATGGCGTCGTACTTGGCCAGGCGCGACACGTCCTGCGCGGTGATGGTCTCGGAGTCGATGTAGTCGATCTTCACGCGCGCATGGTTCTTCATGCCGGCGTGGCGCAGGGCTTCGTTCAGCGACTTGTAGCTGTCCGACAGGTCGACGTACTTGCCGACCATGGCAATCGACACTTCCTGCTGCGGATGCTCGACTTCATAGACCAGGTCGTCCCAGCGCTGCAGCTTGGCGGGCGGGGTGTTGATGCGCAGCTTGTCGCAGATCAGGCCGTCCAGGCCCTGTTCGTGCAGCATGCGAGGCACCTTGTAGATGGTGTCCACGTCCCACATCGAGATGACGCCCCACTCGGGCACGTTCGAGAACAGCGAGATTTTGGCGCGCTCGTCGTCGGGAATCGGGCGGTCGGCGCGGCACAGCAGGGCGTCGGCCTGGATGCCGATTTCGCGCAGCTTCTGCGCGGTGTGCTGCGTGGGCTTGGTCTTGAGCTCGCCGGCGGCGGCGATCCAGGGCACGTAGCTCAGGTGCACGAAGGCCGAGTTGTTCGGGCCCATGCGCAGGCTCATCTGGCGCACGGCTTCCAGGAAGGGCAGCGACTCGATGTCGCCCACGGTGCCGCCGATTTCGACGATGGCCACGTCCACCTCGTGCGCCGTGCCGATGCCGGCGCCGCGCTTGATGTATTCCTGGATCTCGTTGGTGATATGCGGAATGACCTGCACCGTCTTGCCCAGGTAGTCGCCGCGGCGTTCCTTCTCGAGCACGGTCTTGTAGATCTGGCCGGTCGTGAAGTTGTTGGCCTTGCGCATCCGCGTGTTGATGAAGCGCTCGTAGTGGCCGAGGTCGAGGTCGGTCTCGGCGCCGTCATCGGTGACGAACACCTCGCCATGCTGGAAGGGCGACATCGTGCCGGGGTCGACATTGATGTACGGATCGAGCTTGATGAGGGTGACTTGGAGGCCGCGCGATTCGAGGATCGCGGCGAGCGAGGCGGAGGCGATTCCCTTGCCAAGGGAAGATACGACACCACCGGTGACGAAGACAAATTTGGTCATGCCAGTTCCGGATACGTGAATCCGGGCAGTGGGAAATTGCGATTATAGGTGTGCCCTTCGCGACACCTGCGCTCAAGGGCTTGTTGCCGATTGTTCGATGGCCTATGAGCAACAATACGGGCCATGCAAGATCTCGCCGGCAAACACATCGTCCTGGGCCTCACCGGAGGCATCGCGTGCTACAAGTCGGCCGAGCTGTGCCGCCTGTTCGTCAAGGCGGGCGCCACCGTCCAGGTCGTGATGACCGAGGCGGCCGAGCAGTTCATCACGCCGGTCACGATGCAGGCGCTTTCGGGGCGTACCGTCTACACCTCGCAGTGGGACACGCGCGAGCCCAACAACATGCCGCACATCAACCTGAGCCGCGAGGCCGATGCGATCGTGCTGGCGCCGTGCAGCGCCGACTTCATCGCGCGGCTGGTGCAGGGCCGCTCCGACGACCTGCTGAGCCTGATGTGCCTGGCCCGCCCGATGGACCGCATTCCGCTCCTGATCGCGCCGGCCATGAACCGCGAGATGTGGGCCCACCCGGCCACGCAGCGCAACCTGATGCAGGTGTCGGCCGACGGCGCCACCGTGCTGGGCGTGGGCAGCGGCTGGCAGGCCTGCGGCGAGACCGGCGACGGGCGCATGCTCGAGCCGGCGCAACTGCTCGAAGACATCACCGCCTTCTTCAGCCCCAAGCTGCTGGCGGGGCAGAAGGTGCTGGTCACGGCCGGGCCGACCTTCGAGGCGCTCGACCCGATCCGCGGCATCACCAACCATTCGTCCGGCAAGATGGGCTTTGCCATTGCCCGCGCGGCCCGCGAGGCGGGCGCCGAGGTCACGCTGGTGGCCGGCCCGGTGCACCTGCCGACCCCGCGCGGCGTGACGCGCGTCGACGTGCTGTCGGCGCAGGACATGCTCGAAGCCACCACCCGTGCAGCGGAGTTTGCTAGCATTTTCGTAGCAACTGCCGCCGTGGCCGACTGGCGCCCGGCCACCCAGAGCGACCAGAAGATCAAGAAGGACGGCAGCGGCAAGACGCCGGTGCTGGAGTTCGTGGAGAACGCCGACATCCTGCTCACGGTCGCCAAGAGCGAGCGGGCCCAGGCCAAGAAGCTCTTCTGCGTGGGTTTTGCCGCCGAGAGCGAGAACCTCGCCGCGCACGCCAAGGCCAAGCGCGAGCGCAAGGGCATTCCGCTCCTGGTCGGCAACATCGGCCCGCTGACTTTCGGGCAGGACGACAACGCGCTGCTGCTGGTCGACGCCAACGGCGTGCGCGAACTGCCGCGCGCGCCCAAGCTCACGCTGGCGCGCGAACTGATGACCGAAATTGCCGCGCGGCTTCCCGACTGGAGGGTCTGATGAACCTGAATCCCCAATGGAACACGCCGCCCGACGGCGACTTCGCCCGCTATGTCGAGCGGCTGTCGGCGCAGGCCGCGCTGCCCAGGCGCGCGGCCAAGGAGGGCGAGCCGGGGCTGGATGTCGGCATCACGACCTCGCCCGGCCAACAGGGCCCCGTGACGACGGCCATGCAGCAGCAACAACAGCAGCAGCCGAACCAGTTCCCCGACGGCGAAATGCCCAAGGCCCAGCCCGGCGGGTTCGACCCGGTGGTGCTCAAGGTGATGGGCGTCGTCGGCGCGCTGGTGTTCCTCGTCCTGTGGGCGTCGGGCGTGCCTTTCGGCGTGCTGCTGCTCCTCCTGGGCGTGGCCGTGTGGTTCGGCAAGAGATTGAAGGGCGTGAAGTTCACCCCCGGCGTCGCCAAATGGCAGCAGGTGCTGGAAGAAGCAGCCCGCAAGCAACGAGAACAGCAACACAAGCAAGGCAGCAAGTAAGTGAAAGTCGACGTCCGTATCCTCGATCCACGCATGGTGGATCAATTGCCCGCGTATGCCACCCCCGGAAGCGCCGGCCTCGACCTGCGGGCCTGCCTCGATGCCCCCATCACGCTGGAGCCCAACGGCTGGCAGCTGGTGGGCACCGGCATCGCGATCCACCTGGCCGATCCGGCCTATGCGGCCATGATCCTTCCGCGCTCGGGGCTGGGCCACAAGCACGGCATCGTGCTGGGCAACCTCGTGGGCCTGATCGACAGCGACTACCAGGGCGAGCTGAAGATCAGCGCCTGGAACCGCAGCGACACGCCCTTCGTGCTGAACCCGATGGAGCGGCTCGCGCAACTGGTGATCGTGCCGGTGGTGCAGGCGCAGTTTCGTGTGGTCACAGAATTTGCACCCACGCAACGCGGCGAGGGCGGCTACGGCTCCACCGGCAAGCACTGAGCCGATCCTGAAGGGAAACTGAGTGTCCGAGCGGTAAAGAACGGAACCCGCCGGACCCGGTTTGCCTCGAAGGTTTCAACGTGTGTTTTGCGTCATCGCGGCGATGGCTGCGGCGTTAGACACGCGCAGGTGCATTCCTTCCTGCACCGTTCTATCCGAGGAGCCTCTCAACATGAAGATTTCAATGCGCTTCGTTTCCGTCACCGCTTCCGTGCTGGCCGTGGCCACGCTCTCGGCGTGCGTGGCGCCGGCGCCGGTCTACCAGACCTCGCGCTACCCCTACCAGGCCCCGCCCCAGGCAATCCAGTACCGCGAAGCCTCCTACGTGGAATACGGCCATGTGGCCAACATCGAGGTGCTGCGCAGCGAAACGGCCGGCACCGGCACGACCGGCGGCGGCGCTGTCGCGGGCGGCGTCATCGGCGGCGTGGTGGGCAACCAGTTCGGCCGCGGCAACGGCCGTGCCGCGGCCACCGCGCTGGGCATCGTCGGCGGCGCCTTGCTGGGCAACACCATCGAAGCCCAGCAGAACGGCCCCCGTGCCTACGAGACCTACCGCGTGTCGGTGCAGACCGATCGCGGCGGCTACCGCGCGTTCGACGTGCAAAGCCCCGGCGACCTGCGCATTGGTGATCGCGTGCGCATCGACAACGGCCAGATCTCGCGCATGTGAGCATCCGACCACCCTTCGGGGCATGAAAAAGCCGGGCACTGCCCGGCTTTTTCATGGGCGTCGGGCCTTGCCCGCCGCCGTCAGTGCAGCGTTTCGCTGCCCGGCGCCATGGGCGCGATCTTGAAGAAACCCGTGCCCGCCGTGCCGCGGCCGACTTCTTCTTCCGTGGCCTCGCGCACCGAGCGCACCGTGATGTCGAGCCGGATCGCAATGCCGGCCAGCGGATGGTTGCCGTCCAGCACCAGGTGGTCGGGGTAGATTTCGGCCACGGTGTAGATCGCGTCCTTGGGGATGTCGGGGTTCACGCCCTTGGGCAGCGCGGAGCCGTCGAAGGTCATGCCTTCTTCCGTGCCTTCGGGAAACAGCGAGCGCGGCTCCAGGAAGAGCAACTGGTCGTTGAAGTCGCCGAAGCCCTGTTCGGGCTCGACCTGCAGTTGCACCCGGGCGCCGGGCTCATGGCCCTGCAGGGCCGCTTCGATCACGTCGAAGAGATCGTCGCCGCCCACCATGAATTCCACCGGCTCCTCGAGCACGTCCAGCACGTCGCCGAGCGTGTCTTTCATCGTCCAGGTCAAGCCGACCACGCATTGTTCAGAGATTTCCATTGCAGAATTCTCCCATGGAGATTAATCAACCGCTGCCGTTGCTCGGCGGCCTGAGCGCCGCGCAGTTCATGCGGCGGTACTGGCAGAAAAAGCCCTTGCTGGTTCGCCAGGCCATTCCCGCCATGGTGCCACCGATCGAGCGCGGCGCGCTGTTCGCGCTGGCCGAACAGGAAGAAGTCGAGTCTCGCCTGATCCGGCATGGCAAGGCCGGCTGGACGCTCAAGCACGGCCCGCTGCCGCGCCGCGCCCTGCCGCCGCTCAAGCAGCCGGGCTGGACGATGCTGGTGCAGGGCGTCGACCTGCACCACGAGGGCGTGCACGAACTGTTGCGGCAGTTTCGTTTCCTGCCCGACGCCCGCCTGGACGACCTGATGATCAGCTACGCGAGCGACACCGGCGGCGTGGGCGCGCATTTCGACAGCTACGACGTGTTCCTGCTGCAGGCGCAGGGGCGCCGGCGCTGGTCCATCGGCAAGCAGAGCGACCTGCGGCTGCAGCCGGGCGTGCCGCTCAAGATCCTCGAGAACTTCGAGCCCGAGCAGACCTTCGTGCTCGAGCCCGGCGACATGCTGTACCTGCCGCCGCGCTACGCGCACGACGGCGTGGCCGTGGGTGACGACTGCATGACCTGCTCGATCGGCCTGCGCTCGTCCGCATTGGGCGAGCTGGGCGCCGATCTGCTGGCGCGCATGGCGCAGGCCTATTCGGAAGACCTGGAGACGCGGGCCCGGCCGAGCTGGCGCGCTATCGCGACCCCGCGCAGCCGGCCGTCGACGCGCCCGCGCAGATGCCCGCCGCGTTGCAGGGCTTCGCGCGCAAGGCCATCGAGGCCGCGCTGCGCGATGCAGACGCCGTCGACCGCGCGCTCGGCGAATCGCTCACCGAGCCCAAGGCCAACGTGTGGTTCGGCGAGGGCGGCCAAGTGCCCGTGCCCGATGCCATGCAGCGCGTGGCGCTCGACCGGCGCACGCGCATGCTCTACGACACGCGGCACATCTACATCAACGGCGAGAGCTTCCGCGCGGGCGGGGCCGATGCCACGCTGATGCGCCGGCTGGCCGACCAGCGCGCGCTGGGCCCGCGCGAGCTGGCCCGTGCCAGCGAAGGCGCGCTGGCGCTGCTCGGCGAGTGGTGCGAGTCAGGCTGGCTCCATGCCGAGTGACGACGCCGTACAGCCACTGAGCGAAGGGCGCTTCGACGGCCGCGAGGCCTCGATGCAATCTTGCGCACGGCACTGTCGGCCGCCGCGCGCGAGGGCTGGAAAGAGATCGTCTTCAGCGACCCCGACTTCGCCGACTGGCCGCTCGGCGAGCGCGCGAGCATCGAGGCGCTGCAGGCCTGGTCGGGCAGCGGCCGCCGCTTCGTGATGCTGGCGCAGCGCTTCGACGTGCTCGAACGCGGTCATGCGCGCTTCGTGCCGTGGCGCCGCATGTGGGACCACATCGTCGAATGCCGCGCCACCGGCAAGGCCGCGGGCGCTGAAGTGCCCAGTGCCATCTGGACGCCCACGTGGTTCGTGCATCGCATCGATCCCGAGCGCGGCCGTGGCGTGAGCGGCACCGATGCGCAGGCGCGCCGCGCCTTGCGCGAGACGATTGACGAATGCTGGCGCATCGCGCGGCCCGCCTTCGCGGCATCGACGCTCGGCTTGTAAGCCAATGCCGCGAATCCGGCCGCGAGACATATTCGCGCGGAGATGCAGGTCTAGAATTTTTTCGTTCCAGACCTTCATTGCCAAAGGAGATTCCATGAAGAAGTCATCGTCCGTCCTGATCGCCTCGCTGATTGCCGCTGCCGCGCTCGTCGCCTGCGGAAAGAAGGAGGATGCAGCGCCGGCTGTCGTGACGCCGCCTCCTGCGCCCGTGACCGAACCCGCGCCCGCTCCAGCGCCCGCGCCGTCTTCCGACGCGACACCCGTGCCCGCCGCCGCCGATCCGGCCGCATCGACAACGCCGGCACCTGGTGCTTCGTCCGCGCTCGACGCCGCGAACGCAGCCACCGAGGCCGCAAAGAAGAATGAAGCGCCCAAGCAATAAGCAAGGCCCTGGCATTCGCCATGAAAGAAGCCGCCATGAGGCGGCTTTTTTTATTAGCGCAGCGTGAGGAAGAGGGCGGCGCGGCTCAGACGTCGAGCCAGGGCGAGCCCTCGGCCGCGCTGGCGGTGAGCATCTCGGCCTCGTTGCCGCCCAGTGCCTCGGCCATCAGGCGGCGCACGATCTCGGGCCGGTTGTTCTGCTCGCTGAGATGGGCCGCGACCACATGGCGCAGCCCGTCGTGCAGCACCGCGCGCGCGATGTCGGCGGCTGCGGTGTTCGACAGGTGGCCGTAGTTGCCGCCCACGCGGTGCTTGAGAAAGGCCGGGTAGGCCGAGTTCGCGAGCAGGTCGCTGTCGTGGTTGAACTCCAGCAGCAACGCGTGCACGCCGCTCAGGCGCGCCAGCACGTGGGCCGTGGCATGGCCGAGATCGGTCAGCACACCGAGCGTGCGATTGCCGTCGGTGCAGCGCAGCTGCAGCGGCTCGCGCGCGTCGTGGGGAACGGTGAAGGGCTGCACGCAGATGTCGCCGACCGCGAACTCGGCGTCGTCGCGCGCGAGGTTCAGGCGGCCTTCGAAATCGCGCCCGCCAGTGGCGAGCCACGTGCCTTCGCTCATCCAGACGGGAATGCGGCTGCGCCGCGACAGCGAGTGGGCACAACCGATGTGGTCGCCATGCTCGTGCGTGACGAAGACGGCATCGATGTCGCTGGCGGCAAGGCCCGCCTGGGCCAGCCGCAGGTCGAGCTGCTTGAGGCCGAAGCCGCAGTCGACCAGCATGCGAGAGGTGCGGCCGCCGCTGGTCGCTTCGACCAGCGCGGCATTGCCCGTGCTGCCGCTGCCGAGACTTCGGAAGCGGAGCATGCGGGTTACTTCAGGTCGTCGGCGATGACCTTGACGATGCGCTCGGCGTTGGCCGAGGTTTCGGGCGCGCCGGCTTCGTTCAACACGGCAACCGTGGTGCTTTCGCCCTGGCTCTTGACCGCGATGCGGAACTTGATCGGCGCTTCCGCCTTGCTCGAGCCGCTGAACAGCTTGCCGAAGAAGCCGGGCTCCTTCTTGTCGGGGTTCGGCGTCACGTAGCGCACGTAGTACAGGCCGGCGCTGCGGTCGCGGTCTTCGACGGTGAAGCCGGTGCGGTCCAGGGCCAGGCCGACACGGCGCCATGCGCGGTCGAAGCCTTCACTGATCTGCACGACCGGCTGGTTGCCGACCTTGGCGACGGTGGCGGTGCGCGCCGGTGCGTGGTGGCGGCCAGGATCTTCGACTGCTCTTGCGAGACGCCGAGCTTGACCATCAGGCGGCGCAGGAATTCGGTCTCGAGTTCAGGATCGCTCGGGCGCGGCTGCCACACGGTCTGGTCCTGGCGCGAGTTGTTGTAGACCTCTTGCATGCCGCGGTGGCTGATGAAGATCTCGGTGCCGGTGGGCGTGCGTTCCAGGCGGGTGCGGAAGCGGTCGAGTTCGCCGGTCGAGTAGACCGAGTCGACCAGCTTGCCCAGCGTGCCGCGGATGATGTCCTGCGGCAGCTTGGCGCGGTTCTCGGCCCAGTCGGTTTCCATGATGCCCAGGTTGCGCTGGTCGGTGGTCAGCAGGAAGCCGCTTTCCTGCCAGAAGTCGCGCACGGGTTCCCACAGTTGGTCGGGCGTGCGGTTGACGACGATCCAGCGCTGCGTGCCCGAGCGCTCCATCTTGACGTCGCCGATGTTGCTCACGGCGGTGGGAATGCCCGGGGCGTTGGCAATGCCGGCCTGGTAGGCGTTGGCCGTCACGGCACCGCCGGGGACTGCGTAGCGGTTGTCGCGCGAGAGTTGCGAGAGATCGGGTGGGACTTCGAGCGTCGGGGCCTTGCCCGCGCTCTTGTAGTCGATCTTGTCGCCCTCGAGGACGGAGCAGGCGGCAAGGCTGGCAACCAGGGTGGCCAGCAGTGCAAATCGCGAAAGTTGCGAAAGGTTCTTCAACGTCGTCTTCCTTGTTGGAATGGTTCGGTCAATCTATGGGCCGCAGTGCCCGCCATCTCAGAGCACGGTTCGGGCAAAAGGTTGCTTAACCTTGTTGCGGCCAGGGAAAAGGCAGATCGGAAATGGGTTGGGGGTGGGGCTCAGTTCTTGAGCAGGCCGGTGGCGCGCAGGGCGCCCTCGACCGCCGGACGGCTCGCTTCGCCGAGTTCGGTGAGCGGCAGCCGCAGCGCGCCGCCGCACAGGCCGAGCCTGGCCATGGCCCACTTGAGCGGGATCGGATTGGGCTCGACGAACAGGTTGCGGTGCAGCGGCATCAGTTCGAACTGGATCTGCATGGCGCGCTTGACGTCGCCCGCCAGCGCGGCGACGCACAGCTCGTGCATCTTGCGCGGCGCGATGTTGGCCGTGACGCTGATGTTGCCCTGGCCGCCGCAGAGCATGAGCGCGACCGCGGTCGGGTCGTCGCCGGAGTAGACGGCAAAGTTCTTCGGCAGGTCGCGAATGAGCCACTGGGCCCGCTCGATGTTGCCGGTGGCTTCCTTGATGCCGATGATGCCGGGCACCTGCGCCAGGCGCAGCACGGTGTCGTGCGCCATATCGGCCACGGTGCGGCCGGGCACGTTGTAGAGCACCACGGGCAGGTCGCCCACGGCTTCGGCGATGGCCTTGAAATGCTGGTACTGGCCTTCTTGCGTCGGCTTGTTGTAGTACGGCACGACCTGGAGCTGCGAGTCGGCGCCCACGCCCTTGGCGAACTTGGCGAGCTCGATGGCTTCCTTGGTCGAATTGGCGCCGCAGCCGGCCATGACGGGCACGCGGCCCTTGGCCTGCTCGACCGAGACACGGATGATTTCGCAGTGCTCTTCGACATCGACCGTCGGCGACTCGCCGGTGGTGCCGACCACGCCGAGGCAGTCGGTGCCTTCGTCGATGTGCCAGTCAATGAGCCGCCGCAGGGCGGGGTAGTCGACACTGCCGTCGTCGTGCATCGGCGTGACGAGCGCGACGATGCTGCCTGTCAGTTGCTCCAAGGGGGAATCTCTTTGTCGGTGGACGAAAGCGCCGATTCTACTTACTCCAGGGCCCGCGAAAACACGGGGGCCGCCCCCCTCAGTTTCCCTTAAGGAGGCGGCGGGGCGGCTGGCCCGGGGCGCTTGCGGCTTCCCGGATGGCGGCGATACGCTGTACGAAGCGGGCCGGTTCGGGCTCGAAGCCGTCTTCGTAAGCCACCACTCGCAGGCCGGCGCAGGCGGCGAGCAGCTCGCCCGGTTGCAGCAGGAAGTCGGGGCGCGAGGGCTTGCCCACGGTTTCGTTGCCCGCGGCGAAGGTCTCGTAGAGCAGCAGGCCGCCCGGCGCCACGGCGGCCACGATGTCGGCCAGGCGCGGGCGCCAGAGGTAGTGGGTGACGACCACGCCGCCGAAGCCCCGGCCCGCGAAGGGCCATGGGCCCGATTCGATGTCGGCCTCGACCACCTGGCCGAAGGCGCCCGCCGCCGCGACGGCCTCGGGCGAGCGGTCGACACCGGTCGCGGCATGGCCGCGTGCCGCGAACCAGCGCATGTGCCGCCCCGACCCGCAGGCCACGTCCAGCACCGTGGCGCCCGGTGCGAGCAGGTGCGACCAGCGCACGATCCATGCGGAAGGCGCGCCCGTGCCGTGCGCGGTTGCTGCAGCGTCTGTCATTGCCGATCGGAGGAAAAGAGAGGAGGGGTCAGAAGCACGACCAGATCTGGTCGACCAGCGTCACCAGGAAGTCCGGATGCACGTACATCGCGAACACGCCGCCCAGCACTGCCAGCGCGGCGGCCAGCCAGCCGGCGTGAACGATGTGGTGGCGCATCTGCGGAGTCATGGCCCTCTTTATACGCAATCAGCCGGCGGCGCCCAGCGGCCGGGGCACCCGGGCAATGGCGCTTTCCTTCACCGGCAGGTTGATCAGCGCCGCGAACACGCCCAGCGCGATGGCGATGTACCAGACGATGTCGTAGCTGCCCGTGGTGTCGTACAGGTAGCCGCCCAGCCACACGCCCAGGAACGAGCCGACCTGGTGGCTCAGGAACACGAAGCCGCTGAGCATCGACAGGTGCGCCACCCCGAAGATGCCCGCCACGATGGCGTTGGTCGCCGGCACGGTCGACAGCCACAGGAAGCCCATGGCCGCCGAGAACACGTACACGCTCATGGGCGAGATCGGCGCCAGCAGGAACAGCGCGATCGACACCGCCCGCGCGAAATAGATCGCCGCCAGGATCTTGCGCTTGGCCAGCGTCTGCCCCAGCAGCCCGACGGTGTAGGTGCCGAACACGTTGAACAGCCCGATCAGCGCCAGCGCATAGCCCGCCACGTCGGCCGGCAGGCTCTTGTCGCGCAGGTAGGTCGGCATGTGGATGCCGATGAACGCCAGCTGGAAGCCGCACACGAAGTACCCCGCCATCAGCAGCCCGAAGCTCGGGTAGCGGAAGGCCTCGCCCACGGCCTGCAGCACCGACTGGTCGCGGTGCCCGGCCAGCGCCTCGGTCCGGGGTTCGCGCAGGCCGAAGGCCAGCGGAATGATGACCAGCACCAGCACCGCCAGCACGGCCAGCGCCGTCTGCCAGCCCAGGTGGCCGATCAGCCGGCCCTCGATGGGTGCCATCAGGAACTGCCCGAACGAGCCGGCAGCGGCTGCCACGCCCATGGCCCACGAGCGCCGCTCGGCCGGAATCTGCCGCCCGATCACGCCGTAGATCACCGCGTAGGTCGAGCCCGCCTGCGCCGCGCCGATCAGCACGCCCGCGCTCAGCGTAAAGAGCAGCGGCGTCGGTGAATGCGCCATGCCGAACAGCCCCAGTGCGTAGAGCACCGAGCCGCCGATCAGCACCTTGAACGCGCCGAAGCGGTCGGCCAGCATGCCCGCAAACACGCCGAAGATGCCCCACGACAGGTTCTGGATCGCCAGCGCGAACGAGAAGGTCTGGCGGTTCCAGTCCTGCGCCTGCGTGATGGGCTGCAGCCAGAGGCCGAAGCCGTGGCGGATGCCCATCGAGAGCGTGACGATCATCGCCCCGCAGAACAGGACTTGCTTGATCGAGAGGGGGCGGGCGGCGGCTTGCATGGCGTCGAATGTAGCGACTTGGCTGCTTTGGCAGGCGCCCCGGCGGCCAAAGCCATTGATGATTTATCGGCGCGGTTTCAATGCGGTGGGCGCATCAAAGCCGCGCGGCGTCAGGGTGCTGTCGCGCCGGCGACAGCGCGCGCGCCGGGGAAGCCGTGCGCGCAGGCCCGCCATGTGAGCCACAACGCCGGCGCCAGCAGCACCAGCAGCGACCACGGCAGCACGCCCGCGCCGCCGCCCTGCAGCAGCACGCCGCCGATCAGCCCGCCCCCGCGATGGCGATGTTCCACACCGTGACCACCATCGACTGCGCCACGTCCGCCGACTCGCCGGCCGCCTGCGCCGAAGCCGTCTGGAACAGCGTGCCCGCGCCGCCGTAGGCCAGCCCCCAGACGGCCACGCCCAGGTACACGGCCGCCGCCGACCCCGCCGCCGTGCCCAGCAGCAGCGCCGTGAGCCCGAACACGGCCGTGCTCGCCAGCACCAGCTCGCGCAGCCAGCGGTCGATCAGCACGCCCGTCACCCAGATGCCCGCCAGCGACGCGGTGCCGAACACCAGCAGCACCAGGTCGACGCGCGCGCCCAGCCCGGCATGCACCAGGAACGGCGCGATGTAGGTGTACAGGATGTTGTGCGCGAGCACGAAGGCCAGCATCACGCCCAGCACCGGCCGCACGCCCGGCAGCAGGAACACGCGCTTCACGCTTTGCCGGCGGCCGGCTTCCTGCCCGGGAAAGTCGGGCACCTGCCAGCGCACCCAGCCCAGCAGCAGCACCGACAGCGCCGACATCACGAGGAACGCCGGGCGCCAGCCCACGCCCGTGCCCAGCAGCGTGCCCGCCGGAATGCCCAGCGACAGCGCCAGCGGCGCGCCCAGCATGGCCACCGCGATGGCGCGGCCTTGCATCGACGGCGGCACCATGCGCCCCGCGTGCCCGGCCACCAGCGCCCAGAGCAGGCCGGCGAACACGCCGGCGAAGAAGCGGGCGGCCAGCGTCAGCGGGTAGCTGTGCGACAGCGCGGTCACGGTGTTGACGATCGCGAAGCCGCCGATCGCCAGCATCAGCAGCGGACGCCGCCGCCAGCCGCGCGTGAACGCCACCAGCGGAATGGCCGCGACCAGCGAGCCGAGCGCGTACACCGTCACCAGCTGGCCGACCAGTGCGGGCGTGATGTCCAGGCTCGCGCCGATCTGCGGTAGCAGGCCGGCCGGCATGGCCTCGGTGAGGATGGTGATGAAGCTCGCGGCGGCCAGCGCGAGCAGGCCCGACAGCGGGAGCCGGGCCTGGAAGGGGTGGGGGTTTCGTTGGGGAATGACATGCGGCCAACGATAGGAAGAAGCCGACTCCGGAAAAAGGGGGATACAGTTCCACTCAATGCGGACATGAAAGTCCGCAATGGAAGCCTTCATTCATGGACACCCTCAGCGGCTTCACCGTCTTCGTCCAGGTGGCCGAGACCCGCAGCTTCGTCACCGCCGGCCGCGCGCTCGGCGTGTCCGCGTCCGCAGTCGGCAAGCGCGTGGCCCGGCTCGAGGAGCGGCTGGGCGTGCGGCTGTTCCACCGCAGCACGCGCAGCATCACGCTCACCGCCGAGGGCGCGCTGTTCCTGGCGCGCAGCCGCCGCGTGCTGGCCGAGATCGAGGCCGCCGAGCAGGAGCTGTCGCAGTCGGCCGGCTCGCCGCGCGGCAAGCTGCGCGTGAGCCTGCCGCTGGTCAGCTCGCTCGTGTTGCCGCTGTTGGCCGACTTCATGCGCGAGTACCCCGAGGTCGAGCTCGACCTCGACTTCAGCGACCGGCTGGTCGACGTCATCGAGGAAGGCTTCGACGCGTGGTGCGCACCGGCGAGCTGGCCGATTCGCGGCTCTCGGTGCGACGGCTCGGCCAGTTCTCGCAGCTGCTGGTGGCCTCGCCCGACTACCTGGCGCGCCGTGGCACGCCGCTCGTGCCGGCCGACCTCGCGGCCCACGCCTGCCTTCACTACCGCTACCCGGCCACCGGCAAGGTGGAGGTCTGGCCGCTGGAGCCCGCGCCCGACGGCGCCGAGGCCCGGCCCCCCGTCTCGATGATCTGCAACAACATGGAAACCCGCCTGTGCTTCGCGCTGCGCGGCCGCGGCATCGCCTTGTTGCCGGACTTTTGCGTGCGCGAGGCGCTGGCCTCGGGCCAACTGCAAAGCGTGCTGGTCGATCATGTGCGGCCGCACAGCATCGGCCTGGGCGTGCTGTGGCCTTCGGGGCGGCATCCGTCGCCCAAGCTGCGGGCCTTCATCGACTTTCTCGGCGCCCGCATGTTCGTGCCGTAAGACGTTTCCTGTATGGGTATCCAGTTATTTCCCGGCCACTGACTACAATCCGCCCCCATGGCGACTCCCCCCAAGACTCCCCCCAATTCATCGTCCGAATCTTCCGGCTACTCGGAAGGCTCCATCCGCGTGCTCAAGGGCCTCGAGCCCGTCAAGCAGCGCCCGGGCATGTACACCCGCACCGACAACCCGCTGCACATCATTCAGGAAGTGCTCGACAACGCCGCCGACGAGGCGCTCGCGGGCTACGGCAAGAAGATCAAGGTCACGCTGCACATCGACGGCTCCGTCAGCATCGAAGACGACGGCCGCGGCATTCCCTTCGGCCTGCACCCCGAAGAAAAGGCTCCCGTGGTCGAGCTTGTGTTCACGCGGCTGCACGCCGGCGGCAAGTTCGACAAGCTCGGGCGGCGCCTACAGCTTCTCGGGCGGCCTGCACGGCGTGGGCGTGTCGGTGACCAACGCGCTGTCCAAGCGGCTCGAAGTCACCTCGCACCGCGAAGGCTCCGTCGCCAAGCTGGCCTTCAGCGCCGGCGACGTGATCGAGGCGCTCGAAATCCGCAAGCTCGAAGCCGGCGAACGCAAGCAGGGCACCACCGTGCGCGCCTGGCCCGACGCCAAGTACTTCGAGACCGCCGCGCTGCCCATGGGCGAGCTCACGCACCTGCTGCGCAGCAAGGCCGTGCTGATGCCCGGCGTGAGCGTCACGCTCACCAACGAGAAGACCAAGGAAAGCCAGCAGTGGCTCTACAAGGGCGGCTTGAGCGACTACCTCATGCAGACGCTCAACGGCGACCCGGTCATTCCGCTGTTCGAAGGCAGCGGCCATGCCGACAAGAACGCCGACAACTTCGCCGAAGGCGAGGGCGCCGACTGGTGCGTGGCCTTCACCGAAGACGGCCAACCGGTGCGCGAGAGCTACGTCAACCTGATTCCCACCAGCGCCGGCGGCACCCACGAAAGCGGCCTGCGCGACGGCCTGTTCACCGCCGTGAAGGGCTTCATCGAGCTGCATTCGCTGCTGCCCAAGGGCGTGAAGCTGCTGCCCGAGGACGTGTTCGCGCGCGCCTCGTACGTGCTCAGCGCCAAGGTGCTCGACCCCCAGTTCCAGGGCCAGATCAAGGAGCGCCTGAACTCGCGCGACGCCGTGCGCCTGGTGTCCAGCTTCGTGCGCCCTGCGCTGGAGCTGTGGCTCAACCAGCACGTCGACTACGGCAAGAAGCTGGCCGAACTGGCCATCAAGGCCGCGCAGACGCGCCAGCGCGCCGGCCAGAAGGTCGAGAAGCGCAAGGGCTCCGGCGTGGCCGTGCTGCCCGGCAAGCTGACCGACTGCGAGAGCAAGGACATCAGCCACAACGAAGTCTTCCTGGTCGAGGGCGACTCCGCCGGCGGCAGCGCCAAGATGGGCCGCGACAAGGAAAGCCAGGCCATCCTGCCGCTGCGCGGCAAGGTGCTCAACACCTGGGAAGTCGAGCGCGACCGGCTCTTTGCCAACACCGAAATCCACGACATCTCGGTGGCGGTGGGCGTCGACCCCCACGGCCCCAACGACTCGCCCGACATGAGCGGCCTGCGCTACGGCAAGATCTGCATCCTGAGCGATGCCGACGTGGACGGCTCGCACATCCAGGTGCTGCTGCTCACGCTGTTCTTCCGCCACTTTCCCAAGCTCATCGAAACCGGCCACGTCTATGTCGCGAAGCCGCCATTGTTCCGGGTCGATGCGCCCGCGCGCGGCAAGAAGCCGGCCTCCAAGGTCTATGCGCTGGACGAGGGCGAACTGACCGCCACGCTCGACAAATTGCGTAAAGACGGCGTGCGCGAAGGCGCCTGGAGCATCAGCCGCTTCAAGGGCCTGGGCGAAATGAGCGCGGAACAATTGTGGGAAACCACGCTCAATCCAGACACCCGCCGCCTGATGCAGGTCCAATTGGGGCGGTTCGACTTCACGTCCACCCAGGGCGAGATCACCAAGCTCATGGGCAAGGGCGAAGCGGCCGCGCGGCGCGAACTCATGGAGTTGCGCGCCGACGATGTCGACATCGATGTTTGATTTCTCCACCACGCATGTCAGCTTTCAAGCGTTCGTTGCTATTGGCTTTCCTGTTGCTCACGCAGCAGGGACTTGCGCACGCCGCTGACATCTACGGCTACATCGACAGCAAGGGCGTGGCGCACTTCGCCTCCGAGAAGATCGACGAGCGCTACCAGATCTTCTTTCGTGGCGGCCAGAGCTTCGACACCGCCCAAGGCATCTCTCCGCTGGGGCGCGGCGTGCGCGGCATCGACGGCAAGGTGCCGGCCGCCTCGCAGTCGCTGCTGGCCATGTTCGAGGCCTCGCCCGGCTACAAGACCGCCAAGGCCGCGCTGCGCGACGCGTCGAGCAAGCACGCCATCGACTACGAGCTGCTGCAGGCGCTGGTCGCCACCGAGTCGGGCTTCGATGCGCAGGCCGTCTCGCCCAAGGGCGCGATGGGCCTGATGCAGCTCATGCCCGCCACCGCGCAGCGCTACGGCGTGTCGGCCGACAAGCGCACGACCATCGAGAAAAAGCTGTTCGACCCGCGCATCAACATTGCCGCCGGCTCGCGCTACCTGCGCGACCTGATCGCCATGTTCCCGGGCCAGATCGAGCTGGCGCTCGCGGCCTACAACGCGGGCGAGGGCGCCGTGCAGCGCGCGGGCAACAAGATCCCGAACTACAAGGAAACGCAGAACTACGTGCAGACCGTGCTGCAGCTGTATGCGTACCTGAAGCCCGGCGTGACCACGGGGCGCATCGGCGGCAAGTCGCCGGGGCGCGTGCGCATGGAAATGGGCGGCGCCGTCGGCCGCGGCAACATGCCGCCCGAGCAGCCCACGCCCCTGCCGTCATTGCCGTCATTGCCGGTGCCCTCCGACGTGCCCACCTCTCCCTACATGCCCGAAGTGCCGGTCTCGTCCACGA
>NZ_MOWM01000053.1 GCF_016082275.1 Variovorax sp. E3
CCACCCGGCCGGCCGGCGCCCGGACCCGCCCCGGGACCGGGCACGGGCGTCTTCGCGCGCTGGATCAGGTACCACGCGCCGCCGCCCAGCGCCGCGAGCAGCAGCAAGGTCAGCAAGGCCCCCAGCCAGCGACGCCTGCGCACCGGTGGATGTGTGGGAGACACGTTGGCGGGCAGAGGCTCGGGCGATTTTTCTTGTTCCATGGGCAGTGCGTGCGAAGGGTGCGAAGTTCGACCTAGAGTACAGCGCCGAATGGTAGTCGCCCTGTTTGCTGCGCCGTAAAGCGACGGTAAAGCTGCCACCGCCGATGGCCGAAAGCCGCGCGGTTCGCGCCCGCCTGCTGCAACTGGCGCCGCCGCGCTGCGTTTCGTCGCACGCCGGTGGCAGGCGCGGTGCCGCCCCGGCACAGTCCGCTCCATCGAATCCCTTCCGAATTTCTTCCGCCTCTTCAGGCTTTCTTCATCTTCGAACGGAGTACCACCATGCTGATGCAAATCGTCCTTCACACGCCCAAGTGGGTGTTCGCCGTTTTCTTCCTGCTGCTCTGGCTCGGCGCCAGGCAGCTGCTCACCAACAGCGTGAGCTTGACCCGCGTCACGCTGATGCCCGTGGCCATGGGCGGCCTGTCGTTCTACGGCGTGGTCTCGGTGTTCGGCGACTCGCTGGGCGCGCTGCTGGGCTGGGCCGCCGCCGCGGTCGTGCTGATGGCGCTGGTGCTGCAGCGCCCGGTGCCCGCCACCACCCGCTACGACGCCGCCGAGCGCCGCTTCCACGTGGCCGGCAGCCCGGTGCCGCTGATGCTCATGATGGGCATCTTCCTGACCAAGTACGTAGTGGGCGCCGCCCTGGCCATGCACCCCGAGCTGCGCCAGGGCGCGGTCTTCGGCCTCGCGGTGCCGGCGCTGTACGGCGCCTTCACCGGTGTCTTCGCGGCCCGCGCGACGCGCCTGTGGAAGCTGGCCATCCGTACTGACGCCATGACGGCGAACGTGCGCGCCGCCTAAGATCGTTGCCCGGCCCCGGCTTTCATCGAGGAACCACCGTCATGAACGTGCTCTTGCTGATTCTCAAGATCTCCGTCACGGTGGTGCTGGTCGCCTCGATCGCCGAGGCCTGGTGCTCTCGCTGCGCAACGGCTGGCGCAGCTACGACTGGAAGGCCTCGGGCATTTCGGTGATCGACTTCCTGGTGCGCGAATACCCGCTGCGCTGGCTGCTGCCGCTGGCCTTCTGGACCGGCGCCATGGACTGGTTCTACGCGCACCGCCTGTTCACCCTGCCGATGGACCACTGGAGCGGCTGGGCCGCCTGCTTCATCGGCCAGGAGTTCTGCTACTACTGGTACCACCGCGCCGCGCACCGGGTGCGCTGGTTCTGGTGCACCCACGCCATTCATCATTCGCCGAACCAGCTGAACCTGTCGGCAGCCTACCGCTTCGGCTGGACCGGCCGCCTCACCGGCACCTTGGCCTTCTTCATGCTGGCGCCGCTGCTGGGCATGCCGCCCCGGGTGGTCCTGCTGATGCTCACGCTGAACCTGCTGTACCAGTTCTGGATCCACGCGACCTGGATTCCCCGCCTCGGGCCGCTCGAATGGGTGCTGAACACGCCCTCGGCCCACCGCGTGCACCATGCCTCGAACCTCGAGTACCTCGACGGCAACTACGGCGGCGTGCTGACCGTGTTCGACCGGCTGTTCGGCACCTACATTCCCGAGCGCGCCGACCTGCCCTGCCGCTACGGGCTGGTCAACCCGGTCACGTCGAACAACCTCTTCGAAATCGAGTTCATGCACTGGCGCGCGCTGTTTCGCGACCTGGCCTCGGCACGGTCGGTGCGCGCGTTCGTCGGCTATCTGGTGAAGCCGCCGGGCTGGAAGCCGGACGGCCCCGGCGACACCACCGAAGAGCTGCGCCAGCGCGCGGCCTCGCAGGCAATGCCTGCGGCCCCCGTGCCCGCGCCCGCACCCGATTTCCTTCCTGTCCAATACAAGGAGCTGTCATGAACCCCTCCACCTCGTCGAACTCCCCTTCGAACCCGCGTTACGCCGATGTCGAACGCCTCGCCCGCCGCCGCGCCGGCGCCAAGATGGGTTGGTACATCCACGCCTTCGTCTACGTCGTGGTCAACCTCGGGCTGGTCACGCTCTCAGCCGCCCGGGGCCACACCTGGGCCATGTACCCGCTCATGGGCTGGGGCCTGGGCCTGCTGATCCACGGCGCGGTGATCTGGTTCGTGGCGCCCGGCGGCGGTTTCTACGACCGGCTGGTGGAACGCGAACGCCGCGCGCTGGGCGCCAGGGACCGCGGGTGAACCTGGCCGGGCAGCCCCCCGCCCTCTCCCGGTTCAGGTCCGAGAACCTGCGGGACATGCTGCGGCATGGCCTGATCACCGCCGTCTTCTGCTGCCTGATTGCCCTCGCGCTGACCATCACCGAGGGCGGCGGCTGGGCCCCCCACCTCGTGTACTCGCTGTCGATCGGCACCGTGAGCTGGCTGGTCATCGACGGCGGCCGGCTGCTGTTCACCGGGCAGCGCGAAGTGCACTGGCCCAAGGGGCCGTGGGGCTATCTGCTGGTGGCGGTGGGCGTGGTCATCGGCTTCTTCACCGGCAACCTCATCGGCGACGCCTGGAGCGGCGCGCCCGCATTCGATTTTCTGGATTTCCGGGGACACAAGCTGGCCACCGCCGTGACCATCACCGTGGTGGCGACGGTCGGCATGTGCTTCTTCTTCTACAGCCTGGGCAGGAGCAAGTACCTGCAAAGCCAGGTCGACCTGGCGCAGCGCAACGCCACCGAGGCCCGGCTCAAGCTGCTCGAAACGCAGCTGGAGCCGCACATGCTGTTCAACACGCTGGCCAACCTGCGCGTGCTGATCACCATCGACCCGCCGCGCGCGGTGGCCATGCTCGACCGGCTCAACAGCTATCTGCGCATGACGCTCAGCGGCTCGCGCGCGCTGTCGCATCCGCTGTCGGCCGAGTTCGAACGGCTGGCCGACTACCTCGAACTGATGTCGGTGCGCATGGGCGATCGGCTGCGCTACACGCTCGAGCTGCCCGAAGCGCTGCGCGACACGCCCGTGCCGCCGCTGCTGCTGCAGCCGCTGATAGAAAACAGCATCCGCCACGGGCTCGAGCCAAGGTGGAAGGCGGCGAAATTGCAGTGCGCGCCCGCCGGGACGCCGGCCGGCTGGTCATCGAGGTGAGCGACACCGGCGTCGGCCTCGATGCCGCCCCGCCTTCGGAGGGCAGCGGCTTCGGGCTCGAGCAGGTGCGTGAACGGCTGGCCACGGTGTACGGCGCGCAGGGCGACCTGCTGCTCGCGCCCGCGCCCGCCGGCGGCACCCGCGCCACGCTGAGCCTTCCGCTGTCCGCCTGAATCAACGCCCCCGCAACCAGATGACGACCCCGACCGCCCTCATTGCCGAGACGAGCCGCTGCTCGCGCAAGCCCTCAAGGCCGAACTGGCCTCCGCCTGGCCCGAACTGCAGGTCGTCGCCACGGCCGGCGACGGCCGCGGCGCCGTGCGCGAGGCGCTGCGCCTGCTGCCGCAGGTGCTGTTCTTCGACATCCGCATGCCCGGCCTGGACGGCCTGGGCGCCGCCGCCGAGCTGGCCGACTGCTGGCCCGCCGACGAGGCGCCGATGCCGCAGCTGGTGTTCGTCACGGCCTACGACGAGTACGCCGCGCGCGCCTTCGAGGCCCAGGCCATCGACTACGTGCTCAAGCCCGTGCAACCCGAGCGGCTGCGCAAGACCGTGGCCCGGCTGCAGCAAGCGCTGGCCGCCCGGCAGCCTTCGTCCACGCCCGCCGTGGCCGACGAGGCGCTCGAACGGACCCTGAGCCAGTGGCGCCAGGTGCTGACCGCTGCCGGCGCGGGTGCTGGTGCAGGCAACGGCGGGCCCGGCGCGGCCCCCGCCCCGCTGCGCATGATCGCCGCGAGCGACGCCGGCGGCAGCACCGTGCGCATGGTGCCCATCGACGAAGTGCTGTATTTCGAGGCGGCCGACAAATACCTGCGCGTGCTGACCGCCACGCACGAATACCTGATCCGCACGCCGCTGAAGCAGTTGCTGCCCCAGCTCGACGCCGACACCTTCTGGCAGGTGCACCGGGCGGTGGTGGTGCGCAGCAGCGCCATCGAGTCGGTGCACCGCGACGAGGCCGGCAAGATGCATCTCATGCTGCGCGGGCGGGCCGAGAAGATTCCGGTCAGCCGGCTCTACGCCCACCTGTTTCGCGCCATGTGAAATCAGAAGGCGCACGCCCAAAGAAAAAGCCGGCCCTTGCGGAGCCGGCTTTTTTCATTCAGTCACGATTACCGTGGCGTTTTAACGCCAGTGGCCATGACCGCGGTAGTAGCCACGACCGTAGTAGCGGGGGCCGTAATAGGCCGGCGGGCCGTAGTAGACCGGGGCCGGACGGTAGTACACGGGCGGCGGGTTGTAGTAGACCGGGGCCGGCGGTGCGTAGTACACGGGTGCCGGCGGCGCGTAGACCGGCGCCGGGTAGTACGCGGGAGCGCCCACGCCCACCGCCACGCCGGGAACCCCGACGCCAATCGACCAGCTCACGTCGCTGCGGGCGCTGGCCGAGGTGGCTGCGAACAATGCACCGGCTGCCACGACACCTGCGGCGGCCCATTTGAAGAAGGTGGAACGTGTGACGTTCATGATGTTGGACTCCTTGTTGCGGTGGGCTGCGTTCGGGTCTGAACCGCCCATGTGTGTATTGAACGCGGCAATTGCAAAGGGGGTGCACCCGGCAATGTGAAGAGCGTTGCCAAAAGTAACACCCAGGGGGTGCCCTCTAGAATGCCGCAATGACCTCCCCGACCGACAAAAACGGCGCCAAAACGACCGCTGCACCGAGCAATTTCCTGCGCCACGTGATCGAGAACGACCTCGAACAGGGCGCCTACGCAGGCCGCAAGTGGGGCGGATCGCCCGGCAGCGCCGCCCATCATGCCCAGGGCATGGCCGACCCGGCCAAGGTGCGCATGCGCTTCCCGCCCGAACCCAACGGCTACCTGCACATCGGCCACGCCAAGAGCATCTGGCTGAACTTCGAGTTGGCCAAGGAATACGGCGGCGTGTGCCACCTGCGCTTCGACGACACCAACCCCGAAAAAGAAGACCAGGAATACGTCGACTCCATCCGCGACGCGGTGAAGTGGCTCGGCTACGAAACCTACTTGGCCGACCGCCCCAGCGCCCCGGGCACGCTGCAGCCGCACGAGTACTTCGCCAGCAACTACTTCGACTTCATGTACGAGGCGGCCGAATACCTCATCGGCGCCGGCCTGGCCTACGTGGACGAGCAGACCGCCGAAGAAGTGCGCGCGAACCGCGGCGACTTCAACACGCCCGGCACCGACAGCCCCTTCCGCACCCGCACGCCCGAAGAAAACCTGGCGCGCTTCCGTGCCATGCGCGACGGCCAGGTGGCCGACGGCGCCGCCATCCTGCGCGCCAAGATCGATATGGCCAGCACCAACATCAACATGCGCGACCCCGCGCTGTACCGCGTGCGCCGTGCCCACCACCACAACACCGGCGACAAGTGGTGCATCTACCCGATGTACACCTACGCGCACCCCATCGAGGACGCGCTGGAGCAGATCACCCACAGCATCTGCACGCTCGAGTTCGAAGACCAGCGCCCGTTCTACGACTGGCTGCTCGACCGCCTCGCCGAAGGCGGCCTCATCGCCAGCCCGCACCCGCGCCAGTACGAGTTCGCGCGCCTGAACGTCACGCACGTCATGACCAGCAAGCGCAAGCTGCGCCAGCTGGTCGAAGAAAAATACGTCGACGGTTGGGACGACCCCCGCATGCCCACCATTGCCGGCCTGCGCCGCCGCGGCTACACGCCCGAAGCGCTGCGCCTGTTCTGCGAACGCAGCGGCACCACCAAGTCGGGCGGTTGGATCGACTACGCCAGCCTCGAGGCCGCGCTGCGCGACACGCTCGACCCCGTGGCCCCGCGCGCCATGGCGGTGCTCGACCCGGTCAAGCTCGTCATCACCAACTGGGGCGAACTGATGGGCGGCGACAGCGTGCTCGACGAATGCTCGGCCCCCGTGCACCCGCACCACCCCGAAATGGGCAAGCGCGAGTTCAAGCTCGGCCGCGAAGTCTGGATCGAGCGCACCGACTACGAAGAGGTGCAGCCCAAGGGCTTCTTCCGCCTGTTCCCCGGCAACAAGGTGCGGCTGAAGTACGGCCACGTCATCGAGTGCACGGGCGCCACCAAGGACGCCGACGGCAAGCTCGTCGAAGTGCAGGCCACGCTGGTGGCCGACACCAAGAGCGGCACGCCGGGCGCGGATGCCATCAAGGTGAAGGGCAACATCACCTGGGTGGCCGCCGCCGACGCGGTGCAGGCCGAGGTACGGTTGTACGAGCGCCTCTTCGCCGAAGCCAACCCGGGCAGCGGCGAGCTGCTGGACGAGCTGAACAAGACGAGCCTGGAAGTGTGCTCGGCGTTCGTCGAGCCTTCGCTGGCGAAGGCCGAGGCCGGAGTCGGCATCCAGTTCGAGCGGCATGGCTACTTCGTGCGCGACACGAAGGGCGCCGCCGATGGCAAGCCGGTGTTCAACCGCGCGGCGGGGATGCGGGACAGCTGGGGCAAGTAGGCCCTACCGGCGCTCCCCTCGCCTCCCAGCCAAGAGCCGGGGCCTCGATGGCCCCGGCTTTTTCTTTTTCAGCCCTTCATCAAGGCCGTTTGTAGACCACGCCCAGCACCGCGCTGTTCTCGTCGGTGGTGCACACGGCAGGGCGCCCCTGCGGCCCGACCTTCAGGTCGATGGTGTAGACCCCGTCGCGCGGCGTGTAGCCGCTGTCCACCACGATGCTCGCCGCCGGAACCCTGAGCTCGCGCGCGGCGACGTTCACGCAGTTCTTGACGCTCGCCTCGGGCGCGCCGCCGACGCGAAGGGATGTGCTGTTGCAAGCGGCCAATGAAAGGCCCGCCGCCGCCACGCACGCGAGAGGGATGAAGGAGCTTCGCATCGTCATTCCGGGTTCTCCTGAGTGATCTGGGGCAATGAACCGATTGGAGTCGGCAAGTCCGCCGAATGTTGCAGGACAGACCCGGGCTATCCTGTCGGCTCATGAGTCTTCCAAGCACTTCTTCGTCCCGCCTGATCCGCTTCAACAAGCCCTACGGCGTCCTCAGCCAGTTCACGCCCGAGGGCCGGTGGCGCGGCCTGAAAGATTTCATCGACATCCCCGGCGTTTATGTCGCCGGCCGGCTCGACGCCGACAGCGAAGGCCTGCTGCTGCTCACCGACGACGGCAAACTACAGGCGCGCATCGCCGATCCGCGCTTCAAGATGGAAAAGATCTACTGGGTGCAGGTCGAGGGCACGCCCACCGAGGCGGCGCTCGCGGCGCTGCGCGATGGCGTGCAGCTCAACGACGGCCCCACACGTCCGGCAAGGGCGCGGCTGCTCGACCCGCCACCCGCGGTGTGGGAGCGCCAGCCGCCCATTCGCGAGCGCAAGAGCATTCCCACCGCGTGGCTGGAGCTGGCGATCCGCGAAGGCCGCAACCGCCAGGTGCGGCGCATGACGGCCGCCGTGGGGCTGCCGACGCTGCGGTTGATTCGCGCGGCCATCGGGCCGCACACGCTCGACGGGCTGGCGCCGGGGAGCTGGCTGGGCTGACGCCGCCGCTCTATCCACACACACATCACACGAACACATGTCCATGCAAACTTTCAATTCGCTCCCTGAATTTCCGCGCGACGCTTCGTTGAATCGCCGCACCGCCCTGCTCGGCGCCGTCGGTTTGTTGGCGACGCTGCCCGCGGCGCAACTCGCCAACGCCGCGTCGCCCAAGAAGCAGAAAGAGAAAGCCGCCCACGCCGACGTCTGGCCCCATGCGTCCCAGGTGCCAGGCGGCGTGGCGCGCTTGTCGCTGGGCCCGGCGGCGACGCGGCCCGCGGCCTTCGCGGGCGACGTGCCCCTGCTCGTGCTGGGCGACACCATCGAGTGGACGGCGCTGGTCGGCATTCCGCTCGCCGCCGAGCCGGGCGAAGCCAGCATCACCGTGCGCCCCGAAGGCCGCGCAGAAAAGCAGATCGCCTACACGATCGCCCCGAAGCAATACCGCGAACAGCGTCTCACGGTGGCGCCGCGCACCGTCGACCTCGCGCCCGAAGACCAGGCCCGCTACGAGCGCGAACGCGCGCACCTGACCACCGTGATGGCCACGCTGACCGACATGCGGCCCGACGCCGCGCTGCAGATGCGCGTGCCCGTGCCGGGCCGCCGCTCCAGCTCGTTCGGGCTGCGCCGCGTGTTCAACGGGCAGTCGCGCAATCCGCACAGCGGCATGGACATCGCGGCCGGCACCGGCACGCCGGTGCTCGCGCCGCTGCCGGGGAAGGTGATCGACACGGGCGACTATTTCTTCAACGGCGGCACGGTGTGGATGGACCACGGCGGCGGGCTGCTGACGATGTATTGCCACCTGAGCCGGGTCGACGTGAAGGTGGGCGATGTGCTGAAGACCGGGGAGAAGCTGGCGGCGGTCGGCGCAACCGGGCGGGTGACGGGGCCGCATCTGCATTGGTCGGTGATGCTGAATCGGGCGATGGTGGATCCGGCGTTGTTCGTCAGCTAACCGATAAACCAAGCAATCTCAGTAATGTTTGCAATTTTGTAACGGATGTGCAAAATCATTTGCCACGAACCGCGCCAATCGCGTTTATTCGACATGAAAAAACAGACCAGAGATTGAAATGAAATTCCAAGACCGTGAAATTGACACAATCTCCAAGCTACTCGAATTTCTAACTATCGATCAGCAGGAAACGAATAATAGACCCATCTGGTTCAGGGGGCAAACCAATTTCGCCTGGGATTTGCAGCCCAAAATACTAAGAGCAGCCAATAGACCAGAATGGGACATCATTGGAAGATTTCAACAAAATGCCACATTGTTGGTAGAAAAGTCACCGAGCCACGAATATGACTGGCTTTTTCTGATCCAGCACTATGGTGGCCCTACACGACTTCTCGACTGGAGCGAATCTCCGCTTGTCGCATTATGGTTTGCAGTCAACGACGACTTGCACGAAGATCAACCTGGAGCGCTATGGTCTTTGCTACCAACAGTACTAAATGAATACGCCAATTTCAGGGCCGAATTTGATGGATCTATTCCATCCTTTACAGATTCAACATTAAACTCTTACAGCCCAACATCACTCTTTCAAGAAAAACGGTCTCACCAAATACCAATGGCCGCGATTGCCTCAAGAAATAGCCGAAGAATACAATCCCAACAGGGCGTTTTCACAATTAGCCACCGCGCAGAAGGAAGCGTCAACAACCTCCCTCCCAACTACCAGTCGGATCATATATGGAGATACATAATCCCCTCACCAGCAAAAACAACCATTAAAAATCAACTTAAGATTTTAGGGTTTTCACGTTTTCAGCTTTTCCCCGAGCTCCCCAATGCGCTAGAGGGCGTTTAAATGACAGTCATTCGAACACACCCCATGTCGAGCAGTGCAATTCTGCGTCTTAATTTCCTTAAAGACAGGATACTAAAAAGACCCTGTTTACCAGCGAAATGGCGAAGTCTGGAATTTGGAAAAAAAGCAACTCTTGATGGATTCAATCCTCAATGACTACGACATTCCAAAGCTCTATTTTCATGATATATCGGAAATCCATGCGACCGCAGGCAGCGTCAAACATGAATATGCAATTATAGATGGACGTCAACGCCTTGAAGCAATTTGGGGGTTTATGAATGACGAATGGAGCCTGGCTTCCGATTTCTCATACTTGGCCGATGAGAACGTCAAAGCTGGAGGCTTACGCTATAGCGACTTAGCCCGTAGCTACCCCGAACTGAAGGTTTTCTTCGACTCTTTCAATCTTCCAATCGTTGTAATCAAGACAGACGACATCGAATTGATCGAGGACATGTTCAGCCGACTTAATGAGGCTGTCCCCCTCAATGCGGCGGAAAAAAGAAATGCTCTTGGCGGGCCTATGGCAACTGCAATCAGAGAAATTTCAAAGGCCAAATTCTTCACCAGTGCCATTCGACTCACCAATCGTCGATATCAGCACCAAGAAATATCAGCAAGACTTCTATTCATTGAATACTCGTTTCTTAAATTTGGAAGAATTCAAGATACGAAAAAGCCATACATCGATCAAATGGTAAAAAATTACCGGAAAGACGAAGAAATTCCAATTGAGAAAATTGTCAACTCCGTTGAATCCACATTAACCAATCTCAATACCATCTTCTCCACCCAAGACGAATTGCTTCGCACGCAATCAAGCATTCCAATTTATTACCTTTGCGCACAAAGCGCCCAAGAGAATGCCGTCAACGCAGGGAAATTCACCCGAGAAAAAATAGTCGAATTCAATCTTAAGTTACAGGAAAATCGCAAAAACGCGGAGCAAGATCTTGGGTTAGCCGATTATCGACTTCTTGAGTATGAGAGAATGTCACAACAGGGCACGAATGACGCATCATCGATACGAGAGCGAGCTTCGATACTATGCGAATTCATCGAAATCGATCCGGGCTCAAAAATTAAGATGGCATAAATAAGACGCTCATTCGCGCACAAAAGATAGCCAATGAAATATAAAATTCTCAACACTTCATTAAAAAATGACTATCGCCGACCTTTAATTCGCAGCATACAAATTTCAACTTAACAGTACCAAGACAACGAGGAAGAGCGTACTTTCAATCCAAACCATCGAGTTTGAAAGTTAACTTCACTATCGACGCAGCCGAACCCTAGGTCAAATGCGTGAAGATTTGAAGTATCCCAAGTCGATTGCGACGAAAGGTATCTCACGGCCATTTATTGAGCTCACAGCGGCTTGGTCAGATACACCGCCTCGCGCCCGACGATCGTGCGCTGCGCCGGCATGAAGATCGTGCAGTCGTCGCACAGCGCGCGGATTTCTTCCGCGCCGTTGGTCGCGATCAGCTCGCCCTTGGCAAAGGTCTCGAAGCCGATCAACGGCCGCACGAACGCGAAGTCTTCCGACTTGATGACGTACGTCTGCAGCAGCTGAAAGCGCCGTTGCGGTTCGGCCGGCGGCGTGGCCGGGTCCTTGTCGACGAGGCCGAAGTACGCAAGAAAGTCGTACGTGACAGCCGTCGCCAGCTCCGACGCGGAGCGCAGGAAGTGCTGGCCGCACTCGACCACCATCGCCACGCCCTTGCCGTCCGGCCCGCCATGGCTGCCGTACTGGATCAGCGGCGTGCCCGAGCCCAGGCCGTCGGGCATCACCAGGTGCACCGACGGACGGCCGATGGCCAGCGCGACCTTGGCGTTGCGCTCGAACGCCGGGTACACCCAGAACGGCACCACGGGCTGGCTGGTCGAATGGATGTCGAGGATGTGGTCGGCCGCCTCCACCACCGGACGCAGGATGCGCGCGCGGCGCAGCTCGGGGCTGTCCTCGGTGCCGTCGAGCCACTCGGGCGACCAGATGCGGTTGAGGTTGTGAACGATCTGGCGGCTGTCGAAAGGCGACTCTTCCTTGAACGACTCGTACGCGTCGATGTTGGCAAAAGCCACGGTGAGCGTGCCGATCTTCGGGCGCACGTTGTTGTCGAGCAGGTGCGTGGCGGCCGTCATGCCGCAGATCTCGTTGCCGTGCGTGAGCGCGTTGATGAGCACGTGCGGCCCGGGCTTGCCCGACTCGAAGCGGTGCACGTATCGATGCCGACGTTGCCCTTGCGGTAGGCGGTGAGGTCGCGGGGGAGGACTTCGAGGGCGGGGGGCGATTGGGTCATGAGTGTGGAGGAAATGAATCAGTCGTGGTCCGGCTGGGAAGTTTGCTACAGGTAACAGATTCGTGCCTTTCTTCCCGAAATCGGAGCACCTGAGCCGCAATTTCACAATTACGCATCAATTATTGAGCCGATTTATTTAAAATGCGGCTCATGGCTACTTTCGCCCCGCTCTACATCTGGCAGCAATCCGGCTGGCCTGCCTTGCGGTATGACGCTTCGGCGGCAAGCGCCGCGCTATCGCAGGCGCGAGAACACAAGGGCGAGGTCAGCGGTCTCGCCCGTGCCATCGGGCTGGATGGGCTGGCCGAGGTTGAGCAGGCGCTGTGGATGCAGGAGGCCGTGGCCACGGCGGCCATCGAAGGCGAGCGGCTCGATCTTGCGGCGGTGCGCTCCTCCGTGTTGCGCCGCTTGGGCGCAAGCCATGCGGGCTCCACCGATCGGCATGTGGACGGATTGGTCGAGGTGATTCACGACGCCACGACCCGCTTCGACGAGCCGCTGGACGCAGCCAGGCTGTGCCGCTGGCAGTCGGCGCTCTTTCCAGGCGGCACGTCGGGCATCCAGCGTATCGTGGTCGGACGCTACCGGGACCATGCCGACGCCATGCAGATCGTGAGCGGCCTGCCGGGCAGAGAGATCGTGCACTACACCGCTCCGCCGTCGGCCTCGGTCGCGCGCGAAATGGATGCCTTCCTGGCGTGGTTCGCGCAAACGCGGCACTCCGCGATGGACGGCATCGCGCGAGCCGCCATCGCTCACCTCTGGTTCGAAACCATTCACCCATTCGAGGATGGCAACGGTCGCGTCGGCCGCGCGGTGGCCGACATGGCGCTTGCACAGGACACCGGTGCGCCGACGCGGCTTTTCAGCCTGTCTCGCCAGTTGCTGGCGGACCGCAAGGGCTACTACGACGCGCTGGCGGCGGGTCAGTCGGGCGGCTTGGACGTGACGGCATTCGTGCAATGGTTCGCCGGTGCTTTCGGGCAGGCATGCATCGCCTCGAGCAACACCATTCACTCGGCGTTGGAGCGCTCGCGCTTCTGGGCGCGTCATGCGCAACACGACATCAACGAGCGGCAGCGGCAATTGCTGCAAAGATTGCTTGAAGCCGGGGACGGTGGGTTTCTCGGCGGGCTCAATGTCGACAAGTATCTGAAGATGGTGCGCGTCTCGAAAGCAACGGCCACGCGCGACCTGTCAGACCTGGTGCGCAATGGCATCCTGTACACGGTGGGCCAGGGCAAGGCGGTGCGGTATTACGTCGACATGCCTGGGTGGACACACGGGGTAGAGAAGCCAGCCAACTGAATCACCAGTTCACTTCCCGCTCCGGCGTCGCCGAAATATGGTGGATCGACAAGTCCGCCCCGTCGTATTCCTCTTCCTGCGTCAGCCGCAACCCGACCGCCTTCTTCAGCGCGCCGTACACGGCCCACCCCGCCAGCCCGGCCCAGACCACGCCCATCAGCGTGCCGATGAGTTGCGCCCACACGTTCACCCCGCCGATGCCGCCCAGCGCCTGGGTGCCGAAGATGCCCGCCGCGATGCCGCCCCAGGTGCCGCACAGCCCGTGCAGGGGCCACACGCCGAGCACATCGTCGATCTTCCATTTGTTCTGCACCAGCGTGAACATCTTGACGAAGATGGCGCCCGCCACGCCGCCCACCACGAGCGCGCCCAGCGGATGCATCAGGTCGGAGCCGGCGCACACGGCCACCAGCCCGGCGAGCGGGCCGTTGTAGACAAAGCCGGGGTCGTTCTTGCCCATGGCCAGCGCCACCAGCGTGCCGCGACCATCGCCATCAGCGAGTTGACGGCCACGAGGCCCGAGATCTTGTCGATGCTCTGCGCGCTCATCACGTTGAAGCCGAACCAGCCCACGCACAGAACCCACGCGCCCAGCGCCAGGAACGGAATGTTCGACGGCGGGTGCGCGCTCAGCGAGCCGTCGCCCCGGTAGCGGTTACGCCGTGCGCCCAGCAGCAGCACGGCCGGCAGCGCGAGCCAGCCGCCCACGGCATGCACCACCACCGAGCCCGCGAAGTCATGGAACTCGTGGCCCGTGAGCGAGGCGATCCAGCCCTGGATGCCGAAGTGCTTGTTCCAGGCGATGCCCTCGTACAGCGGATAGACGAAGCCCACGATCACCGCCGTGGCGATGAGCTGCGGCCAGAACTTGGCGCGCTCGGCAATGCCGCCCGAGATGATGGCCGGAATGGCCGCCGCGAAAGTCAGCAGGAAGAAGAACTTCACCAGCTCGTAGCCGCTTCTTGCCGACAGTTCGGTGGCGCTCACGAAGAAATGCGTGCCGTAGGCCACACCGTAGCCCACCAGGAAGTACACGATGGTCGACACCGAGAAGTCGACCAGGATCTTCACCAGCGCATTGACCTGGTTCTTCTTGCGGACGGTGCCGAGCTCGAGAAAAGCAAAACCGGCGTGCATGGCCAACACCATGATGGCGCCGAGAAGGATGAACAGCGCATCTGCGCCCTGTTTGAGTGCGTCCATGGAAGCTTCTTGCAGTTTTTTGGTTTGATTTGGTGCGACGCACCCGAATTGCTCGGAGCGACGGCGCAAGAAAGCAAAAATGGTGCCTGCAGGCTCTCTGATGGTGCGATCTGACCCAGTAACGGGCTTTCCCAAGCCCGTTCACGCACCGGTTCAGCCCGTGCCGGCACGCAGCGCGTCGCGGTAGCGCCGGCTGCAGGGCACGGTGGTGCCGTCGTGCATGTGCAGTCGGGCGTCGCCGCCGTCCAGCGGCTCGATCTCCTTGATGCGCGCCAGATTCACCGCATGGCTGCGATGCACGCGCACGAAGCGGGCGGGGTCGAGCTGGGTCAGGAAGTCGGTGAGCGTGGCGCGCAGCAGGTAGTCGTGGCCGTTGACGTGCAGGCCGACGTAGTTGCCCTCGGCCTGCAGCCAGTCGATGTCGGTGGCGGCGATGAGGAATTCGCGGCGCAGCTTGCGCACGAGGAAGCGTTCGGGGCGGGCGGGTGGCGCCGGGGGCGTCGGCGTCGGCTCCGGCGCCGAGGGTTCGACAACCTCCGGTTCCGCCAAAGCCTCGACAGGCGCAGCCACGCCCTCCTCCGGCGCGTCGAGCACCCGCGCCTCCCCCTGCAGCCGCAGCACGAACAGCCGGTACGCCCAGATGCCGAAGACGATGCTGGCGTACACCCGCACGTCCTTCAGGTATTCATAGCCCCACTGCCCGGCCCAGCCGGCGAAGTCGTAGTGCGCGCCGGCCATCGCGTAGACCAGCGCCCGCAAGCCGAACATGCCCACCACGTGGACCACGCTGAACACCACGCTCGCCGCCAGGTGCCAGGCCAGGAAGCGGACCCAATGGGTGCGCACCAGCGGCGCCAGCCAGCGCTCGACGACGACCAGCGCCGGTACCAACAGCAGCAGCACCAGGTTGCTCGACCCTTCCCAGGTCGCGATCTCCCAACGGGCATGCGGCACCGCGCGCGTGCGCATGTCGACGATGGCGACCAGCGTGCCGAACACGGCCTGCAGCGTCAGCAGCACGATCCAGAAGGCCACCTCCACATGGCGGCGGACCGGCTCGTAGCGCTCGTACAGGTTCTTGCGGGGATCTCCCATGCCCGGAATTCTCGCGAAAACGGGCCCGTGGGGCGGCGAATTTCGTCCCACGGGGCCACCGCTCGTCACAAAGCGGGGTCGGCTCGTCTCACGGGTGCGCCGCGCCGGGCCCGCGCGGCCGAGCATCGCCGCTTCTTTGCTTCCAGGAGCTTGCGATGCCCGCAACCGCCCTTTCGCCCGACCACCAACGCCGCCACGACATCGACGCCCTGCGCGCGCTGGCTTTCCTGTTCGTCATCCTCTATCACGTGGGCATGTATTACGTGGCCGGCTGGCACTGGCACCTGAAGAGCCCGCACGAGGCCGAATGGCTGCGCTGGCCGATGGTGGCCCTCAACCTCTGGCGCATGGACCTGGTGTTTTTGATCTCCGGCGTGTCGCTCGGCTTCCTGAGCCGGGGCCAGGGCACCGGGGCGCCGCTGCGCGGGCGGGGGCTTCGGCTGATGCTGCCGCTGGCCTTCGGCATGGCGGTGATCGTGCCGTACCAGGCCTATGCGCAGGGCGTGGCCAACGGGATGGTGACGCCGGGCTTCGGCGCGTTCCTGCTGCGCTACCTGTCGATGAGCGCACCGTGGCCGAAAGAGGCCTTCGACGGCGCGGAGTTCGGCATCACCTGGAACCACCTGTGGTACCTGCCCTACCTGTTCACGTACACAGCGCTGGTCGCGCTGACCTTGCCGCTGTGGCGTTGCGCCGCCGGCCAATGGGTGCGGCGCGCCTTCAACGGGCTGCGCGGCTGGAAGCTCTTGGTGCTGCCGGTGGTGCCGCTGCTGCTGTGGACGATGCTGCTGGCCGCGCGCTTTCCGGCCACGCACAACCTGGTGCGCGACTTTCACCTGCACAGCCTTTACTTCACGATGTTCCTCTATGGCTACTGGATGGGCGTGGACACAGGCATCTGGACAGAGCTGGAGCGGCTGCGCCGCGTGTCGCTCGCGCTGGCGGTCGCGGTGATCGCCGTTTTCTTCGCGCTGCGCGTCGGCGCCAAGGGCCCGCCGCCGGGGCTGCTCACGGACACATTGCGTGTGCTCTACCTGTGGCTGACCGTCGCGGCCATCCTGGGTTTTGCGCACCGCCACCTGAACCGCCCGTGGCGCTGGCTGCGCTGGGCCAACGAGTCGGTCTACCCCTGGTACATGCTGCACCAGACGCTGATCGTTGCCGGCGCGGTGCTGCTGGCCCCGCTCGCGCTCGGCCCGGTGATCGAGCCCGCGCTGCTGGCGGCGCTGACCATCGCCGGCTGCTGGGCGCTGACCGACGGGCTGATCCGCCGCGTCAACCTGCTGCGCCCGCTGTTCGGGCTGAAGCTCAGGCGGCCGGCTTTGCCGCGGCCTCTTCCACCGGAACCAGGATGGCGTTCCCCGTCGCCACGAGCTTGAGCGCGTCGCCCTCGCCCCGCGCGTAAAGCTCGGCGGCCGCGAACACCTGCTTGCGCCCGGCCTTCACGACCCGCCCACGCGCCACGAACGCGCGGCCCACGGCGGGCGAAATGCAGTTCACCGAAAAGTGCGAGGCCAGCACGCGCCCCGCCACGCTGGCGGCCGCGAAGCCGCTCACGGTGTCGAGCAGCGCGCCGATCATTCCCGCGTGCAGGAAGCCGGCGTACTGGCCCATGTCTTCCTCGCGGAAGTCCATGCGCAGCTCGGCTTCGCCGTTGGCTGCGCTTGTCACTTCGAAGCCGGCCCAGCGGTTGAAGGCGGCGGTCCTGTTGATGGCCTGGATGGTGTCGAGCATGGCGTTGTGTCCTTGGTAGAGATGCAGGCCACTCTACGAAGCACACCCCGCATCCTTCGTCGCCCGCGTGACCGAAAGCGCGCCGGCGGTTGCCTTGGCGACAGTAGCCCAGAAATTTTTCGCGATGCCTTAACCCCGTTCGCGGGGCCCGTTCGTAAGAGCTGGGGTCACTCATCCACTTTCTTCGAAGGCACCCCATGAAAGCATCGACCTCCGCCCTCCTTCGCGCCACCTCGGGCGCCGCCGTGTTGCTGGTTCTGAGCCTCAGCGCGCAGGGCCAGTCCACGGCGCTGCCGGCCACTTCAGCAAGCCCCGGCGGCTCGCGCATCACCCAGGTCAAGGTCTACCCCGGCAGTGCCACGGTCGACCGCGTGGCGCGCATCGCGGCCGGCAGCCGGTCGGTCACCTTCGCCTGCCTGCCGGCCGGGCTGGACGTGCAGAGCCTGCAAGTGTCGGCCGATGCGTCGGTGCGCGTGGGCGAGACCTCGGTGCTCAGCGAGACGCGCGAGCTGTCCGCGCAGTGCGCGACCAGCGCGCTCGACGGCCGCATCCGCGAGCTGGAAGACCAGAAGGCCGCGCTGCAGGCCGAGAGCGATGCGCTGGGCATGGTCAACGGCTACCTCAAGGGCCTGGCCGGCGGCAGTGGCGAGTCGGGCGCCGGTGCGCGCGCGCCGGCCGACGCGCGCAACCTCGTCGCGGTGACCGAGGCCATGCGCCGCACGGGGCAGGACTCGCTGCTCAAGCAGCACCAGATCCAGCGCCGCCAGAGCGACATCGACCGTCAGCTCAACCCCTTGCTGGCCGAGCGCACCCGCGCCCAGGGCAGCGGCGACAAGGTGATGGCCGTCACGGTCACGCTGGCCGCCAGCGCCGACGCGACGTCAAGCTCAGCTACCAGGTCAACGGCCCCGGCTGGACGCCCACCTACCGCGCGCTGCTCGACAGCACCACGCGCAAGGTCCGCATCGAGCGCCAGGCGCTGGTGGCGCAGGCCACGGGCGAAGACTGGCGCGGCGTGAAGCTGGTGCTCTCCACCGGCCAGCCGCGCCGCGAAACCACGGGCCGCCTGCCGTCGGCATGGCGCATCGGCGTCGAGCCGCCGCCACCGCCGCCGCGCGCACGCGCGTATGAAGGCGCGCCCATGCCCGCCGCGCCGATTGCCATGGCCGCCGACGCCAAGCAGATGATGGCCGAGCGCCGCGCGCCGCTGTTCGACGTGAGCGTGTTCGACAGCAGCTTCGCCACCGAATTCTCGATTCCGCAGGCCATCGACGTGCCCTCCAACGGCCAGCGCGTGACCCTGGCGCTGGGCCAGCACGAAGACACGGCCAAGCTGGTCGCGCGCACCAGCCCGCGCGTGGACGCCAGCGCCTTCCTGGTCGCCGAAATGGCGCAGCCCGAAGGCGTGTGGCCCGCCGGCCCGCTGCTGCTGTACCGCGACGGCGCCTTCGTCGGCAACGGCCGCTGGACCGCGCCGAGCGACGAGCGCCTGACGCTGTCCTTCGGGCGCGACGAGCTGGTGCGCGTGCAGGCCGAGCCCGAGCGCGACAACCAGGGCACCGGCGGCTTCGCCGGCTCGCGCGCCGAGCGCAAGGTGCAGCGCGCCTACGTGGTCGAGAACCGCCACCGCACGCCCGTCGCGGTGGAGGTGCTGGAGGCCGCGCCGGTGTCGGTCGACGAGCAGGTGCGCGTGAGCTCGCAGTTCGCGCCCAAGCCCGACGAGCTGTCGTGGAACAAGCAGCCGGGCCTCACGATGTGGCGCTTCGACCTCGACGCCGGCAAGACCGCGCGCGTGACGGCCGACTACACCATCGGCTACCCGAAGGACGCGCGGCTGCAGATGCGCTGAGCCGGTCGCGTCAGAAGTCGAACTTGGCCGACAGCTCGAAGGTCCGGCGCGGCGCCAGCAGCACCTGGCTGGTCGCGCGTCCAGCCCAGGTGGCGTAGAGCTTGTCGGTCAGGTTGCGCACGCGAAAGGTCAGCAGCGCCTTCTGCAGCCGGTAGCTCACGGCCGCGTCGAGCGTGGTGAAGCCGTTGATGCGGATCTGGTTGGCGTTGTCGGTGAACATCGGGCCGGTGTGGTTCAGCGACGCGAAGTATTCGAACTTCGAGCCGTCGGGCCGATAGGTCGCGAAGAGGTTGGCCACGCGCTCGGGCACGTTCGGCGGCGTCTTGCCCACGCGCGACACGTTGCCCGCTTCGACCAGCGTGTCGAAGCGCGCGTCGAGCGCGGCCAGGTTGCCGGCCAGCGTCCATTCGCGCGTCGGGCGCCACACGGTCGACAGCTCGATGCCGCGCGACGACTGGCTGCCGTTGTTCACCGTGTTGTTGGGGTTGTTCGGATCGCGCGAGAGCACGTTGCCCAGCTCGATCTTGTAGGCGGCCGCGGTCCACTCGAGGTTGGCCTCGGGCAGGCTCTGCTTGAAGCCCACCTCGGCCTGCTTGCCGCGCGACATCGGAAACGCCGCATTCGACGCCGACAGCAGGAACAGCGAGTTCACCGGCAGCGTGGCATTGGTGTACTGCGCATACACGCTCGACTGCGGCGTGATGTCGTACACCGCGCCGATGCGGCCCGAGGTCGCGCGGTAGCTCGCGCCGAAGCGCGCGTAGCTGCCCAGGTTCAGGTCGGTGATGCCGCGTTCGACCTCGGTGCGGTCATGCCGCAGCCCGCCCACCAGCGTGAGGTTGCGCAGCGGCTTCAGCGCGTCTTCGACGAACACCGATGTCACCTTCACGTTCGACGTGGTGTTGGTGCGGTTGCCCCCGCCCGTGCTGAGCGCGGGGTTGTCGTTGAACGGCGCCAGGTACGGGTCGAACACCGACACGCGCAGCAGGCTCGCGGTGGCCGCGCTGCTGTCGGAAAAGCGGCGCTGGCTGCCGAAGCGCGTTTCGCTGTATTCGCCGCCGACCACGAAGCGGTTGTCCATGCCGCCCAGCGTGCCCTTGTGCGTGGCGTCGAAGCGGTTCAGCCAGAAGTCCTGGTCGTGCGTGATCAGCGTCTGGTCGCGCGCGATGTTGGCGGGCGCCACGAACACCGCGCTTTCGGAGTTGCGGAACACGCGGTTCGACTTGTTGGCCGAGAACTCGTTGCGCCACGACCAGCCGCCGCCCGCTTGCCCGGTCAGGCGCGCGCGCAGCCAGTAGGTTTCGGACGAGTTCTCGTCGTCGGGCACGTTGTAGTTGTTGCGCGCCAGGCGCTTGTCGATCACGCGGCCGTCGGGCGTGCTGACCACGCCGGTCGGTTGCGTGGCAAAGCTGCGCGGCACCAGCGGCGTGCCCCAGTAGGCCTGGTTGTTGTCGCGCAGGTAATCGAACGACAGGTCGAGCTTCACCGAGCCGCCGAGGTCGACCAGCAGCCCGCTCGTGAAGTGGTCGATGCGTTCGCCGTTGCGGTCGATGGTGCCGACCCTGGTGTCGTTGCGGCTGTAGTCCAGCCGGTAGGCGCTGGCATCGCCCAGCGCGCCGCCAAAGCCGAAGGCCGCGCGCGTGGAGCCGTAGCTGCCGTACGAAAGCAGCGCTTCCTTGTTGGGGTTGTCGCGGTCGGGCCGCTTGGTCACGAAGTTGACGACGCCGCCGATGGCGCCCTCGCCGTCGAGCACCGAGGCCGGGCCCTTGAGCACTTCGATGCGATCGTAGTTCCAGGTGTCCTGCACACGGTTGGTCACGCCGGCGCCGGAGCTGCGCACGCCGTCGTACAGGTACATGAGGCTGGTGAAGCCGCGTGTCGACAGCGTGGTCGGCGACGACGGCGGCCCGCCGCCCGAAAGACCCGCCATGCCGCGCAGGGCCTCGCTGAAAGTGCGCGCGCCGCGCTGCTGGATGGCGTCCTGCGAAAGGATCTCGACCGACGCCGGCGTCTCGCGCACCGAGAGGCCCAGGCGCGACGCGGTGCCGCTCGAATCGTTCAGGTGCAGGCTGTTGGCGTCGCGGCTGCCCTCGATGGTGACGGTGCCGAGCTCGGCGCTGCTTTGTGCGTAGGCGGCGTGGAACGACGTGGCGGCGGCCACCGCCACGGCCGTGCGGATGAACATGGTCATTGGATTGCTTGCTTGGGATTGCTGGAAAAAAGAAAAACGGGTGCGCGGCTACGCGACCGAGAAGCGGCGCAGCCTCCACGCGGCCAGGCCGAACAGCAGCAGGCTCGGCACCAGCAGCTGCAGCACGGCCCACGCGGCCTGGCCGCGCAACAGGCCGGGCGGCTCCTCCTGCCAGGCGAAGGCGGGAATGCGGTCGAAGTCGGCCGGCGTCAGCGCGTCGCGCGCGTCGATGCGCGGAAAGAAGAACTGCTTCCACGCCGCGTGGTACGCCACGGTCTGCGACTCGAAGCGCGCCTGCCGCCGCGTGCCGGTGCCGGCCAGCGCGGTCATGCCCTCGTAGGCCACCGCCGCCGGAGACACGGCACTGAAGCGGCCCAGCAGCGCCTGCTGATGGGCCTGCTGCGCGTCGAAGCGGTCGAGCTCGGGCCGGATGGCCTCGTCGACTTCCTTCTCGATGAGGTAGTTGCCGAGCAGCCGGCCGGCGATTTCGATCTTGCCGTCGCGCGGCACCAGGATGGCGCCACGGCCCACGTGCTGGTAGTCGGTGCTCATCAGGTCGGCGTGGCGTTTCATGGCCTCGGCCGTGACGATGCGCTGGCGCGTGGCCAGCTCGGTGCGCGAAGGCGCTGGGCTGGCCTGCGTGACCGCCAGGTTCAGCAGCACCGGCGCCACCAGCACCAGCATCACCCACGCGATGACCAGCACCATCGCGTTCGTCGCCGACGAAGCGCCGAAGGCATTGACGGCCACCACCAGCGCGAACCAGAAGAGCGCGTAGGCACCGACCAGCAAAGCCCACCACAAGGTGGCGCTGCCGACACCGCCGCCCGTGCCCGCCAGCCCCGCCTGCCGCGCGACCAGCAGCACCGCCACCGGCAGCAGCACGGCCGGCGCGAGCAGCACGGCCGCGCGCACCGACAGCTTGCCCACCAGCAGCGTGCGCAGCCGCAGCGGTTGCGACAGCAGCAGCCGCAAGGTGCCGTTCTCGCGCTCGGCCGACAGCAGGTTGTAGCTGAGCGCGAAGATCAGCAGCGGCAGCAGGTAGACGATGACGAACGCCAGGTCGAAATGCCCGCTCAGCAGGTGCCAGGGGCTTTCGATGTCGCTCGGGTTCATGAACACCACGCGGCTCTGGCCCGTGACCTGGAACTGGCTCGGGAACAGGTCGCTCTGCCCCAGCGCGACCGGGCCCAGCGGCGCGGTCGGCAGCAGCGCGTGCTGGCCGCCGTAGCTGCTGGCCATGCGCGACGGGTCGGCCGGGTTCTCGAACGGCGTGGGCTGCGCGGTGCCGGCGAGGATGCCGGTGAGCAGCAGGCGCTGCGCGGCACGCGTGTCGCGGTCGGCCTGCGCCACTGCGGCCTGCGCGCGGTCGCGGCTCGCGGTCTGCACAAGGCCGTTGCCGAGGGCGTAGGCCACCAGCAGCAGGAACAGCGCGCCCACGGCCCACAGCGTGCGCTCGGCCAGCATCAGGCGGCACTCCTGGCGCATCACGGCCAGCAGGCGGCGGCCTTGGGGCGGGTGAAGGGAATCGTTCTTCGTCATGTCGTCTCTTCAGAGCGCGCGCTGGCGCAGGGTGGCGAAGGCAGCGAACGCGGCGGCCAGCAGCAGGCCGACACACAGCACCGCCAGGCTGCGCGCCTGGTGCCACAGCGCCCAGCCCGCGTGCGGCGGGTGGTAGTCGAACGGCGGCACGGTGGCCCACAGATCGGGCGTAGCCTGGTAGGCGAAGTGGCGGTCGCCCATCGGGTCGCATGCGCCACGAGGTCTTCGCTCATCAGGTCCTGGATGTGGCGGCGGTGCAGTTCGGCCGCGGTCGTGAAGCTGCGGTGGTGCGCGAAGTCGGTGCCCGCCATGCCCATCGAGAAGCTGCGGATCGCGAGGATGGGCATCAGCAGACCGCTCCATTCCTGCACCTGCTGCTGGCGCTCCCAGGTGTCCCACAGGCGGCCGTAGTGGCGGTCGTACACGGGGTAGGAGGCCTGGTCGTCCAGGCGCAGCGCAATGCCCCACTTGCTCAGCGGCACGTCGCGGCCCCAGCGCTCGGTGGTGCCGAAGTTCTTTTGCCACACCTGGTTGGACACGGCCTTGAGCTCGTCGCCCAGCGCCTGGTTGAACACGAGCCGCGTCGGGCTCGGAAACCATGCGCGCGACAGCTCGGACATGACGCGCGGCGCCATCACGGCCTGGCCGATCCACAGCGCGAGCAGCACGGTGATCGCCATGCGCGAGGTGGACGACGCGGCCGACACGCCGAGCACGAGGAACACGAAGATGCCGAGGTACACCGCATAGCCGAGCGCCCATGCACCCAGGCGCAGCAGGGCGTCGAGCCGCTCGCCCTCCCCCGCGCCGACGGCCACCGCCACGGCGGCAATGAGCGCGGCCGGCACCAGCAACACCGCGAGCGATGCGGCCAGCGCCAGGGCCTTGCCGCCGAGCAGGCGCAGCGGCGGCACGCCCAGGCTCAGCGTCTGCCGCAGGATGCCCTGCTCGCGTTCGCCGGCGAAGGCATTGAAGCCCAGCACGATGACCAGCAGCGGCCCGAGCACCTGCAGGATCCAGCCCACCGACAGGTTGCCGAAGCGCTGCAGGCCGGTCGCGTCTTGTGCTGCGTTGAACTTGACTTCGCTCTGGCGGTGCGCCTGCAGCCACACGGTGCTGCCGATGAAGGGGTTGATGCCCGCGTCGATCATGGCCAGCGCGGCTTCGGGCTTGAAGGCGTGCATGCCCTGGTGGGCGGCGTCGTGCGGGTGGCGCCGGTCCTGGTGCAGCCAGTCGCGGTAGTCCATGGCTTGCGCGGCCTGCTGTTCGGCGCGGGCCTCGCGCTGGTGCGACCAGCCGACGGCCAGTGCGGTGAGCAGCAGCACGGCGACCAGTCCACCGGCCCAGTACAGACGCCCGTCGCGCAGGCGTTCGATGAATTCGCGTCGTGCGATCCAGGTGAGCAGCATGCGTCAGTTCTCCATGCGGCGTTGTGTTGCCTGGCGTTCTGGTTCGGGGCGAGTCGTCATCTCAAGTCCTCATGTGTTGCAGGTAGAGCGACTGCAGATCGGTCTGCGCGATCTGCGCCTCGCCGTCGAGGCTTTCGACCAGACGGCCGCGCTTCATGATTCCGACGCGCGTGGCGGTCTGCTGCGCATGGAACAGGTCGTGCGTGGTGGTGAGCACGGCCACGCCGCTGTCGGCCGCGCGGCGCAGCAGACCCGAGAACTCGCTGGCGGCCTGCGGGTCGAGGCCGGAGGTGGGCTCGTCGAGCAACAGCGCCTTGGCCTGCTTGGCCAGCGCCACCGCGATCCACACCTTCTGGCGCATCCCTTTCGAATACGCGGACACACGCTTGTCGGCGGCGGCGTGGTCGAGCCCCACTTCGGTCATCAGCTCGAGCAAACGCTCGCGCGGCAGTTCGTGGCCCAGCGCCAGGCCGGCGAAGAAGCGCAGGTTTTCCAGGCCCGAGAGCGTGCCGTACAGCGTGACCTGCTCGGGGATGTACGCCACGTCCTGCTTGGTCGCGACCGGGTGGCGCGTGACGTCGGTGCCGTTGATTTCGACCGTGCCCGCGCTCGGCGCGATGAAGTTCAGGAACAGGTTGATGGTGGTGGTCTTGCCCGCGCCGTTGGCGCCCAGCAGGCAATAGATGTCGCCGGCGCGGATGTCGAGGTCGAGACGGTCGAGCGCGGTGTGCGCGCCGTACTGTTTGGTGAGGCCGATGGCTCGGAGCATGGAAGAAACCCAGGTTGAAAAAAGGCGCGCGCAGGCTCGCGCCGCGCGGGGCGCCGAAACGTTGGTTCGGTGTTCGTGGGGAGGCCGGCGCTCTGCGTCGCCGGGCGTTGCCGCCGGTCGCGCGGATCAGCGCGCCGGGTCAGCGCTGGCGTTCAACGCTCAGCGCTTGTTCTTGTTCTTCGCGCCGCCCTGCCTGGCCTTGAAGCGAGGGTTGGACTTGCAGATGACATAGGTGCGGCCGCGCCGCGTCACCACCTGGCAATCGCGGTGGCGCTTCTTTGCTTCTTTGAGCGAGGAAAGGACTTGCATGGTCGTACAGGGAGCCGTGAAGATTCGGACCCGCGACTATACGTTATTGAGAATTCATTCTCAATAACATCGAAAAACTGACTGCCGCCTAACTTGCGTGCTTGCCGGCACCGGCCTTTACACAAGGCGCGCACAGGCCGTGCAGCGTGACTTCGTGACTGCGCACCTGGAAGCCCTTGGGCGCAAGGTCGTCCATCGGGCCCGGGCAGGCATGCAGCAGAAAGACCTGCCCGCAGTTCGAGCAGTGGAAGTAGTGATGGTGGTGCTCGTGCGCCGCGCCCTTGCCGTCGTGATGCGAATGGGCATGCGCCTCGGGCTTGCAGGCCACTTCGTAGCGCGCGGGCTCGCCCGGCAGCTCGACCTTGGCGATCTCGCCGTCGGCCAGGAGCAGCGAGACCTGGCGGTACACGGTCGACAGGCTGATCTCGGGCACGATCTCCCTGGCGCGCGACAGGATTTCAGGGGCGGTGAGCACGCGACCGACGTCGCTGAAGGCGGAAAAAACGGCGTTGCGTTGACGCGTGAGACGTTGCATGCGCCGATGATAGTGACCGCCTGCGGAAACCGCCCTCAGTCCGGGGTCAGCCCGGCGTGGCATCCTCGGGAACCCAAACGCTTTTCCATGGGAGAAAAAACGTGAGAAGGATTCATCGGCGAGGCGCGCTGGCCTTGTCGGCCGCATGCGCGGCGTCCGCCCTGTTCGCCGTCTCGGGCTGCGAACAGAAAAGCGCGCCCGCGCCCGCCGCCGCGCCGCCGGGGTCGCCCCTGCCGGCCACCGCCATCGGCAGCGTCGAGATCACGCAGGAAGACATCGACTGGTTCCGCCGCAGCAAGGCCGAATGGATCGATTGCGAATCCGGCGCGCCCGCCATCGTGCCGCCCGACCTGACGCTGGAGCAGCTCGGCGAGGCAATCGACGGCGGGCCCTCGCCGGCCTTCGACCGGTTCACCAACGTGGCCTCGGCCTTCTTCCTGCACGCAAGCTTCGCGCAGGGGCACTACGCCTTCCAGCCGCCGGTCGGGCGGCGCGAAGCCTTCGACGTGACCGACGAACACATCCGCCTGCTGCAGCGCGCGAACTGGCGCACTTTCATGATCGACTGCAAGCGCCCGTACGGCGACTTCACGCATTTCGAGATCGACATGGCCGACATCCTGGGCCTGCCGCTGAAGAAAGACGCCAAGGGCCACGCGCAGATCGGCAAGGACGCCGAGCAGCGCATGGACGCGCTGCATGCCGACATGCTCTATGCGCTGCAGGCGTACATCCGCTTCGCGCGGCTCAACCCGGGGCGCTATGTGGTGCCGGGGCGCAGCTTCGCGCACGCCGTGAGCCGGCCGCTATGCCGGCCGGTGTCGGCCACGCGCGTGGCGCTGTACCAGCGCGCGCTGAAGGCGGCCGGGCCGCATCCGGACTCGCGCCGCACGGTGGCGCTCAACGAGGCGGCGGCGGCCCTGTTCGCGCTCGACTGACGCGGACGCGAAGGCGAAGGCGAAAGGCCCAGGCGATCAGGCGTCTTCTTCGGACGCCGTCTCGGCGTCGGGCTGCACCTTGTTCTTGCCCTTCTTGCCGCGCGCGGCCTTCTTCGCGGCCCGCTCGGCGTCGCGGCGCTGGCCCTCGGCCAGCCACTCGGCGAACTCTTCGGGCGTCTCGAGCGTGATGCGCCCGAGGTTGCCGGCGCGGAATTCGTGCATGACGATTTCCGCGGCCTTCTGCAGGTTGACCTTGCCCTTGCCCAGCAGCGCGCCGCGCTTGCGGCCGATGGTGTCGAGCAGGGCCTCGTCCTTCATGTCGGCCATGGTGGCGGCGTCGAGCTCCACCAGCTTGAAGCGCGCGGCCACGCCCGCGCCATAGTGCATCTTGAGGTAGCCGAGCAGCTCCAGCGCCACCTCTTCCTCGTCGAAGGCGTTGCGCCCCACGGCACCGCTGGCGGCCAGGTTGTAGCCGCTCTTGGGCACGATGATGCGCGGCCACAGCATGCCGGGCGTGTCCCACAGGTAGAAGTCGTCGGCCAGCGTGATGCGCTGCTCGAGCTTGGTGATGCCGGCCTCGTCGCCGGTCTTGGCCTTGCGCCCGCCCGTGAGCGTGTTGATGAGGGTCGACTTGCCCACGTTGGGAATGCCGCAGATCAGCACGCGCATCGGCTTGGCCATGCCGCCGCGGTTGGGCGAGAGTTCGTGGCAGGCCTTCACGAGCTGCTGCGCGGGCGTGGTCTGGCTCGCGTCGAGCCCGATGGCGCGGGTGGCCGGCAACGCGTTGTAGTGCGCGAGCCAGCGCGCGGTGCGCTCGGGGTCGGCCAGATCCTGCTTGTTGAGCACCTTCAGGCTGGGCCGGCCGGCCGTGAGCTCGGCCAGCATCGGGTTGGCGCTGGAGCCGGGCAGGCGCGCGTCGAGCAGCTCGATGACCACGTCGATGTCCTTCACCCGCTCGGTGATGGCCTTCTGGGTCGAATACATGTGACCGGGGAACCACTGGATCGCCATCGGTGGGCTCTTTCTTTTTCGCGCTGACTGGAATTCGGGGGATACGGGGAATACGGGGCCGGCGCTCGGGCCGGGTGCGCATTGTGGACCGGGAACCTGAACGGGACCTGCTTGCTACATTTTCGATAGCTACGGGCGGCCATTCTGCCTAGAATTTCTCTGGCCGCGCCCCGCGGCCATTCCAACAAGACTTCGAGGGAAATCCATGCTCAAGCGCCTTGCCGCTGCCCTGCTGGCAGCCACCGCCATGTCCGCGACCGTCGTCCATGCCCAGCGGCCCTCCCCGCCGCCCGGCCCCATGATCAACGGCTACCTGTGCTGCAACATGCGCACCTACGGCGACTCGATCAGCGACATCAACTACGACGAGCAGGGCACCAGCATCGTGGCGGTGGGCACGCCGGCGCGCATCACGGCCTACGACTTCCGCTGGTTCAGCCTCGACCTCGGCGGCAAGCCGCAGCGCATCAAGAACGACTACAGCCGCAACATCACGTTGCCGGAGTTTGCACAGCGCTACGTCGTCACCGCAGACCCGAAGCAGAAGATGGCCGCCTTCGCGCCCGCCGTGCGCGACGCCATCCTGGCCGCCAAGGTGATGCCCGGCATGACGCGCGAGCAGGTGCTGATGGCCATCGGCTATCCGGTGGGCAGCGAGAACCCGCGCCTGGATGCACCGGTGTGGCGCTACTGGCGCGACAGCTGGTCGGAGTTCCAGGTGAACTTCGACGACAAGGGCCTGGTGAAGACGGTGGTGGGTGACGCCGTGGCACTGAGCCGCGTGCTCGCGCCCGCGGCTGCACAGCCTTAAGTTCTCGCGCATTGCGCGCGTGTTGCACACACACGCAATCCCCTAGAGGGTTTTGCATCGCGCGGGCGTTTTCCGCCCCTATCATTTGAGCGAGGGCGGCGCATGAGCGTCGGTCGAGTCGAACAACTTTTTTATGGAGTTACCGCGATGAAACCCGTCTCCGAACTGCTCAAGCGCCACGATTCCGCGGCCTGGCGCACCTCCCCGCATGCCACCGTGTTCGACGCGCTGGCCACGCTGGCCCGCTTCGAGGTGGGCGCGCTGATGGTGATGGACGGCGAGAAGCTCGTGGGCTTTCTCTCGGAGCGCGACTACACCCGCAAGGTCGCGCTGCAGGGCAAGAATTCGAAGGAAGTGCGCGTCAGCGAAATCATGACGCCCGACGTGATGACCGTCACGCCGCAGACCCGCACGCGCGCCTGCATGACGCTCATGAGCCAGCGCAAGTTCCGCCACCTGCCGGTGGTCGACGGCGACAAGGTGGTCGGCATGATCTCCATCCAGGACTTGATGGACGACATCATCTCGGACCACGAGGCCACCATCGAGCAGTTGACCACGTACATCCAGAGCTGAGCAATTTGCCGCATTGCGGACCCTGCCCGGCGCGTGGGTAGGGAATAGACCTACGCACGCCCGGGCGCATCCGGGCGCACAGTGGGCTTTCGTTCATCCATCCAGCAGGGACATTGCATGCAGATTCAGGTCAATACGAGCAACGGCATCACCAACAAGGACGCGCTGGAGCGTTGGGCCGACACCGAGATCAAGCAGCACCTGAGCCGTTTCGCCGAAGACGTGACGCGCGTCGAGGTGCATCTGAGCGACGAGAACCACGACAAGACCGGCGGCGCCGACAAGTGCTGCGTGATGGAAGCGCGCCTGGCGCACCACCAGCCGCTGGCGGTGACGCAGCACGCGGCCAGCTCGACGAGGCTTTTCGCGGCGCGGCCGACAAGCTCAAGCGCTTGCTGGACAACACGCTGGGCCGCCTGAACAACCACCGCGACCGCGACTCGATCCGCAAGGACGCGGCGAACTTCATCGCGGAATAAAGCAACGCAGGCGGGCCATGACGGCCCGCCTTTTCACGTCAGCCCCGCTTCGCGTTGGCCATGCCCTTGGCCACTTCATTCGAACCCTGCGCCGCGCCGCTTTGCGGCACGACTTCGCCCTCGCGCTCCGTCACGTCCGACAGGCGCGCGGCCAACTGCTCGGGCGTGTCGGCCTCGATGCCGAGCCACGCGCCTTGCGTGAGCGTGATGTGCGCGGCCTCGAAGGTGCCGGCGCCGGCGCACAGGATGGTACGGTTGGGCGCGTCCTGCGCGGCCAGCACCAGCATCGCGGGAACCACCGCCTCGGGGCGGAAGGCCTCGAGCATTTCCTTGGGGAACAGGTCTTCGGTCATGCGCGTGGCGGCCGTGGGCGCCAGGCAGTTCACGCGGATGTCGTTCTTGGCGCCTTCGATGCTCAGCGTCTGCATCAGCCCCACCAGCGCCAGCTTGGCCGCGCCGTAGTTGCTCTGGCCGAAGTTGCCGTACAGGCCCGACGACGAGGTGGTCATCACGATGCGGCCGTACTTCTGCTCGTTCATGAGCGCCCAGACGGCCTTGGTGCAGTTCACCGCGCCCATCAGGTGCACGTCGACCACCAGCTTGAAGTCGGCCAGCTCCATCTTCGCGAAGCTCTTGTCGCGCAGGATGCCGGCGTTGTTGATGAGGATGTCGACGCGGCCCCAGGCGTCCACCGCCTGCTGGACCATGGCCTGCACTGCCTCGAAGTCGGTCACAGAGGCGCCGTTGGCAATGGCCTCGCCGCCGGCCGCCTTGATTTCGTCGACCACCGCCTGCGCGGCGCCCACCGAGCCGCCGGAGCCGTCGCGCGCGCCGCCCAGGTCGTTCACCACCACCTTGGCGCCGCGCGCCGCCAGGGCCAGCGCATGCTGGCGGCCCAGGCCGCCGCCCGCGCCGGTGACGATGGCCACGCGGCCCTTGAAGTCGATGCTGTTGCTGCTGCTCATGTCTCTCTGTCGCTTTCCTAGGGAGTTGCCGTTGTTCGGTGCCGCCAGGGCGGCAGCGTGGCGTTTTACCCCAGAAAGGCAAACGGGCGCAGTCCCCCGCGCGGAGGACCAGTCGCCCGCGCGTCAGCAATCCACGGGTCAGTCGAGGGAAGAGCGCACCGTCTCGCAATAGGCGACCAGCTGGTCCAGCTCGGCCGATTTGTCGAAGAAGGCGTCGGCGCCCAGTTGCTCCGAGCGCTGCCGCATGTCGGCGGTGGCGTAGTTGCTGAGCACCACCACCTTCTGGTGCGGCGCGCGGTTGCGGCAGGCGTGGATCACGCCGAGCCCGTTGCCGCGCTTGAGGAACAGGTCGACGATGGTCAGGTCCCAGCCGTCGCGGTGCTGGCCCAGCCACGTCACGGCCTCGTCCTCGGTGCTGGCGGAGGCCACGACTTCGGCATCGGCCACGTCCTGCAGAAAACCGACGAGGTTCTCGCGGATCACCGGACTGTCTTCGACGAGGTAGGCCTTGAAGGTCATGGCGATACCGCCGGCCCGGCGGCAAGCCGGGAGAAACTGGACGACAGGCTTGGGCGGTGCATGAAGCACATCGTCGCAGCGCCGGCGAAGCGCGCGGTGGGCGATGCGGGTCAATGCCTGTAGGCCATCGGCGCCCGCGCCTGTCGTCATGCCAGGCGCGGCGCGCCTCGCACGGAGTCCAAAGGCCTAAGCCGCCAGCGCCGCCACGCGGCCGCGCGCCATGCCCAGCCGGGCCGGCGACACGTACTGCTCGCGGTAGATCTCGAAGGGCATGGTGTCGGCCGCCTCGATGCGCTTCTGCTCCTGGATGGACTCGGCCGTCATCTGCTCGAACGCGGCCTGTTGCTCGGGCGAGAACGGCAGCGCCAGCAGCGCGGCGCGGGTCTGCTCCGACTGGGCGCGCACGAAGCCGACGAACGAATTGCCGTGCTGCTGCTCGATGGCGGCCAGCACGCGCGCCGAAGGCAGGCTGTCGGGGTTGCCCAGCGCGGCCAGCGCGGCGCGCACCGCGTCGACGTGCGGCGTGCCGTTGCCCTGCGCGGCGTCGAGCGCCTCGGCGATCGGCAGGCACTGCTCGGCCAGCTCCACGCCCCAGTCGGCCAGCGCCACTTCGCTGCCGCCGCGCGACAGGCGCAGGCCCGGCTCGCGGCCGCGCGCGGCCGTGAGGTGCTGGTTGTGCGCGAGGTCGGCGATTTCCTGCGGCGTGTCGTCCGGGCTATCGCTCAGCAGGCAGTGCAGCAGGAACACGTCGATGAAGCGCATGGTCTGCGCGTTGATGCCGACAGTCTCGAAGGGGTCGAGGTCCATCAGGCGCACTTCGACGTATTCGACGCCGCGCTCGCGCAGCGCGTGCAGCGGGCGTTCGCCGGGGTTGATCACGCGCTTGGGGCGGATGGTGCCGTAGAACTCGTTCTCGATCTGCAGCAGGCTGGTGCCCAGCTGGTTGTAGTCGCCGCCCAGGTTGCGGATGCCGATGGCCTCATACGCCGGCCACGGGCGCGTGAGCGCGTCCTGCAGCGAGGCACCGTAGCCGTCCAGGCTGTTGTAGCTCACGGCCAGCGAGGCCTGCGCGTCGCTCTGGTAGCCCAGGCGGCCCATGCGCAGCGAGGTGCCGTGCGGCATGAACATGCTGCCGTCGCCCAGCGGCTGCAGCTCGTGCGGGCGGCCCGCGACAAAGCTCGAACACAGCGCCGGCGAGGCGCCGAACAGGTACAGCAGCAGGAAGGCGTGGCGGCGGAAGTTGCGGATCAACGCGAAGTACTGCTCGCTCGTCACGTCGGGCAGCGACCAGTTGTAGTGAATGCCCGAGATGGTCTGCATGCGGCGGCCGTAGCGATGGCTCAGGCCCATGCGGTACACGCTCTTGGCGCGGCCCACGTTCGACGAGCCGTAGCGGCCGATCGGAATGGTCTCGTCGGTCGGCAGGCCGCAGGGCATGCTCGACACCCACAGGCGCTCGTCGCCCAGCCCGTCGAGCACGCGGTAGGTGAACTGGTGCACCCGCGTGAGCTCTTCCAGCGCCGACGCCACGCCCGCGTGCACGCCCGTGATGAGTTCGAGCTGCGATTCGCTGAAGTCGGTCGTGATGTGCGGATGCGTGAGCGCGGAGCCCAGGGCGAGCGGGTGCGGCGTGAGCGCGAGCTTGCCGTCCGGCAGCGCGCGCAGGCTTTCCTTCTCGATGCCACGGCGCATGCCTTTCAGTCGTGCGGCTGAAAGTGCACCCAACCTCTCCTGCAATCTGTTGCTCATATTGTTATGACCCATCAATCTTCTGAGGGGCTGGAAGGTAGCACGGGCGCGCGCACGTTGCTTGCGCAGGGAATCCCGGGTCCGGCTACCCTGTCACGCGCTACATTTTTGATAGCTTCGCGCATAGACGCCACGGGGGTTGAGCACTTGGGCGGTGCGCCGGAATCAGGCCTTGGCGCGGCCCGCCGACAGGTCGATCTCGTCGGACTGGTAGACGTGGATCTCCGGCGTGCCGTCGGCCATGGCCGCCAGCGCCTTGCCGAAGGCGCGCGAAGCATCGACCCGGAAGTGCGCCTGCAGCACGGCCATGTCGCTCCAGCGCTCGACGAAGGTCAGGCGCAGGGGCTCCAGCACGTCGGTCGTGACCTCGTGCGAAATGCAGCCGGGCTCGGCGCGCGAGCGCAGCACGTGCTCCGTGCTGATGGCCAGCATCGCCTGCAGGGTGTCGGGCTTTGCCAGCGCGTGTCCGATGACCAGGATCATGGGGTTGTCTCCTTCAGCCGAGCACCCGCAGCAAAAAGCGGTTGAGGTCGGCGATTTCTTCCATGCACACCGAGTGCGCCATCGTGTACTCGTGCCATTCGACGGTGTAGCCCAGTTCGGCCAGCGCGTCACGCGAACGCAGGGCGCTGGCCATGGGCACCACCGGGTCTTGCCGGCCGTGCGCCAGGAACACCGGCGTCTCGTGGTTGGCCGCATGGCGCTCGGCCGCGGTGGTGGCGGCAATCGGCAGGTAGCCCGAGAGGCCGACGATGCCCGCCAGCCGCTCGGTGTGGCGCAGGCCCGTCATGAGGGCCATGGCGCAGCCTTGCGAGAAGCCCGCCACCACGATGCGGTCGGCGGCGATGCCCCGGGCCTTCTCGCTGGCGATGAGCGCCTCGATGGCGGCCTGCGAGCGGCGCAGGCCGGCTTCGTCCTCGCGCGTGGCCAGGTCGGCGGCGGCAATGTCGTACCAGGCGGGCATCTGGTAGCCGCCGTTGATGGTCACGGGCATGACCGGCGCATTGGGAAACACGAAGCGCACCGGGCCCACGCCCGACAGGTCGAGCTCGTTGGCAATGGGCACGAAGTCGTTGCCGTCGGCGCCAGGCCGTGCATCACGATCACCGTGGCGGTGGGGTTGGGGGCGGTTTCGATCTCGATCGGGGGACGGGACATGGTCGGGCAAAGGTATTCAGGAACGCGGATGGCCAGACCTTAGCGCATTCGGGGCCTGCCAGAGGCACGGAAACGGCCGGTTGGCTGACTTGCACATGGTTGCGCCCCGCCCAACATGGGCTGCAAAGACAGCAAGGAACCCCGCGTGAGCCATTCCCCTCCCCTGGTAGAGACCAAGCTGGCCGGCGTGGTGCTGGTCTGCGGCGACTGTGAAGAGCGCAGCGACGGCCCCACGAAACTCAGGGCCAGGCAGGTCCGCAAGGAACTCAAACACGGCCTGGCGCACCTGCCGGTGCGGTTGCGCGTGGTGCAGTGCACCTGCCTGGGCCTGTGCCCGAAGAAGGCGATGGCGCTGGCGGCCGTGGCGCAGGGCCACGCCCCGCTGGCCGCCGAGGTGTGCCGCGAAGACGACGTGGAGGCCTTCGCCAAGGCGCTGGCCCGGTCCGTCAAATGAAGCGGCTCTGAGGACTATTCGGCCTTGATGCCGACCGCCTTCACGATCTGCGCATAGCGCTCGTACTCGGCCGACACCTGCGTCTGGAACTGGCGCTGCGAATGGCCCGTGGCTTCGATGCCCTGCGCCGCAAGTTCGCTGCGCGCGGCCGGCGACTGCACGATGCGCCCGGCCTCGGCCGCGATGGCGTCGATCACCGGCTGCGGCGTGCGCGCCGGCGCGAACAGCCCGAACCACGTGCCCGAGCGGTAGCCCGCGTAGGTTTCGGCCACGGTCGGCACCTCGGGCAGCAGCGCGTGGCGCTTCTCGCCGCTGGTGCCCAGCGCCACCAGCCGGCCGCTGCGGATCTGCGGCAGCGCCGGGCCCACGGCGATGAACATCACGTCGACCTGCCCCGCGATCACGTCCTGCATGCCCAGCGGGCCGCCCCGGTACGGGATGTGGGTGACGTAGATGCCCGTCTTCTGCTTGAGCAGCTCCATGCTGAGCTGCTGCGGACTGCCGTTGCCGGCCGATGCGTAGTTGATGCGGCCCGGGTGCGCCTTGGCCGCCCGCACGAAGTCGGCCACCGTGCGAAAGCCCGTCTTCGGGTTGGCCACCAGCACGAAGTCGATCTGCCCGAGCGACACCACGGGCACCAGGTCGCGCCGCGCGTCGTACGGCAGCCCGGCCTGGATGTTGGGCAGGATGGTGATCGGCCCGTCGGCGCCCACCAGCAGCGAATAGCCGTCGGGCTGCGCCTTGGCCAGGCCGTCGGCCGCCAGGATGCCCGCCGCGCCGGCGCGGTTGTCGATGACCACCGGCTGCTTCCATTGTTCCGACAGCCGCTGCCCGAGAAAGCGCGCCAGCACGTCGGGCGAACTGCCGGGCGTGTTCGCGACCGTGATGTGCACCGGCTTCGACGGGTAGGCCGCGCCGGGCTGCTGCGCCTGCGCAACCAGGGGCAGCGAAACGCCGGCCCACAGCGCGCCCAGGGCGAGGATCGGGGTCAGCAGGGAACGGGCGCGCATGGTGAACTTTCGATTGCAGGAAACAAAGCGCGCGATTCTGGCGCGCCTTGGTCCGCAAGCGAACGACCCATTTGTCAGATGCTTAGGTGCATTCGGGCATATGGAGCGCCTGCAGCTGCCCATAGAACGCGTCGACCTGCTGCTGCGCGCCGCTGCGCATGGCCGCATTGCGCCGCGCGCAGCTCTCGGCGTCTTCCAGCGCGCCGGCCTCGCCCACCTTGCGCGAGGCGTCCTGCACGAAGCGGCACATCGGATAGCGGCGCTCGCCGAAGGCCCGCAGCGTGGCGTCGGCGATGCCGTGCCGCGCGAGCATGTCGGCCAGCACCACCGCGTCTTCCACCGCCATCGCCCCGCCCTGCCCCATGAAGGGCGTGGACGCATGGGCCGCGTCGCCGATCAGCAGCACGCGCCCGGCATGCCAGGGCAGCGGCGCCTGCACCTCCTCGACGGCCGTGTAGAGCACTTCGGAGTCCGCGCCGATCTGGTCGAGGAACTGCCGCGCCGGCCCGCCGAACTCGGCAAAGCGCTCGCGCATCTGCCTGGGCCAACTGTCCTTCGGGTACCAGCGGTCCGCCGGCTCGCCGACCGTGCCGAAGATGTAGAGCCGGTCGTCGCTGATCGGCATGATGCCCAGCCGCTTGCCGATGCCCATCATCATGACCTTGGCGTCGAACGCGCGCGGGCGCTCGTGCACGCTGCGCCACACGCCGAAGCCCGTGTAGCGCGGGGCGACCGGCCCGGTGACCGCCTCGCGCACCTGCGAGCGGATGCCGTCGGCCCCGACCACGAGGTCGAAGCGCCGCGTGCCGCCGTCCGAGAGCGTGACCTCGGCATGGTCGCCGCCCGCGGGCGCGTCGATCTTCGCCACCGTGGTCGCCAGCAGGATCTCCACGCCCAGCGCGTCGAGCCGCGCCGCGAGCACGCGGTGCATTTCCGCGCGCTTGATGCCGACGATGGGCGCCGCGCCGCCGCTCGAGCGCGGATAGAACACGTCGACGATCGGCGCCCCGAGATGGTCGAGGTACACGTTGCGCCCGTCCTCTATGGCAAAGCCCGCCTCCAGGATGCGCGGCAGCACGCCGACCCGGCGCAGCGCCTCCAGCCCGTTGCTGTAGATGAAGATGCCCGAGCTCTGGAAGCGCCATTCGGCCTGCTTCTCGATCAGCGTGACGCGAAAGCCCTTGTCGGCCAGCGCGATGGCGGCCGAGCAGCCCGCGATGCCCGCGCCCACGATCAATACCGCTGCGCCCTGCTTCATTGCATTGCCCCGCTCGCGCACACGTCGGCCAGCGCCTCGCACACATGCGCGATGTTCGACGCGTTGAGGCCCGCCACGCAGATGCGTCCCGACGACACCACGTACACGCCGAAGCGCGTGCGCAGCGCGTCGATCTGCGCCTCCGACAGGCCCGAGTAGCTGAACATGCCGTTCTGCTCGACGAGGAAGCCGAAGTCCTTTGCGGGCAGCGCCTTGGCGAGCCGGCCGTGCAAGTCGGCGCGCATGTCGCGCATGCGGCCGCGCATGGCGTCCAGCTCGGCGCGCCATTGCGCGTTCCACGCCGGGTTGGCAAGCACCGCCTCCACCAGCGCCGCGCCCTGCGCCGGCGGGCACGAATAGCTGCGCCGGATCGCCAACTTCAGTTGCCCCAGCAGCCGCGCCTTGTCGGCCGAAGGCGCATGCACGCCGAGCGCGCCCACGCGCTCGCCATACAGCGAGAAGATCTTCGAGAACGAGCTGGCCACCAGGCAGGCGATGCCGCGCCGCACGCATTCGCGCACGGCCCAGGCGTCTTCGTCCACGCCGTGCGCGAAGCCCTGGTAGGCCATGTCGAAGAACGGCAGCAGGCCGCGCCGCGCGATCACGTCGAGCAGTGCATGCCACTCGGCCTGCGAAGGGTCGACGCCGGTCGGGTTGTGGCAGCACGGATGCAGCAGCACCACGCTGCCGGCCTGCAGCTTGCTCAACGCGGCAACGGCACCGTCGAGGTCGAAGCGGCCCGTGGCCTTTGCGTAGTAGGGGTAGCTTTCGACGCGAAAGCCCGCGCCGCTGAAGATGGCCGCGTGGTTGGCCCAGGTCGGGTCGGGCATCCAGATCGCGGCCTCGGGCAGCACGCCTTTCAAAAAGTCGGCGCCGACCTTGAGCGCGCCCGTGCCCGCCACGGTCTGCACCACCACGATGTCTTCGGCGGCCTCGCCGAACACCAGTTCGCGCACGGCATTGCGGTAGCCCTCGCCGCCCTCGGTCGGCAAATAGACGCTGGGGCCGCGCGCGCCCACGCCGTCGGCCCGCGCGGCGCGCACCGACTCGAGCACCGGCACCCGTCCCGCTTCGTCGCAGTAGATGCCGATGCCCAGGTTGACCTTGTGGGGCCGCGCATCGGCCTTGTAGACCTCGAACAGGCCGAGGATCGGGTCGTCGGCATAAGGGGGCAGTTGATCGAACAAGAAGAAAACTCCAGCAGATGAAAGGCGAAAGGCGGGCTCAGAGCTGCGTCCGCACGGACCACAGCTCGGGAAAGAAACGGTGGTCGACCACGCTGCGCAGCCAGCCCACGCCGGCCGAGCCGCCCGTGCCCGGCTTGAAGCCAGGATGCGTTCGACCGACACGAAATGCCGCCAGCGGTACTGCGAGAACACATCGGCGATGTCCATCAGCGCCTCGCCCAGGCGGTAGAGCGCGTTCTCGGGCGTCGGGTCGCCGTACACCCACAGCCACGCGGCCTCCACGCCGGGGTGGGGCACGTAGGTCGCCGACCAGTCGCGCGCCAGCGCCTCGGGCGGCACGGCGATGTCGCGGCGGTGCAGCAGCGCCAGCACGTCGTCGTACAGGCTCGGCGAATTCAGCGCGCGCTCCATCTGCGGCCACACGTCGGGGTTGTTGGCGTGGGCGCGCGCCAGCGGCACCGACTTGTTGCCCAGGATGAACTCCACGTGCCGATACATGTACGACTGCTGCCCCGAGGCAATGCCCAGCGTGTTGCGGAACTGGTTGAACTCGTGCGGCGTGATGGTCGAGAGCACGTCCCAGGTCTTGCCCAGGAACTCGAGCAGCGCGCGCACGCGCGGCACCAGCTGAAGCGCGCCGGCCACGTCGTCGGCGCGGATGCGAACCTGCATGTTGGCCAGCTCGTAGTGCAGGGCCTTGAAGGTCAGTTCCTTGCAGTGCGTGATGCACATGAAGACCATCTCGTCGTGGCCTTCGCTGCGCATGTGCTGCAGGCTCAGCAGCAGGTCGTTGCGCTGGTGCTCCAGGTAGGGGTTGCTGCCGCCCTCGAAGCGCACGATCGGCTCGCCGTCGGTGCTCTGCACCGTGGCGGCGCGCTGCTGGTTGTCGCCGCCGGCAATGGGTTTCACCAGCGACAGCTCGAGCGCGGGGTCGCGGACTTCGGGAATGACTCTTTTGCGTGGGATGGCCATGCGCCGATTGTTCGGCGCACGCGGACGCGCCTCAACCTCCGGCACGCCGGATTTGGTCACCGTTCGTCCGCGAAAGCGGGGCCGGGCTCAGCCCGCGCCGTGCCGCCGGGCGTAGGCGCTGGGGGTCATGCCCGTCCAGCGCTGGAAGGCGCGCGAAAACGCCTTCTCCGACGCATAGCCGACCGCCTCGGCCACCTGGTGCAGGCTCAGCTGCCGGTTCTTGAGCTTCTCGGCCGCCAGCGTCATGCGGTAGGAGCCCAGGTAGTGCATGGGCGTGACGCCCACCAGCGTGCGAAAGCGCTCGCTGAAGACGGTGCGCGACAAATAGCTGGCCTGCGCCAGCGTGGCAACCGACCACGGGTGCGCGGGCCGCTCGTGCATCAGCGACATGGCGCGCGCAATGCTCTCGTCGTCCAGCCCGCGAAGGCGGCCGGTCTGGTTGCTGGCCTGGGCCTGCGGCTGGGCGTACAGGTGCTCGCACAGGACGTGCACCAGCAGCAGGTCGGCCATGCGCGCCGCCGACAGCTGCCAGCCCGGACGCTGGGTGACGGTCTCGTTCACCAGCGACTCCATCGCCTGCGCCAGCGAGGCCGTGGTCGGAATCTGCGCCTGCCGCAGCACGATGAGCGGCGGCAGGCTGCCGATGATCGAGCCCAGCCCCTGCGCGGGCATCCACAGGTGCAGCGAGAACAGCTCGGTGACGGGCCCGCCGCCGCCGTGCGAGAACACGATCGGGTGGTCGCCGTGCCGGCCGACCGAGTGCGCCTCGATCAGCGAGCGGAAAGGCACGGGCTCCAGCCCCGGCGCCGACGACACGGTGTGTGCGCCGCCGTGCGGCAGCATCGCGATGTCGTGCGGCGCCACCTGCACGGGCTCAGCGCCGTCCACCCCGATCCAGTACGGGGCGCCGGTGCACATGCGGATCAGCGGGCCGTCCACGCCGGTCGAATGCAGCGCCCAGGGCGCGGACAGCGAGAAGCGCGCCGTCACGGCCCTTTCGGACCGGTACGTCGACAGCACATGGCTGAGTGCGTCCGCGTCGCGCGCTGGGTCCATGCTCTTCTGTCTCTCTCTCTGTTCGTTCCGCTGGTGGCCTGAGGGGTGTCTGACTGGCGGCGATTATCTGGCATGGCTACCGGGCCAACAGGGCGATTCGGCGCCGCACTGGCCGGGGCGCCCCCGGATGCAACACAATGGCGTTTCGCATGAAGACCACCACCTCGCACCCGAAGCCCCCTCTTGCAGCCGCCGCCCCGTTCGACAGCGAACGGCTGCTGCGCGAAAGCGGCCTGCGCGTGACGCGCGCCGCCCAGACCGTGCTCGAGCTGCTGGAGCACAGCTCCCAGCCGCTGACCCACGAGGAAGTGGCCGCGGCCTACACCGCCGCCGCCGGCGAGGCGCCCGACCGCGTCACGGTCTACCGCGTGCTCGACCGGCTGGTCGAGGCTGGCCTGTGCGACCGCCGCGTGGGCGCCGACCGTGTCAACCGCTTCTCGCGCCACGTCGAGGCCGAGTCGGGCAACACCTTCGAGTGCGACCAGTGCCACAAGGTGCTGGCCCTGCCGTCCGACCCCGAGCTGCCGAAGGTGATGGGCCGGCTGGGCAAGGCGCTGCGCAAGCAGGGCATCGACACCCGCCACACCGCCCTCACCCTGCACGGCACCTGCGGGGAGTGCGCCCGCTAGGTTTTGGCGATCACGCGTTCCACGAAGGGAACGGGTCGGGAAAGTTCTGCCACCACGAGGCGCCGAAGCGCATTTCGTTCTCGGTCAGCAGGCAGGCATCGAGCCGCGCGCGCAACGCGTCTTCGTCCATGCCGATGCCGATCAGCACCAGCTCCTGCCGCGCGTCGCCCGTGGCCGGGTCCCAGTTCTTGCGGATGAGTTCCAGCGCATCGGGGTCGGTCGGCCAGTGCTCGCGCGGCACCGCCGCCCACCAGAACCCCGCCGCGCCATAGCGGCAGGCGCCGCCGGCCTGCGACCACGAGCCCGCGCGCGTGGCACGGCTCGCAAGCCAGAAGAAGCCCTTGGAGCGCACCACGCCCTCCCACTCGCTTTGCACCAGTTTCCAGAAGCGCATCGGGTGGAACGGCAGGCGCGAGCGGTAGACGAAACTGCGAATGCCGTATTCCTCGCTCTCGGGCTGGTGCTCGCCGCGCAGCTCGGCCAGCCAGCCGGGCGCCTGCTCGGCCTCCTCGAAATCGAACAGGCCGGTGTCGAGCACGCGGTCCAGCGCCACGCGGCCGAACTCCGACACCTCGATGCGGGCGCGCGGGTTCAGGCTGTGCAGGATGGCCATCAGCCGCTCGCGCTCCCCGGCGGTGACGAGGTCGGTCTTGTTGACCACCAGCACGTCGCAGAACTCGATCTGCTCGATCAGCAGGTCGACCACCGTGCGCGTGTCCTCGTCGCCGAGCGACTGGCCGCGCTTGCCCAGGCTGTCGGCCGAGCCGTAGTCGCGCAGGAAGTTGAAGGCGTCGACCACCGTCACCATGGTGTCCAGCCGCGCCACGTCTGCCAGGCTCTTGCCGTCTTCGCCCGCGAAGGTGAAGGTCTCGGCCACGGGCAGCGGCTCGGAGATGCCGGTGGACTCGATCACCAGCTGGTCGAAGCGCCCCTCCTTCGCGAGCCGGCCCACCTCGATCAGCAGGTCTTCGCGCAGCGTGCAGCAGATGCAGCCGTTGCTCATTTCGACCAGCCGCTCGTCGTGCGCGAGAGCTGGGCGCCGCCCTCGCGCACCAGCGCGGCGTCGATGTTGACCTCGCTCATGTCGTTGACGATGACCGCCACGCGGCGGCCGTCGCGGTTATTGAGGATGTGGTTCAGCAGCGTGGTCTTGCCGGCGCCCAGGAAGCCGGAGAGCACGGTGACGGGGAGGCGATCGGCCATGGGGGCAGGCTCCATATATGCAACAGGATTGCATTATATGGAGCAACGCAACTTTGTTGCGTTTACTCGGGTACTCGTTCAGGCCGGCTGGGCGATGGCCTTGACCGAAATGTCCGGCTTGCGCTTGAACCGCAGCGTCTTCTCGATCACGTACTCCAGGCCCTGCCAGAAGTTGATCTCTTCCAGCAAAGGGTTGAGGAAGTTGGTGATCGAGCAATAGTGCGAGTTCTTCTGCCCCGTGTGGTGCCGGGCGTGATGGCGCTGCGTCTGCAGCAGCTTGAGCTTCTGCAGCAGCGTGACCACCCGGCCGTTCTCGTGCGGCGCGCGGTGCGCCCACTTGTGCACCTGGTTCGCGTTGGCGCTGACCAGCGCGAACACCCACACCTTCCACGTCAGCGCCTTGAGCCACCACGCGCCCATGAGCACCAGCACGGAGGTCAGCACCAGGTCCCACGAGCTGGCCCACCAGCTGCGCACCACGAAGGCCCGGGGTCGCACGTGGTGCTCGATGTTGGCTTCACCGATCCACCGGCCGACGACGGGCGTTTCCTTGCGGACGTAGGCGTCTTCCGCCCAATGCACGAGGCCGCTGAAGAAGTCGGCCAACAACACCACACCGACGAACTGGAACACGAGATCTCTCATACGACCGACGCGAACGCGTCTTTGACTTTCCGGAGTTGAACACGCAGGCCCTCGAACGTTTCGTGCAAGGGCGGGCGCATTGTTTCCGGGCGCAGGGGTTTCACCGCGCAAGGCTTGCGCAGTATCTTCCCGCGATGCCGCGCGGGGAGCGCGGCGCTACTTCGCGGCGGCGCTCAGTCGCCTACCATCCACGGCCATGACCGACCTCCATGCCTTCGTCGCCCCGCCGCCCTCCTCCAAGCCCGAAGCCCAAGCCCAGGCCCAGGCCCAGGCCGAAGCGATCGACGCCGCGTCGGCCTGCCTCGACCGCTTCACCGCGGCGTTCAATGCATCGGACGCGGCGGGCATGGACGCCGAGCTGCACTTTCCGCACCTCATGCTGTCGGGCGCGCAGCGGCTCGACTGGGCTTCACCCGGCCAGCATCCGGCCGACTTCTTCGACCAGCTGAAGGCCGCCGGATGGGCCCGCACGCAGTACGAGAAGAAAGAGCCCGTGCTCGCGGGCAGCGACAAGGTGCACTTCGTCGTGACCTACACGCGGCGCGACGCGGCGGGCGCGGTGCTGAGCACGCACGTCAACCTGTGGATCGTGGTGCGTGCCGGTGGGCGCTGGGGGATCGCGTTGCGGTCCTACTGAAGGGCCGCGCCGGCGGCGCCTAGTAGCTCAGCTTGGGGTACCAGTCCTTGCCCCGCCCCTCCGGCGTCATGTCGAGCAGGTTCCAGATCGGCATCGGGTCGGGTGCGCCGCGCGGGTCCTGCCCCGGGTCCGCGCTGCCGGGGCCCATTTCGGCGGCCCAGAAATGGCGGATCGTTTCGCCGTCGCTCCGGAACACGTTGAACGCCGGCACGTCGCCGCTGTCGGGTGTCTCGCCGGCATAGTCGCGGTTGAAGTCATTGCCGCCCGACGAGTACAGCGGCAGGTGGCGCCAGCCGCGCTCCCGCGCGAAGGCCTGCATGCGGTCGATGGGCGAGGTGGCGATCACCGCGAACGCCACGCGCTGCAGGATGTCGGGCATCTCGCCGTCGTAGGCACCCAGCAGCGACGTGCACATGGGGCATGGCCGCTCGCGCTGCGGGCCGAACATCCAGTTGTAGGTGATCAGCGTGTTGTGCCTGCCGAAGAGCGCCGAGAACTTCACCGGCCCGCTGGCGCCCTCGAACACATAGTCTTCGGGCACGACGCCGCCCGGCGGCAGCGCGCGGCGCATTTCGGCGACATGCTCGATGCGGCGGCGCAGGTCGATTTCTTCGGCCAGCAGCTCCATGCGCGCCTTGCGGTAGGCGGCGCTTTCGCCGGGAAAGCGAATGGGGCTGGACCTGGCCAGCTGGCTGGCGGACGAGAGTTCGGCTGGGACGGACATGGCGAGTCACCTCCTGGCGGTTGTTGCGGTTGGCGTTGATGGCGGTTGGCGTTGATTTCCACCGCATCTTGATCCCGCAGGCGGCCCCGCGCCAGTCCGTGCTTTTCCCCTGTCGCGCCCCCCTTTGTCCTACGTCGCCCAGGTGCGAGCGCGCTACATCTCGAGGCCTCGACCTGCCGCCCGTCGATGTCGGTGAACCCGTAGGCCCGCGCCAGGTCGGCCACGCGCAGCACCTCGCCCGTTTTCTCCATCACGGCAGCGTCGCCCGCCAGCGCGGCCACCGCCCGGCCCAGGTAGCGCGGCGACTCGGTGCGCGCGAGTTCGGGCCGCTCGCGCCAGTGCGCCTCGTCGGTCTTGTGCCCGGCCAGCACGAACTCGGTGCGCATCCAGCCCGGCGAGACGGCGACCGAAGCCACGCCGTGGGGCTTGAGGTCTTGCGCCATGCCGAAGGCCAGCCGCGTCATCGACGCCTTCGCCAGGTCGTAGAACAGGTTGCCGCGCAGGTAGCGGTCGCGGTCCCAGAAGGTGGTGGTCACGATCAGCCCCTTCTTCTGCTTCACCAGCAGCGGCGCGGCGCAGCGGCTGGCCACGAGGTGGTTGCGCACGCCACGCTCGAACATGGTGTCCCAGTTGGCGAGCGGGTGTTCCCAGAACGGCGCGTCGAACACGCCGTTGAAACTCTCGTGGCCGCCCCAGGCGTTGTTGACGAGCAGGTCGAGCCGGCCCTGGTCGCGGGCCACGCGCGCGAACAGCGCGGCCACCTCGTCTTCGCGGGTGTGGTCGCACGCCACCGCGATGCCGCGCCCGCCCTGGCGCGTGACCTCGTCGGCGGTGTCGTCGATGCTGCCGGGCACGGTCTGCATGTCCGACAAGGCCAACAACTGGCCGTACGAATCGGCTGGCCGCTCGCGCGTGCTGCGGCCGGTCACGTACACGGTCGCGCCCGCCGCGCCCAGCTCGAGCGCTATGCCGCGCCCCGCGCCCCGGCTCGCGCCCGTGACCACGGCCACGCAGTCCTTCAACGGACGGGTTGTGCTTTCTTCGTTCTGCATCTTCATCGGCTCCTTTTGCTCTGCCTTGCTTGAGAGCGCACGAAGATAGTCCGCGCTCAGCCCGCCGTCTTGGAAGAACCCGAAGCCGCGCGCCCCAAGAATTCGGTGGGCGTGACGCCGCACAGCGCGCGAAACTCGTTGACGAGGTGCGACTGGTCGTAGAACCCGCCGTCGAGCGCCACGTCGGCCCAGGCCGGCGACGGCTGCAGCCGCAGCGCGCGCAGGCAGCCATGCAGCCGCGCAAGCCGGCTCCAGGTGCGCGGCGACAGGCCGACGTGCGCATGAAAAAGCTGTTGCAGGCGGCGCTCGCCGACACCGACAGCCGCCGCCACTTCGCGCAACGGCCGGCGCCCGCCCGACGCGGCGATCAGCCGTGCCGCGTGCATCGCCAAGGCATTGCCGTTGCCCGCGGCGGGGCTGTCGCGCAGCCGGTGCAGCAGGGCCGTGTG
>NZ_MOWM01000054.1 GCF_016082275.1 Variovorax sp. E3
AGCGACGGCAATTGATACGCCGCCAGCCCCCACCCCTACCCTCCCCCAGCGGGGGAGGGAGAACCTCAAAAATCAATGCGGGACTTCAGCCGGCCCTGAAGCCGCCCCGCTGCGTTTCGGACTCCGAATCAACAGCAGCAGCGGAATCGCCAGCACCGTGATCACCATCATGATCGCGAAGTCGTCCAGGTAGCCGATCAGCGCGCCCTGCCGCGTCACCTCCGCATTGAGCAGCGCCAGCCCGGTCATCGTGTCCGGCGACATCATCTGCGGCAGCGTCGACAGCGCCTGGTTGCCCGGCGCCACCGTCGACGCAATCTGCGCATGCGCCTTGCTCGAGCCTTCGGTCAGCAGCGCCTGCACGATCGAGATGCCCACGCTGCTGCCGATGTTGCGCAGCAGGCTGAAGATGGGCGTGCCCTGGTTGCGCAGCCGCGGCGCCAGCGTGGCGAAGGTGGCGGTCGACAGCGGCACGAAAGTGAAGCCGATGCCCAGCCCCTGGATGAAGCCCGACACCACGATCAGGCTGCTGTCCATCTGCAGCGTGAGCCGCGTCATTTGATAGAGCGAGAACGCCGTGAGGCTGAAGCCCACGGCCATGATGGCGCGCACGTCCACCTTCTGCACCAGCCGCCCGACGATGATCATCGCGATCATGGTGCCCACGCCGCGCGGCGCCGTCACCTCCCCGGTGTAGACCACCGGATAGCCCATCAGGCCCTGCAGGAAGTTGGGCAAGAGCGCCATCGTCGCGAACAAAATCATGCCGACGATGAAAGCGAACAACAGCCCGGTGACGAAGTTGCGGTCTTTCAGCAGGTCGCGGTCGAAGAACGACACGCCCTGCACCGTCCACGTGTGCACCACGAAGAAGCCGAAGGCCACCAGCGCGGCGGCGGCTTCGAGCTTGATTTCCCACGAGTCGAACCAGTCGAGCTGCTCGCCCCGGTCCAAAAACAGCTGCAGCATGCCGATGGCCAGGCTCAGCGTGACGAAGCCGAAGATGTCGAGCTTCTCGCCCTGCGGCCGGCTCTCGGGCAAGTAGCGCGCAATGCCCCAGAACGCGAAAATGCCCACCGGCAGGTTGATGAAGAACACCCAGCGCCAGTCGAAGTTCTCGGTGAGCCAGCCGCCCAGGAGCGGCCCGAGGATGGGCCCGACCATGATGCCCGCGCCCCAGATCGCCATGGCCTGGCCGACCTTCTCGCGCGGGTTGATGTCCAGCAGCACCGCCTGCGACAGCGGCACCAGCGCCGCGCCGAAAATGCCCTGCAGCAGCCGCGCGGCCACGATGCCGACCAGCGACGTGGCCAGCCCGCACAGCGCCGACGCCACCGTGAAACCGATCACCGAGATAATGAACACGCGCCGCCGCCCCCAGTGGCCGCACAGCCACCCGGTCAGCGGCAGCGCGATGGCCGAGGCCACGATGTAGGAGGTCAGCACCCAGGTGATCTGGTCCTGCGAGGCCTGCAGGCTGCCCTGCATGTGCGGCAGCGCCACGTTGGCGATGGTGGTGTCCAGCGCCTGCATGATGGTCGCCAGCATGATCGAGATGGTGATCATCCCGCGGTGCGGCACCTTGGTTCCGGGTGCGACGCTCATGGCTTCTTCTTTTCCTCGCCGGGCGAGGTGATGTCGATCAGGCTCTCGCGCACCCGCGTCAGCAGGCTCAGCAGTTGCGCGCGCTCGGCCTGCGACAGCACGGTCATCACGCGGGCGTTGAGCCCGTCGCTGATGCTCAGCGCGCCGTCGAGCGCTTTCTCGGCGCTGGGCTCCAGGTGGATCTTGTTGACGCGGCGGTCGGTGGCGCTGGGTTCGCGGCGGATCCAGCCGGCCGCGGCCATGCGGTCGCACAGCCCGGCCACGGCCATGGGCGTGAGGTCCAGGCGCTGCGCCAGTTCGGCCTGCGACAGCGGCTCGTCTTCGTCGTGCATGGCCAGCGCGCCGAGCAGGCGGCACTGGGCGCTGGTCAGGCCGATGCGCTCGCGCGCCAGGCGGTCGAACTCTTCGCTGTAGAGCTTGCCCACGCTCTTGACGAGAAAACCGAAGCGCTGGGTGAAGTCCCTTTTCATAAGGGACTAGATTATCTACATGTTTATTAGTTTGGCGTTAGCACCGCGGACGGCACCCTGAGCGGACGGAAAAACGCCCTCAGTTCCTGCGCCAGAAGTTCGGGCTGCTCCATGGCCGCGAAATGCCCGCCCTTGGGCATCGTCGTCCAGCGTGCGACGTTGTAGCCGCGCTCCACCCAGGAGCGCGGCGGCATCGGCAACTCGTGCGGGAACTGCGCCACGCCGAGCGGCGGCGCCACGGTTTCGCCGCGTTGCAGATGCACGGGATGCAAACTGTTCTCCCGATACAAGCGCAGCGTTGCATCGGCCGTGCCGCTGAACCAGTAGAGACAGACGTTGGTCAGCAACGCATCGAGGCCGAGCAGTTGCACGACGTCGCCGTCGCAGTCGCTCCAGGCCTGGAATTTCTCAAGCATCCACGCTGCCAGCGCGACCGGCGAATCCATCAGGCCATACGCGAGCGACAAGGGCTTGGTGGCCTGGATGTGGCTGTAGGCACCCTCCGCCTTGGCCCAGGCCTCGATGCCGGAGAGAAAAGCTTGTTCTTCCGCGCTGATCGGCGGCAGCCCCTCGCCCAATGGAGGTCGATAGCTGCCGGGAATGAAGTTGAGATGCAACCCCGCCACCCGCTGCGGATAGCGTTGCGCCAGCCACGTCGACACGCTCGCGCCCCAGTCTCCGCCCTGCGCCCCATAGCGCGCATAGCCCAGCCCTGCCATCAGTTCCGCCCAAAGCGCGGCGATGCGATGCGGCCCGAAACCCGGCCGATCCGGCGCTTGGGAAAAGCCGTAGCCCGGCAGCGACGGCACGACCACGTGAAAAGCGTCGGCGGGATCCGCGCCGTGTGCGCCCGGGTCGGCGAGCAGCGGAACAATGCGCGCCATTTCGGCAAACGAGCCCGGCCATCCGTGAGTGATGACCAAGGGCAGCGGGTCCGGGCCATGGCCGCGCTGGTGGACGAAGTGGATGTTCAGTCCGTCGATCTCCGCGAGGAATTGAGGCAACGCGTTGAGTCGCGCTTGCTGCGCGCTCCAATCGAAGTCTTCGATCCAGTGGTGCGCCACACGCTGCATGAACGCAAGGCTCGTGCCCTCGTGCCAGTCCGATGCATGCATTGCGGCGGGCCAACGCGTGGCGCGGACGCGCTGACGCAGATCGTCGACGCGCGCCGGATCGATGTCGATGGCGAAGGGACGTGCCTGCACGGTCAGAGCAGCCGGCCTTGCGAAACCGGTAATACAGGTAGCCGCAGGTGGTGACGATCAGGCCGAGCGCCACCGCGTAGCCGTAGCGGAATTTCAGCTCCGGCATGTTCTCGAAGTTCATGCCCCAGATGCCGGCGAACGCGGTGCACACCGCGAAGATGCTGGCCCAGGCCGCGAGGCGCTTGGTCACTTCGCTCTCTTCGATGGTGACCATCGACAGGTTCACCTGGATCGCCGTGGCAATGGTGTCGCGCACCGCGTCGATCGAGCCGTTGATGCGCCCCAGGTGGTCGCCCACGTCGCGAAAGTACTCCTGCGAGCTCATGCAGATCTGCGGCACGCGGCCGCCGTGCATCTTGCCGGCCGCCTCCAGCAACGGCGCCACCGCGCGCTTGAGCACCATGCTGCGCCGCTTCAGGTCGTAGAGCTGCTTGATCTTGTCGCGCGCCGCGCCGCCCTGGCCGAAGATCTGCTGCTCGATGGCCTCGAGCTCGACCTCCAGCGCGTCGATCACCGGAAAGTAGCGGTCGACCACCGCGTCCATCAGCGCATACAGCACGAAGCCCGCGCCGTTGCGCAGCAGCTCGGGCTCGCGCTCGCAGCGCTCCCGCACGCCCAGAAAGCCCTGCCGGCTGCGGTTGCGCACCGACAGCACGTAGTTGGCGCCGACGAACACGTCGACCTCGCCCACGTTCGTGCAGTGCTCGCCTTCGGGCGAAGGCTCGACCAGGTGCATGACCACGAAGAGCGAGTCGCCGTATTCCTCGACCTTGGGGCGCTGGTGGCCGTGGTGGGCGTCTTCCACGGCCAGCGGGTGCAGGCCGAACTCCTTCTGCATCTCGCTGAGTTCGGCGTCGGAGGCATCGCTCAGCGCCACCCAGACGAAGCAGCCCGGGCGGGAGATGTAGTCGCTGATGTCCTCGACCGAGATGTCGGCGAGCTTGGCACCGTTTTCGTAGGCTACGCAGTTGATCAGCATCGGTGCATGTCCATGGTCAATCGTCGGAGGCGGTCGCGGCCAGTTGGCTGGTGGCGGCCAGCGACGCCTCGATGGCGTGCGTCTCGCTCCTGAGCAGCGCGAGCCCCTTCTCGGCGAACGCGGCGTGGCTCACAAGGTCGGCCCACAGGCTCGTCGCGGCTTCGGAGCAGGTGAGCGACGCGAAGCGGATGCGGCCCTTCGCCAGCTCGACGAAGCGCTGCTCGCGCAAAGGGTCGGCCCGGTCCCACGCGCCGCCGATGAGCACGCGCTTGCCGCGCTTGATGCGGGGTTCGCGCTCGGCAAAGAAGGGCAGCTTGGCCGAAACCCAACCGGCCATGCCGCTGGTCAGTGCGGTGTCGAAGGCGGACGGGGCGGTGTGCGCCTTGGCAAACTCGCGCAGGGTGCCGAGGGTGTAGAGCAATGGGTCCTTGGACCCCGCCGCGCCGTCGTCCACGGGCCGGATGACCGACGGGGCGTTGCCCGGTCGTCCTTGCGGCCCCTTCGGCTTGCGCAGGTCCGCCAGCTGGGCCGGCGACATGCACAGATACAGCGCCGCGAGTTCGGCGGGCAAGGTGGCGGCGTCCGGCAGCGCGTGCGCTTCAGGGCCTTTGAATTCATCCAGCTGGGCCATGGGCGCCTTGTTCTTCACGCGGGGTTTGCGCCTCGCGATTTTAGAGCGGCGGTTGCGCGGTGACGGGGCCGAATGCCGGGGAGCCTGGCGCCCTCGGCATTGCCCTGCCACGGACGAAGGAGGAGGTCCGGGCCCTGGCTCTTCCTGCCGAGGGAACACCGGCAACAACCTGCCGGCCCCTCGCGACTAGAACGCGTGGCGGATCCCGAACTCGATTCCCTTGGCGGTACCTCCGGGACCATTCAGGCCCGTGGCGCTCAGGCCGAAACCGTAGACCGAAATATCTGACGCGCCCTTGTTGGTCACGCGCGCATAGGTGCCGTAGAGCTGCGTGCGCTTGGACAGGTTGTGGTCGTAGCCGACGACCAGCTTGCGATAGTCGTTCGGACTCTTCTTGCGGTCGTAGCTGCTGAAGGCCGCGCGCAGTTCGCCGGCGCCCACAGGCACCGTGGCCCCGAGCAGCCACCCCAATTGCCTGTTGACGATCGGCCCGGAAATCGCCTTCTCGTGGGCCACGGCGAACAGCAGCTTCGCCACGCCGAAGTTGTACGAGGCACCCAGGTTGCGGGCCGTCAGGCCACCACTGGCTGCGCCGACACCCGTCGCGTGCTTGCCGGCAGCCACGGCCACGTTCAGCTTGCCGTTGGCGTAACCCAGGCGAAACCCGTTGTAGTTGCCCGCCTTGGACTTGACGTCCGGCGCGTTCTCCGCGAAGGCGTGTTGAAACTGCCCGTAGAAGCCGCCGAGGTTGGCGGGAAGGAAGTAGCCGACAGTGTTGCTGTTGCGCAGAAACCGTCCTCCGTTGACGCCACCTGGTGCATTGCCCAGTTGCGCGGCGAGCTCGTTGCCGCCGACACCGTTGCCGCCCGGGTCGAACAGCGTGGTGTTCCAGAAGGTCGGCGCGACATCGCGCCCGAGACGGACTTCGCCGAACTTGCCGGACAGGCTGACGGTCGAGCGCCGCGCGAAGTTGTACGCGGAGGTCTGGTCCGCGCCCATGCCCACGTCGTTGTGAAGCTGTCCCTCCAGATGAAAGCTGGCGGCAAGCCCTCCACCCAGATCCTCCGTGCCGCGAAAGCCCAGGCGGCTGTGACTCTGGCTGCTGTGAGTCAGCCCGGTCTTGTGCCCGTTGCTGCCCGATATGCGGGCAACGCCGACGTCGAGAACGCCGAACACCGCAACCGAGGACTGGGCCGCCGTCAGGCCGGGCAAGCCCAGCACCGCCAGGGCGATCAGGGGAGTTTTCATCTTTCGCATCTCCTAATAATTTTTGGTATACCCAAGAAACATTAAAAATACCGGGCGCAATGTATTGGATCCCGAGACTGACCGCAAGAGGTTTCGTGTTCGCAGGGGAAAACGCTTGCCGGCGGTGTGGATGTTTCGCGGCGCGAACGCCCGGCGGGAGTGGGGAGCGCAGCCCCCCGGGAATCTCGTGCGCCCCGAGGAAACACCTACCCGAAGCAAAAGTCCGTCAGTTTTGGTATTTTTAAATGTATATTTGGTATACCAATAAACGAAGGAAGAGAAATGCACATGTTTCGTCGCGTCGTCGGTCTTGCTGTTGCTGCGATTTCCCTGAGCGCGGGGGCACAGACCTGGCCCCAGCGCCCCGTCACCATCGTCGTGCCGTATGGCGCGGGTGGAAATTCGGACCTGATTGCGCGGCTGACGGCGGCGCACCTCGCCCCGGCCCTGGGACAGCCGGTCGTGGTCGAGAACCGGCCTGGAGCCGCGGGCCTGGTGGCGGCCAAGTACGTGGCCGATGCACACCCCGACGGCTACACCTTGTTGATGGGCACGGCCTCCCAGCTCGTCACCGCGCCCTTCATCAATGCCAACATCGCGATCGACCCGGTCAAGAGCTTCGAGCCCGTCGTCAAGATCGGCGACAACGCCTTCATCCTTGCCGTGCGGCCGCAACTCGCGGTGCGCAACCTGGCCGAGTTCGTGAGCTACGCCAAGACCAACAAGGCCTCCTACGGAAGCGGCGGCATCGGCGGCATCACCCATCTGGCCAGCTATCTGTTCGCGCGCAATGCGGGCGTCGAGATGCTGCACGTGCCCTACAAGGGCGGGGCCTCCGCAGTCTCCGACCTGATCGGCGGCCAGATCGACATGTACTCAGCCAGCCCGTCGGAAATCATTTCCTTGTCGAAGTCCGGCAAGGTGAAGCTGTTGGCCATCTCCAGCAAGAAGCGACTGGAGCAGTTGCCCAACGTTCCGACGATCGCGGAGACCTATCCCGGCCATGAAGTCGAATCGTGGAACGGCCTGCTGGCGCCAGCGGGCACGCCGCAAGCGGTCCTGGATCGGGTCGCCTCGGAGGTCATCAAGATGAAAGGCGATGCGCATGTGACGAAGAAACTCGAGGAGGCCGGCATCACGCCCGTCTACCTCAGGGGCCAGGCGTTCTCTGCCGAGATCCGGCAGCAGACCGCCATGTGGGGACCCGTATTGAAGAACTCAGGTATTCAGGCAAAGGATTGATGACATGAACTGGTTTGGTATTGCAACGTACGAGAGTGCCGATGGTTCTCGGCGCATGGGTCTTGTGGTGGACGAAAAGGTCTACGACGCCGAGGCCGCGCTGGCGGCCGTCGCGCCCGCGATTCGCTTGCCCGCGGGCGGCTTGACCGGGCTGCTGGCCGACTGGCCGGCCTTGCAGGGGCCGCTGCTGGCGGCTTTCGAAACGGCCGCTGGGGCGATCCTTCGATCGGGGGCGCCGCGGTGCAGGCACGCACCGAGGCACTGGCCGTGCCGTACCAGCCCGGCCGGATCTTTGCGACGGCATCGAACTTCTACGAGCATGCGGCGGAAATGGGCACCAAGCTCGCCGCGCGCAGCGAGAGCTCGCCCTACATCTTCATGAAGGCCGAGACGAGCGTCACGCCCACCCGGTCGGCCGTCGTCATGCCACCGGGCACCGAGCGCCTGGACTGGGAGGTCGAGCTGGCCGTCGTCATCGGGCAAGGCGGGCGGCACATTCCCGCCGCGCGCGCGCACGAGCACATCGCCGGCTACATGGTGATCAACGACATCAGCGCGCGCGACCTGAACCGGCGCACCGACTACCCCTTTTCCCACGACTGGTTTCGCGGCAAGAGCTTCGACACCTTCGCGCCGCTCGGGCCGTGGTTCGTTCCCCGCGACTGCATCGGCGACCCGCAGAAGCTGCGCATGCGCCTGAGCGTCAATGGCGAAACGATGCAGGACGCCAGCGCCGAAGGCATGATCTTCAACATCGCCGAGCAGATCGAATACCTCTCGGGCATCGTGACGCTGCGCGGCGGCGACCTCATTGCGACCGGCACGCCGACGGGGGTGGGCATGGGCCGCGGCGTCTACCTGAAGCCGGGCGATGTGATGGTCGCATCCATCGACCAGATCGGCTCCATCGAAAACCACGTCGTGATGCAGACAGCCTCATGAGCGACGTCACCCTTTCGCATAACAACCTCAAGGAGACTTCCATGGAAACGTTGAAGCCCAAGCGTCTGGGACACATGGTCCTCATGGTCCGGGACATTCAAAAATCATGCAGCTTCTACACGCAGGTGCTGGGCCTGCAGGTGTCGGACTGGATCGGTGACAAGATGGTCTTCCTGCGCGCGGGCACGGACCATCACGATCTGGCGCTCGCGGAGTTGCCCGTGGACTCGCCCGACCGCGACGACCTGCCGCGGTACTCGCGCCCGGGGCTCGAGCACTTCTCCTACCTGGTCGAGAGTGAGGAGGAAATCGAGCGCTCGGTCCGGGTGCTGCAGCAGCACGGCATCGAGATCGTGCGAGGCATCGGTCGGCACGGCCCCGGCAACAACCTGTTCCTCGTCTTCAAGGATCCGGATGGCAACAACGTCGAGGTCTACTGCGAGATGACGCAGATTCCGCAGGACGGCCAGCACAAGGCGCAGGTCTGGGAGCGCAACCTGGAATCGTTCGACCAGCACCGGCTCGAGCGCTTCGTGGTTCCGCCTCCGCCGCATCTGGTTGCTTCCAAGACGCAAAAACCGTAGACCCGCGGAACAAAAGAAAGGAGGCGCTGCCGCAAGGCAGCGCCTCCTTTTTGCATCTACGCCTGCGCGGCGTGGCGCGGCGCGCCTGCCGCCAATTGCGACAACAGCGGCCGTCCCGTGAACCAGGCGTCGAGATTGGCCATCAACGCATCTCTTTGCGCCAGTTGTGCCGTGGGCGACCGGCCCGCGATGTGCGGAGTGATCAGCACATTGTCCAGGCCGATGAGTTGCGCCGGCACCTGCGGCTCCGTCTCGAGAACGTCCAGGCCGGCGCCGGCGATGGTGCGGGCTTGCAGTGCCGCCACCAGGTCGTCCGTGCACACGACCGACCCGCGCGCCACGTTGACGACATAGCCCTCGGGGCCAAGGGCATCGAGCACCGGCTTGTCGACGATGTGGCGGGTCGAGGCCCCACCGGGGCAGGCCGCGACGAGAAAGTCGCTTTGCCGCGCCAGCTCGGTCAGCGCGGGGACATGCACGCCGTGCGCGTGCGGCTTGGCGCCGCGATCGAAGTACAGCACCTGCATGTCGAACGCGGCCGCGCGCCGTGCGATGGCGTGCCCGACCCTGCCCATGCCGATGATGCCCACCGTGCTGCCGTTCAGCGTGGGCCGAACGGCGCGCGACAGAGGCCACCGGCCGTCGCCGACGGCCTTCGTGAGCGGGGCGTAGCCACGGCTGAGCGCCAGCATGAAGCCCAGCGCATGGTCGGCGACCGTCTCGCCGTTCGTGTCCGGCGCATTGGCGACGGCGATGCCCCTGGCGCCAGCGGCGACCAGGTCGATGTTTTCATGGCCGACGCCGAACGAGCAGACCAGCTGCAAGGCCGTGAGCCGCGCCATGCAGGCGCCGGGCAAACCGGTCGTTCCGTTGGTGACCACGGCCGTGACGCCGTGTCGCGCGGCCTCGCCGATCACGGCCTCGGTGGGGCCCTCGGGACAGTAGTGAAGAACGTATGCGCACGACAGGGCGTCGCGGGTCTCCGCCGGCAGCGGGATGAGGGCCAGAACATGGCGATCCATTGCCTCGTGCCCCCGGAACTATGCCGCAGCCGCCGAAGACGGCGGGACAGGCGCGACCTCCTTGGTCGCGCCTTTCCAGCCGGACTCGGTGATGTCGAAGACGATGCCGTCGGGCGTGCGGTACTTGACCTCATAGAACACGTTGGGGTCGGTCTCCTTGCGCCCGGTGAGGTAGGTACCTCCGGCCGCTTTCACGCGCGCTTCGGCGGCCTCCAGGTTGTCGACCCACATGCCGAAGTGGATGACGCCGCGTACATCCTTCAGTCCGGCGTAGCCGGAACGGTCTCGTCCTTGAAGTTCAGCAACGCCACATTCATCACGCCGTCGGTCATGTACCAGCCGCGCATCGCGCGCCCCGCGCGCGTCATGCCGAATGCCTGCTCGAAGAACTGCGCCGCCTGCTCGGGGTCGCTGACGGAGAGCGCGATGTGCCTCAACTTTTCCATGTCGAAAATCCTTTTCTAGAGACTATTGGAACGACGGAATAGTACATCAGCAACAACATTTGGTATACCAAACTTGTTCTTGGTGTTCTTTCTAGCCAGAGAGATGGGAACGACGAGAGAAAGCCGCGCAAATACCCCCACGCCAGGGGGCGAGACCGAGGCCGGAAGGCAAGGAGGCAGGAAGAGAAAGGAGGACCGAGCGGCGGCGCGTCGTGCCGCTGGCAATCAAAAAAAAGCGCAAGAACGAAGCAGCCCGCTGGCGTGGGGCTGCGAGACACGGCCTTGGCTGCCGTGCCTGAGCGGTTATGCAGAACCGGTTTTTTCCGGGGCTTGGTCGTGGCCGTCGCTCGCCCACCGCCCGGTGCCTTGGGCTTCTTCGCGGCGGCCACCGCGGTCTTCTCGCGCCGCGGCTGGGAAGCCGCCTCGTGGGCGGGATCAGCCGCCGACGAGGCGCCGGCCTCCGACGCCTGGCGCAAGGCGCGCAGTGCCGCATTGCCCAGGTGGGCGTTGTGCGCGCGCATGGCCAGGTAGGCCGCCTCGCCGTGACCTCCCACGATCGCATCCACGATCGCATCGTGAGAGGCGTGCGATGTGACGAGCCTGTCGTTCTCGGCGGGGTGATATTGCCGGTAGGGGCTCAGACGCTCGCGGATGTCTCCCACCATCTGGGCCAGCACCTTGTTGTGGGAACCTTCCAGGATCAAGCGATGAAACTCGCGGTTGGCTTCGAGATAACCGTCGAGGTCTTCGTTGCCCACGAACTCCTTGGCGCGCTGGTGGATGTACACCAGTTCGGTTTTCTCCATGGTCGTCATCGATTCTGCGGCGAGCCTGGCGCACAGCGCCTCCAGTTCGCAGTCGGCGTGAAGGATCTCCGAGAGTTCCTTCACACCGATCTGCATGACGACCACGCCCCGCATGGGAAGAATCTGGGTGAGCCCGCGGGCGGCCAACTGGCGCAGGGCTTCGCGCACCGGCGTGCGCGACACCTCGAACTTCTCCGCCAACTGGCGCTCGTCCAGTCGCATGCCCGGCGGGAAGTTCCCGCTGATGATCTGTTCGGAAATCAGCGACTGCACCCTGGCAGAAATAGTTGTCATTGTTCTTCCGCGCACATTTTTGGAGCGGCCATCTTAGCGCCTGGCGTTGCGCGATACACGGTGGTGGAACAATCTGACATTTGGTATACCAAAAAATGAACTGGTGTATTATTTGTCGATGACAAACGCTGAACCTTTGCTCGCAAGCCCCCGGTCGGACACCGAGGCGCTGCTCGAGGAGATCGGCCCGAAATGGGCCTCGGACATCAACAAGCACCGCGACCTCGTGATCGCGCACTACACGCCGAAGGTCCGGCACGCGGCCGACGACGGCGTGGCCATTGCGCGGGACCTTGCCTACGGCGCCGCGCCGCGCCAGACGCTGGACGTGCATTTCGACGCGTCCTGGCGGCCGAACACCCGTGACGTGGTGGTGTTCCTGCACGGCGGTGCATTCGTTCGCGGCAAGAAGAGCGTGAACGGACAGGTCTACGACAACGTCGCGCACTGGTTCGCGCGCCGGGGCATCGTCGGCGTGAATGTGGAATATCGGCTGGCGCCCGCGGCGGCGTACCCGGCCGGCGCGCAAGACGCCCTGCACGCGTTTCGCTGGGTGCAGGACAACATCGCCCGTTACGGCGGGCGGGCCGACCGCATCTTCCTCATGGGGCACTCCGCCGGCGGGTGCCATGTGGCCAGCGCGATCTTCGATCCCGCGTGCGAGCGCATCGCCGACCAGGCGCTGGCCGGCGCGATCCTGGTCAGCGCGCGCCTGCGCGCGGACACCCTGCCCGACAACCCGAACGCCGAAGGCGTGCGCGCCTATTTCGGCGCGGACCCGTCGCTGTACGAGGCGCGCTCGCCGATCAGCCATGTCCATACCAGCAACGTTGCGCTGCTGGTCGCGGTGGCGCAGTACGAGAACCCGCACCTGGACACCTACGGCGAGGCGTTCTACCGCCGTGCCCAGGCGCTGCCGCGCACGGCACTGACGCGCTTCGTTCGACTGGAGCGCCACAACCACACATCGATCGTGGCGCATTTCAACAGCGGCGAAGACACGCTGGGCCAGGCGATCACGCGCTTCATGGCGGACGCCTGAAGTCTCGTTCCTCATTTTCTTTTCATCACGAGGTATTCATGAGCCCCACCCGAAGCGCCGAAGTTTTCGCGCCCGCGCTGACCCCCTTTCACGCAGACCTGAGCGTGAACCGGTCGGCATTCATCGGTTTCTGTCGATGGCTGGTCTCGCAGCGTGTCGGCCTGGCCGTGTTCGGCACCAACAGCGAAGCCAATTCGTTGTCGGTGGCCGAGAAGATCGATCTGCTCGAAGCCCTGGTCGAGGCCGGCATCTCCCCGGCCAAATTGCTGCCGGGCGTCGGCCTGTGCGCGCTTGCCGACACCATCGTGCTCACGAAGAAGGCGGTCGAGCTGGGGTGCGCCGGCACGCTCACCTTGCCGCCGTTCTATTTCAAGCCGGCCCACGACGACGGGCTGTTTGCCTACTACTCGCAAATCATCCAGGCGGTCGGCTCGGACCGCCTGAAGATCTACCTGTATCACATTCCCCAGTTCACGGGCGTGGGCATCACCCATGCATTGATCGAGCGGCTCATCAAGGCGTATCCGCGGACCGTCGTCGGTATCAAGGACAGCTCGGGCGACTGGGCCAATACAGAAAGCATGCTGCGATCGTTCCCCGGTTTCAGCGTCTTCCCGGCCTCGGAATCCCTGCTCGAGAAAGCCCTGCCCCTGGGCGCCGCCGGCTGCATTTCCGCGACGGCCAACGTCCAGCCGCGAACCATCGTGAACGCCATCGAGCATTGGGGGTCGCACGAGTTCGCGGGCCTGCAGGCCGAGGCGAACGCGGTTCGTTCGCTGTTCCAGCGGCATCCGATGATTCCAGCGCTCAAGTACGTGGTCGGGGAAGCGATGGGCGACCGGACCTGGCGCAACGTGCGGCCGCCGCTTTGCCCTGCGGGCGACGAGTGGGCTGGCACGCTGGCCCGTGAGTTGGCTGCGCTGAACTTCTCGATGGCCGCGTCATGACGGCCACCGAAAGCGCGTGCGCCTTGCCGCCGCCCCTGGGGAAGTACCCGCGTTTTCGACGCGCGGGCGACTTCGTCTACATCTCGGGCGTGAGCGCCCGCATGCCGGATGGCTCGATCGACGGGGTCATCGTCGAGGGGGACGCGGTTCGCCACGACGTGGCCGTCCAGACCCGGCGGGTCATGCACAACGTGGCGCAGGCGCTCCAATCGAGCGGCGCGACGCTGGCGGACTGCATCGACATCACGGCCTTCCTGACCCGCGCGGAAGACTTCGATGCGTTCAACCGGGTCTACGGCGAATGTGTGGCCACACCGGCGCCGACGCGCACCACGGTCGTCGTTCGCGGACTGCCGCACCCCGACATGGTCGTCGAGATCAAGGCCGTGGCATGGCTGCGGCCATCGGCATCGAGCGACGCCGCGCCGGCTCGCGAGGTCGATCATGCTGGATGAAGACGCACTGAAAAGGTTGTTCCTGGAGGCGCGAAGCCAGAACGGATTTCTGGACAAGCCGGTCGACGAGGCGATGCTGACGGCACTCTACGAGCTGATGAAGTTCGGCCCGACCAGCGTCAACTGCAGCCCGCTGCGCGTGATCTTCCTGGTCTCGCCGGAAGCGAAGAAGACGCTGCTGCCCGCGCTGAGTCCCGGCAACGTCGGCAAGGCGATGTCCGCCCCCGTGGTCGCGGTGCTCGGCCATGACCTGCACTTCTTTCGCCATGCGGCCCGACTGTTTCCGCACCGGCCGGGCGTGTTCGACGGCTTCGCCGCCGATCCCGCACTGGCCGAGACCACGGCCTTTCGCAACGGGACCCTGCAAGCCGCCTATCTGATGATCGCGGCGCGCGCGCTCGGTCTCGATTGCGGGCCCATGTCCGGCTTCGACGAAGCCGCGGTCAACCGGCTGTTCTTCCCCGAGGGGGACGTGCGGGTCAATTTCCTGTGCAACCTGGGCTACGGCGACACGGGCAAGATTTTCCCGAGGCTTCCGAGGCTCTCGTTTCCGAACGTCTGCGCAATCCGCTAGCGGGCGCCGTCGTGCATGCGCACGACAGGCGACGGATGAACAGGTGAGCTGGAGGCTCGACGCCGGCAGGCTATTTGAACCCGTGGATCCCGCTGCGCGCCGCGGCCGTCGTCTTCAGGCGCAGGCCGCCACACCCGTCCACGATAATGTGCTCCCCAGGCTTGGGCAGCTTTGCTGCGCGCGCGTCGAATGGCATGCGTCGACTTCCACGGCGTAACTTTCCTCATGACCGGTTCGCCGCCTCGGCGGAACACCGAACCATCACGCAGCCCAAAAAGCGACGCCGAAGCCTCCAGTGCATTGAAGTTTGAAGACGTGCGATGACCAAGACCGAAACCGCCAGGAATTCACTTTCCCCAATGGGATCAACGATTTAATGGCAAAAGTCGATACAGATCAACGGGTTGGCGAAAGCCAGTTTCCAGCCCACACGCCCATGATGGCGCAGTACCTCGGCCTCAAGGCCGACCATCCGGACACCCTGCTGTTCTACCGGATGGGCGATTTCTACGAGCTGTTCTGGGCCGACGCCGAAAAGGCCGCGCGCCTGCTCGACATCACGCTCACCCAGCGCGGCCAGTCGGCCGGCCAGCCGGTGGTGATGTGCGGCGTGCCCTTCCACGCGGTCGACACGTACCTGGGCCGGCTCATCAAGCTGGGCGAATCGGTCGCCATCTGCGAACAGGTGGGCGAAGTCGGCGCGAGCAAGGGCCCGGTCGAGCGCAAGGTGGTGCGGGTGGTCACGCCCGGCACGCTGACCGACTCGGAACTGCTCAACGACAAGAGCGAATCGCTGCTGCTCGCGGTGCACGCGGGCACGCGCAATTTCTGCGGGCTGGCGTGGCTCAGCGTGACCGGCGCCGAGCTGCGGCTGGCCGAGTGCCCGGCGGACGCGCTCGAAGCCTGGATCGCGCGCATCGCGCCGAGCGAACTGCTCTACAGCGCCGAAGTGACGCCCGCCTTCGAGCAGCGCCTGAAGGCCGCGCGCAGCGCCACGCCCTTCACGCTGTCGCTGCGCCCCGCGTGGCAGTTCGACGGCGGCCTGGGCGAGCGCAAGCTGTCCGAGCAGATGGGCAGCAACAGCCTGGCCGCCTGGAACGCCGAGTCGCTGACCAACGCGCACGCCGCCGCCGCCGCGCTGCTGGGCTATGCCGAGCACACGCAAGGCCGCGCGCTGTCGCATGTGCAGCGCTTGTCGGTCGAGCGCGACGGCGACCTGATCGAACTGCCGCCCACCACGCGCCGCAACCTGGAGCTGGTGCAGACGCTGCGCGGCGAAGACTCGCCCACCATGTTCTCGTTGCTCGACACCTGCATGACGGGCATGGGCAGCCGGCTGCTCAAGCGCTGGCTGCTGTCACCCCGGCGCGACCGCTCCGAGGCGCAGGCCCGGCTCGAAGCCATCGGCGCGCTGCAGTCGACCGTGCTCGGCGGCACGGCCGCGCCGTGGCGCACGCTGCGCGAGCAGCTCAAGAACACGAGCGACGTGGAACGCATTGCCGCGCGCATCGCGCTGCGCCAGGTGCGCCCGCGCGAACTGCTGGCGCTGCGCCTGGCGCTGGCCAAGGCCGAGCAACTGGCGCCGCTGCTGCCCGGCGCGGCCGCGCTGCTGGCGCAGATCACCGAGCGTCTGGCCCCACCCCCGGCTGCGCCGACCTGCTGGTGAGCGCGATCAAGCCCGACCCGTCGGCGCTGGTGCGCGACGGCGGCGTGATCGCCACCGGCCACGACGCCGAGCTCGACGAGCTGCGCGCCATCAGCGACAACTGCGACGACTTCCTGCTCAAGCTCGAAGTCAGCGAGCGCGAGCGCACCGGCATCAGCAACCTGCGGGTGCAGTTCAACCGCGTGCACGGCTTCTACATCGAGGTGACGCAAAGCGCGCTCTCGAAGGTGCCCGACAACTACCGCCGCCGCCAGACGCTGAAGAACGCCGAGCGCTTCATCACGCCCGAGCTCAAGGCCTTCGAGGACAAGGCCCTGAGCGCGCAAGACCGCGCGCTGGCCCGCGAGAAGTGGCTCTACGAACAGCTGCTCGACGCGCTGCAGCCCTCGGTGCACGCGCTCACGCAGCTGGCCGGCGGCGTTGCCACGCTCGACGCGCTGTGCGCGCTGGCCGAGCGCTCGCACACGCTGCACTGGCGCGCGCCGAGCTTCGTGTCGCACCCGTGCATCGAGATTTCTCAAGGGCGCCACCCGGTGGTGGAAGCGCGGCTGGCCGAGAAGTCGTCGGGCGGATTCATCGCCAACGACACGCAGCTCGGCCCGCAGCAGCGCATGCAGGTGATCACCGGCCCCAACATGGGCGGCAAGTCGACGTACATGCGGCAGGTGGCCATCGTGGTGCTGCTGGCGTCCATCGGCTCGCACGTGCCGGCGGCCGCCTGCCGGCTCGGCCCCATCGACGCGATTCACACCCGCATCGGCGCGGCGGACGACCTGGCCAATGCGCAGTCGACCTTCATGCTCGAGATGACCGAGGCCGCGCAGATCCTGCACAGCGCCACCGCGCAGTCGCTGGTGCTGATGGACGAAATCGGCCGCGGCACCAGCACCTTCGACGGGCTGGCGCTGGCCGCCGGCATCGCGGCGCAACTGCACGACCGCAGCAAGGCCTTTACGCTGTTCGCCACCCACTACTTCGAGCTGACCGAGTTTCCGGCCACGCACCACGGCGCGGTGAACATGCACGTGAGCGCAACCGAAGCCGGCCGCGACATCGTGTTCCTGCACGAAATGCAGCCCGGCCCGGCCAGCAAGAGCTACGGCATCCAGGTGGCGCGGCTCGCGGGCATGCCGGCGGCGGTGGTCAACCACGCGCGGCAGGCGCTCGAGGCACTTGAATCGCAGCATGCGCAAACTCGTGCACAAGTCGACCTGTTCGCACCGCCTCCGGTGGCCGAAACGCCCCTGGCCAGCGCCGTAGAATCCGCGCTGGCTGCACTCGACCCCGACGCCATGAGCCCGCGCGAGGCGCTCGACGCCTTGTACGCCCTTCAAAAATTGAACAAACGCGAACAGGCGGCCGGCTGACCGGGCACTGTTCATGCGAGATGAACTCATGACTTACTGCGTAGGCATCAAACTCAACGCCGGCCTGGTGTTCCTGTCCGACTCGCGCACCAATGCGGGCGTGGACCACATCAGCACCTTCCGCAAGATGATCGTCTACGAGCAGCCTGGCGACCGCGTCATGGTGCTGCTGTCTTCGGGCAACCTGAGCATTTCGCAGTCGGTGCGCGAGATCCTGCAGATCGAAGAGCTGCGCGAGACCCGCGAAGACGGCTCGCAGGGCGACCCCATCACCATCTGGAACGCCAAGAGCATGTTCGACGCCGCGCGCGTGCTGGGCTCGGCCGTTCGCCACGTGTACGACCGCGACGCCGAGGCGCTCAAGCATGCGGGCCTGGATTTCAACGTGTCGTTCATCTTCGGCGGGCAGGTCAAGGGCGAAGGCATGCGCCTGTTCCTGGTGTACGCGGCCGGCAACTTCATCGAAGCCACGACCGAAACGCCTTACTTCCAGGTCGGCGAGTCGAAGTACGGCAAGCCCGTGCTCGACCGCGTGCTCACGCCCGAGACCCCGCTCGACGAGGCCGCCAAGTGCGCGCTGGTGTCGATGGACTCGACCATGAAGTCGAACCTGTCGGTCGGCCTGCCGCTGGACCTGGTGGTGTACGAGGCCAACAAGCTCGAGACCGACCGCGTGATCTGCATCGACGCCGACAACCCCTACTACCGCATGATGCACAACAGCTGGGGCCAGAAGCTGCGCGAGGTGTTCGACAGCATCGAAGACCCGGTGTGGGACGACAGCCATACCGAGCATCCGCTGAAGATGCCCGCCACGCGCCACAGCCCGCTGCGCAAGATCTCGACCCCCGACGAAAAGCTCATCTGAACCCCGTGCCCCCCGTCGTTTTCTCGCACGGCAACAGCTTCCCTGCCAGCACCTACCGCGTCGTTCTCGACAGCCTGCGCAACCGCGGCTTCGAGGTCGACGCCATCGAGAAGTTCGGGCACGACCCGAAGTACCCCGTCACCGACAACTGGCCGCACCTGGTGCAGCAGCTGGCCGACTTTGCCAAGGCGCGCGCGACCGCGCGGGCGGCCCGGTGTTCTTGATCGGCCACTCGCTGGGCGGCTTCCTGAGCCTGATGTGCGCGGCGCGCCACCCGGAGCTGGCGCGCGGCGTGGTGCTGATCGATTCGCCCATCCTCGGCGGCTGGCGCGCGAACACGCTCAACGTGGTCAAGCGCACGCCGCTCATGAAGAGCATTTCGCCCGGCGCCGTGAGCCGCAAGCGCCGCAACAGCTGGGAGCACCGCGAGGCGGTGTTCGAGCATTTCCGCGGCAAGAAGGCGTTCGCGAAGTGGGACGAGCAGGTGCTGCACGACTACATCGACCACGGCACCTTCGACGGCGACAAGGGCGGTGAAGACGGGCGCGAGCTGAGCTTCGACCGCGACGTCGAGACCGCCATCTACAACACGCTGCCCCACACCCTGGGCGCGCTGCTGCGCGCGCACCCGCTCAAGTGCAAGGCCGCGTTCATCGGCGGGCGCCAGTCGGCCGAAATGAAGCGCGTGGGCATGGCGATGACGCAGCAAGTGACCAAGGGCCGCATCACCATGCTGGACGGCACCCACCTGTTCCCGATGGAAAAGCCACTGGCGACAGCGGCGGCCGTGGAAGCCGCGCTGCGCAACCTGCTGTGATGTGACGTGACGTGACGTGACCTGATGGATGGGCCGCGCCCATCCGTTCCACGCATCACACCTTCGTGACGTGCACCCCGGGCCGCTGGCCCGCGTTCCACTTGCCGTCCAGCGCCCGCTCGATCTGCGCGGCCAGCTGCAGCAGCAACCCGTCGTTGGCCTGCGCCGCCTGCGCCTGAATGCCCAGCGGCAACCCGTTCTCCTGCGCCGCCATCGGCAGCGAAATGCCCGGCATGCCGCACAGGTTGGCCAGCGGCGTGTACGCGAAGTTCTGCCACAGGTTGGCGAACCAGTCGTGAACCGAGGGGTTGGTGCTGGTCGTCAGGTACTCGCTGGTGCCGACCTTGGGCGTGGGCAGCGCGGTGACCGGCGTCAGGATGATGTCCCACTGCTGGAAGAAATTGCCGAAGGCGCGCGAGGTGCTGTTGAACACCGCCTGCATCTTCGAGCGCTCGGTGTACGAGGTGTCCACGCCCGCTTCCCAGATCTTGATGTTGATCGGCTCCAGCAGCTCGGCCGGCGGGTGCTCGAGCCCCAGCCGGTGCAGATGGCCGTCGATGACCTGCGCGAAGTTGCTGATGTAGCAGGTGGTCTGCGCGGCAAAGGCGGTCTGGAAGTCGACCTCGGGCAGCGCCCACTCGACGTGATGGCCCAGCCCTTCGAGGAACCGGCCCACGCGCGTGAGCTCGGCCACGAAATGCGGCGTGGCGCGAAAGTCGCCCCACTCGTGCGACAGGGCAATGCGCAGGCGCCCCGGGTCTTTCTTGATGAGCGTGCTGTACGGCTCGGCCGGCGACCAGAAGGGCATGAACTCGCCCGGCGCGCCGCCGCGCGCGTTGTCCACGAAGGCCGCCGTGTCGCGCACGGTGCGGCTGTGGCAGCCCTGGATCGACACCAGACCCGACAGGTCCGACAGCCCCGGCGCCAGCGAGAACACGCCGCGCGACACCTTCAGGCCGATGTTGCCGTTCACGCCCGCCGGAATGCGGATCGAGCCGCCGCCGTCGGTGGCGTGCGACAGCGGCAGCACGCCCGCCGCGACGATGGCCGCCGTGCCGGCCGACGAGCCGCAGGTCGTGTATTGGAGGTCCCACGGATTGCGCGTGGTGCTGAACGCGTTCTCCGCCGAGCTGCACACGCCGAACTCGGGCGTGGTGCTGCGGCCCACGATGTTCAGGCCGGCCTTGCGCAGCTGCTGCGTCAAGAAGCTGTCGGCTGCCGGGCGGTGGCCCTGCATCATGGCCGAGCCGAATTCCTGCAACCGGCCCTTGAGCGTCGGGCCCAGGTCCTTCATGAGGTAAGGCAGGCCGGCGAACACGCCCTCGGGGTTCATGCCGTCCTTCAGCGGGTCGGCCACCACGTCGTCGAACACCTCGACCACGGCGTCCAGTTGCGGGTCGACCTTCGCGATGCCGGCCGCGGCCTGCGCGGCCAGTTCGGCCGCCGACACCTCGCCCTTGCGGACCCGTTCGGCCAGTCCGATGCCGTCGTGCGCGGCCCATTCATCCCAGCTCATTGCCAGCGTCATCTCTCTTGCTCCGTTTCTCTGCAGAAAAATGCGTCAGCGTACCGCGTACACCGCAGCCCTGAGCACGGACCGGCTTCCCTAGAATCGCCCGGGCAATGAAGAACCCCGAACTCCTGCCCACCCCCGCGCTGGCCGACGCGCTGATCATCGATCCGTTCTACCTGGCCATCTCGGTCGACTTCGCGCACGACATGGCCGCGCGCAAGCAGGTGCTGGCTGCGTACTTCGGCTATTCGCTGGACGAAGCCGGGCGCACCGGCCGTTGCCTGACGCTGGAAGACCGCGAACTCGGCGCGGCCGCCTGGCTGCTGCCCCGCGCGAGCGAGGTCGATGCCGCCGAGTCGGCCGCCAAGAACACGTTCCTTGCGGCCACGCTGGGGCCGCGCGGCCTGGGCAACTACCACCGCATCGTCGAGTTCATGGCGGCGCAGGCGCCGGCCGTGGTGCCGGCGGGGGCGTGGTACCTGTCGATCCTCGGTGTCTCGCCCGCATCGCAGGGGCGCGGCCTCGGCGCGCGGCTGCTGGCGTCCACGCTGGCCGAGGCCGATGCGGCGGGTGTGCCCTGTTTTCTCGAAACCTTCACGCCGCGCAGCGTGGCCTTCTACGAACGGCTGGGCTTTCGCACCGAGGCCACGCACCACGAGCCGGTCACGGCGTCGGATTACGCGATCATGTGCCGCCCGCCTCGCTGAAAACGCGATCCGGTTCTTGCCGGGCTTCGTAAGTCCATAGCGCCAAAGGGGCCCTGAGATACAAATCGCAACGCCCCGCGACAATCCCGGAAAATAAGTAAATAGTCCCGTCAGCCGTGCCACGCGGCCCGAAAAACCCGCTCCATGTCCCCACCACCGACCGACGACGTACTCCCCGTCTCGCTGACCCCGGCACTGATCGTCGAAGACGATCCGGCCATGCAGGAGCGGCTGCGGTACGTGCTGTCCACCCTGGGCGGCGACGACGAACGCATTGCCGTGACCGACACCGTGGCGGGCGCGCAGCAGCTGATCGACGCGCACGGCTACGGCGTGGTGCTGGTCGACATCGGCCTGCCCGACGGCAGCGGGGTCGAGCTGATCGGCTGGCTCCAGGCCCACCACCCCGGCATTCCGGCGGTGGTGATCTCGGCCTGGCGCACCGAGGAAATCATCTTTGCGGCACTGCGCGCGGGCGCCATCGGCTACCTGCTGAAGGAGCGCGACGACCTCGAGCTGAGCATTGCGCTGCGCAGCATCGAACAGGGCGGCGCGTCGATCGACCCGACGATCGCGCGGCGCATCCTGTCGTGGCTGGCAACCACGCAGTCGCCGGCCGCCCCGCCCCCCGTCCCCGCCAGTGCGCCCCCGGCCGACAGCGTGGCGCCGGGCGAACCGCCCGCGGCGCTGACGGCGCGCGAGCGCAAGATCCTCGAACTCGTCTCGCAAGGGCTGAGCAACCGCGACATGGCCGAAACGCTGTCGATCTCCAGGCTGACCGTGGAATGCCATACCAAGAACATCTACCGCAAGCTGGCCGTCAACTCGCGCACCGAGGCCGTCTTCCAGGCACGAAGGCATGGCTTGCTGCGCTGACCGGCGCGCTGCTTTCGCTTCTTCTGTGCCTCGCGGCGAGCCCGGCTTTCGCGCAGGCCGCCCTGCCCTCCGCGCTCCAGGTCGAGGCCGTGCGCGCCGCCGGCTGGAACGACACCACCCCACCCGCGGACGGCTGGACGCCCGTCACCCTGCCCGACAGTTGGGCCGCGCGCTGGCCCGGCTTCGACGGCGTGGTCTGGTACCGGCTGACCTGGCAGCAGCCCGCGCAGTTGCGTGAAACCGGCCTGCTGCTGAACTACCTCAACATGGCCGGCGAGGTGTCGCTCAATGGCACGCCGATTTCGCGCGACGACAGCCTGGTGGAGCCGCTCACGCGCGCCTGGAACACGCCGCGCCATTGGCTGCTGGCGCCGCCGCTGCTCGCGCCCGGCGCCACCAACACGCTGCTGGTGCGCGTGTCGGGCCTGGCGGCCTACCAGGCGGGGCTGGGGCCGGTCGAGCTCGGCGAACCGGGGGCGATACAGGCGCGCTTCGAGCGCGAGCGGCTGGTGCGCCGCGACCTGCAGATGCTGGGCCTGGCGGTCAGCGCCGCGGTCTCGGCCTTCTTCGCCGCATGGTGGTGGCTGCGCCGGCGCGAAACGGCCTACGGCTGGTTCGCCGTGATGTCGGTGCTGTGGCTGCTGTTCGCCTACAACCAGATCGCGACCAGCCCCTGGCCCTTCAGCTCCAACCACGGCTGGCAGGCGCTGAACACATCTTTGCTGCTGGTGTTCAGCGTGTCGTACATGCTGTTCGTGCTGCGCTACTGCGAGCGGCGCGTGCCCTGGCTCGAAGGCGCGGCGCTGCTGGTGGCCGTGGCCGGCGTGCTCGACCTGTGGCTGGCGCCCCTTGCGACGCTGGCCCCGCACCGCGCCGTGTGGACGCTGGTGGGCGGCCTCACGGTGATCGTGGTGAACAGCTGCGCCATCGTCTACGCCTGGCGCCACCGCGGCAGCCCGGTGCGCCTGCTGGCGCCCTTCATGGCGCTGTCGGCGGCAACGGGGGCGCACGACCTGCTGGTGTTCACGCAGGTGATCGACAGCAACGTGTACTACACGAACATGTCGTCTTACGTGCTGCTGCTGGGCATGGCGCTGACGCAGGCCGCGCGCTTCGCGCAGAGCCTGCGCCGCATCGAGAACTTCAACACCGAACTGATCGAGGAAGTGAGCGCGGCCAAGGCCGAGCTGGCCGCCACGCTGGCGCAGCAGCATGCGCTGGAGCTGGCGCATGCGCGCATCGGCGAGCGCGTGAACCTGGTGAGCGACCTGCACGACGGACTGGGCGGCATGCTGGTGGGCAGCATCGCGACGCTGGAGCGCCAGCCCGACAACCTCGGCGCGCCCGAACTGCTGGCCATGCTCAAGCGCCTGCGCGACGACCTGCGGCTGATCATCGACGCCACCGGCCGCGACGACGGGGCGCGCACGCTGGGCGAGCTGCTGGCGCCCATGCGCCACCGCAGCGCGCAGCTGCTGGACGCCAACGGCATCGACTGCCGCTGGAAGGTGTCGGACATCGACACGCTCGAGCTGCCGCCCTCGCAGAGCCTGGACCTGATGCGTTTTCTGCAGGAGGCCCTGACCAACGTGCTCAAGCACAGCGGCAGCAAGCGCGTGGACGTGACCGTGGCGCGCGCGGGCGCCGAACTGCGGCTCAGCGTGCGCGACGACGGGCGCGGCTTCGCGGTCGAGAACACCGGTGGCGCCGCCGGCACGGGCGGCGCCGGGCTGCGCAACCTGCGCACGCGGGCACGCCGCCTCGGGGCCGAGCTGCGACTGCAGTCGCGCCCCGGCCAGACGCAGGTGGCGCTGCGGATGCCGCTCGCCACCTGACGCCGCGCTAGAGTTCCAGCACCAGCCGGCCTTCGCAGGCACGCGAGCAGCAGGCCATCATCTTCGTGTTGGCATCGCGCTCCAAGCGCGTGAGCACCACGTCGCGGTGATCGACCTTGCCGGACAGCACGCGCACTTCGCACGAGCCGCACAGGCCTTCCTCGCAGTCGCTCTGCACATCGACGTTGGCGGCGCGCAGTGCGCTCAGCAGGGTCTGGTCGGGCGGCACGGTGAGCACGAGGCCGGAGTCCTTCAGCTCGACCTCGAAGGCATGCTCCTTCGACGGATCGAGCGTGGCCAGCGTCGACTCGAAATGCTCGACGCGCAGCGCGCCCTCGGGCCACGCGGCGCAGCAGCTTTCCAGCGCGTCGAGCATGCGCAGCGGGCCGCAGGCATAGACCTGTGCACCGGGCACGGGCTGCGCGAGCAGCGCCCGCAGGTCGTTGCGGCCGCCTTCGTCGGCGGCGTGCACATGCAGCCGCTCGCCATGCAGCGCGGCCAGCTCGTCGACCAGGGCCATGCGCGCGCGGCTGCGACCGCTGTAGTGCAGTTCGTAGTCCATGCCCAGCGCCCTGGCGCGCCGCGCCATCGCGCTGACCGGCGTGATGCCGATGCCGCCCGCGATGAAGATCGCCTTCTTCAGCGACTCGTCGAGCCGGAAGTGATTGCGCGGCCCGCGAATGCGCAGCCGGTCGCCCGGCTTCACGTTCGCATGCACCCAGGCCGAGCCGCCGCGCCCTTCGGGCTCGTGCAGCACGGCGATCTCGAACACGCCCGCCTCGTCGGGGTCGCCGCACAGCGAGTACTGGCGCGACAGCCCCGGCGTGCCGCATTCGACGTCGATGTGCGAGCCAGCCGTCCAGCGCGGCAGCGGCTTGCCGTCGGGCGACGCGAGCCGCAGCTTGACGACGCCTTCGGCCACCGGCGTCACGCGCTCCACCACCACCGGCCGCGCAATCGCATGCGCCGAGGGCTCGCCGATGCGCACCGGCACCCGCACGTCGCGCAGGCCCTTGTCGGCGCGCTCGGGGTTGGCGGCCGGGTCCCACTCCACGAGCAGGTGCTCGGGCCCGCGGAACGAGGTGTTCGGCACGTAGGTGAAGCGCTGCTCGCTCAGGCGCATGTGCGGCAGCCGGCGCGTGAACTCTTCCAGAAAGATCTGCATCTCCATGCGCGCCAGGTTCTTGCCCATGCACTGGTGCGAGCCGTAGCCGAAGGTCAGGTGGTCGCTGGCGTTGTCGCGGCGGATGTCGAACAGGTCGGCATCGGCGAAGTGCCCCTCGTCGTGGTTGGCCGACGAGGTGACGATCAGGAGGCGCGAGCCCGCCGGCAGGTCGACGCCGTCGAGCTGCGTGTCCCTGGTCACGAGCCGGCGCCACGCGGCCACCGAGCCGTTGTGGCGCAGGCACTCTTCCACCGCGTTGGGAATGAGCCCCGGGTCTTCGCACAGCTCGCGCCACACCTGCGGGTGCTGCAGCAGCAGCTTCACCGCGTTGGCGGTGGCGTTGGCCGTGGTCTCGTGCGCGGCCACGATGCCGGCCATCATCATCGAGTGCAGGTACGAGTCGGTCACCACCTCGGGGTGCAGCGCCTGCTTGCGGATGCCGTACTGCATCCAGCCGGGGGCGTCGGGGTCCTGCCGCATCTTGTCGAGCACCTTGCCGGCGTACTGCCAGAAGTTGCCGACCGCGTGCGCCACGGCCACCTGCTCCTCGGGCTTGGGGCGGCCCCAGGTGTTGACGGTGTGCGCAATGGAATATTTGCGCAGCGTGTCCATGTCTTCCTCGGGCACACCGAGGAAGTGCAGCGCCACGGTGAGCGGAATTTCCCACAGCATCTGGTCGACGAGGTCGGCCTTGCCGTCGTCGATGAAGCGGTCGACATACGCGCGCGCCAGCTCGCGCACCATGGGCTCGTGGTGCTTGAGCGCCTCGGGCGTGAACGGGTCCATCAGCGCGCGGCGGCGCGGCATGTGGGCGGGCTCGTCCTCGTTCACCAGCGTGCGGTTCAGCGCGAAGCCGTAGCTGGCGAGCACGGCGTTGGCCTCTTCGCCGGTCGGCGTGATCTTCTCCAGCGCGTTCGACGGGCTGAAGGTGATGTTGTCGCGAAACACCGCCTTGATTTCCGCGTAGCGCGTGATCACCCAGTAGCCGAGCTTGGGGCTGTAGAAGATCGGCTCCTGCTCGCGCGCCCAGCGCACGTACTCGGGCGGGTCTTGCTGGTAGCCGTCCTCGAAGGGGTCGAAGCCGGCGGCGCGCTGGCTCACGGGGCAGCCCGTGGGCGTGCGCTCGGAAGACAGCGGGCCGTGCGCGACCGGGCAGCCGGAGGCGCGCTGGGGAGTGGCGGTGTCGGGCATGGCGTTCGGGTCAGTCGAGGGTGATCTTCAGGTCGCGGATCAGCTGGTGCCAGCGCACGGTTTCGTTCTTCAGCAGCTGGGCGTACTGCGCGGGCGTGTTGCCCACGGGCTCCACGCCGAAGTCGATCATGCGCGTGCGCACCGAGGGCTCGTTGATGGCCGCGACGATCTGGCGGTTCAGCGTGTTCACCACCTCGGGCGGCGTGGCCGAGGGCACCACCACGCCGACCAGCGCGGCGGCCTCGACGTTCTTGTAGCCCAGCTCGGCGAAGGTCGGCACGTCGGGCAGCTGCGGCAGGCGGGTGGCGTTGGCCACGGCCAGCGCGCGCACCTTGCCGCCCTTGATGAAGCCCGCGCCCGCGGCCAGGTCGACCATCATGGCCGGCAGCTGGCCGCCCACCACGTCGGCCAGCGCCGGCGCGGCGCCCCGGTACGGCACGTGGACCATGAAGAGCTTGGCCTCCACCTTCAGCAGCTCCATCGCCAGGTGGTGCGGGCTGCCCGCGCCGGCCGAGGCGTAGTTGATGCCGCCGGGTTTGGCCTTCGCCTGCGCGATGAAGTCCTTGGCCGAGGCGAAGCCCGAGTTGTTGCCGACCACCAGGATCATCGGGAACTTGCCCATCAGCGTGACCGGCGTGAGGTCCTTGGTGGGGCTGTAGGTCAGCGACTTGTACAGCGCCGGGTTGAACACCAGCGTGCCGTTGTCGGCCGACAGGACGGTGTAGCCGTCGGCGGGTGCGCGCGCGGTTTCGACGGCGGCCAGCGCGGTGTTGCCGCCGGGCTTGTTGTCGACCAGCACCGGCTGGCCGACCTGCGTCGACAGCGTCTGGCCGACCGTGCGCGCCAGGAAGTCGGAGCCGCCGCCGGCCGCGTACGGAACGATCCAGCGGATCGGCTTGGCCGGGAAGGTCTGGGCGCCGACGCCGGCGCTGGCGGCGGCAACGAAGGAAAGGACCGCGAGGCCGCGGGCAATGTGCTTCTTCATGGGGTGTCTCCAGGTGTGGATATTGTGTATTGCGTAATTATCATACGCATTGCGTAATCACAAAAACGCGGGTTTACCCGGCCGGACCGATCGAACACCTAACATCAGGGCCTTCATGACCCCATCCCCGGACTCTTCTTCCTCCCCCGCCCCGCGCGAGCGCCGCCAGCGCGTGCAATCCGCCGAGACCGGCATGGCCGTGCTCAAGGGGCTGGCGCACCTGGGCGGGCGCAGCAGCCTCACGGCGCTGTCGACCCACGTCGCCGAAAGCCCGGCCAAGGTGCACCGCTACCTCGCCAGCCTGATGGAAGAAGGGCTGGTGCTGCAGGACGCGGCCTCGCAGCACTACTACCTGGGGCCCGAGGCCATCCAGATCGGGCTGGCCGCCATGCGCCAGGCCGACCCCATCCGCGTGGCCGAGCCCTGCCTGATCCGCCTGCGCGAATCGCTGGAGGTGACGTGCTTCATCGCGGTCATGGGCAACAAGGGCCCGACCATCGTGCGCTTCGAGGAACCGGGCCTGCCGGTCACGGTGAACGTGCGCGCGGGCTCGGTGATGTCGATGCTGTGGTCGGCCACCGGCCGCGCGTTCCTGGGGCTGCTCGACGAGTCGCGCGTGCTGGCGCTGGCCGAGCAGGAACTGGGCGAGGCCACGCCCGAAATGCGCGCGCAGCTCGACGCGAAAGACCCGATCGGCGCGCTGCGCCGCGAGGTGCGCCAGGCCCATTGCGCGAGCGTGAAGGACACCTACCTGCGCGGCATCAGCGCCGTGGCGGCGCCGGTGTACGACTACGCGGGCCGCGTGTGCGCGGTGATCACCGCGCTGGGTGCCACGGGCGGGTTCGACCCCGCCATCGAGGGGCCCATTGCCGCGGCCGTGCGGCAGGAAGCCCGGGCCGCCAGCGCCCTGCTGGGCGCCTCGGCAACCTGAAAAACCGCAGGCGGAGGGCTCAGTCCGCCCAGACCACCGCGCCGCTCCATGCCGTCGCCAACACCACGATGCCGAAGGCGATGCGGTACCAGGCGAACGGAATGAAGTTGTGGGTGCTGATGTAGCGCAGCAGCCAGCGCACGCACAGCCACGCGCTCACGAACGAGAACGCCAGCCCCACGGCGAACAGCGGAATGTCGGCCACCGACAGCAGCGCGCGCTCCTTGTAGAGGCTGTACACGCCCGCCCCGATCAGCGTCGGAATGGCCAGGAAGAAAGAGAAGTCGGTCGCCGCCTGCCGCGACAGGCCCAGCAGCATGCCGCCGATGATGGTCGAGCCGCTGCGGCTGGTGCCCGGGATCATCGCGAAGCACTGCACCAGGCCGACCTTGAGCGCGTCCCACGGCGTCATGTCGTCGACATGCTCGACGCGCACCGAGCCGGGCGGCCGCTTCTCGGCCCAGAGAATGATGAAGCCGCCGATGATGAAGGTGCTCGCCACCACGGTCGGAATGAACAGGTGCGCCTTGATGACCTTGCCGAACAGCAGGCCCAGCACCACCGCCGGCAGGAAGCCGATGAAGATGTTCAGCGCCAGGCGCTGCGCCTTCGGCTGCCGGGGCAGCGCGACGACGGTCGACTTGATCTTCTGCCAGTAGACCAGGATCACCGCGAAGATCGCGCCGGTCTGGATGGCGATGTCGAACACCTTGGCCTTGTCGTCGTCGAAGCCGAGCAGCGAGCCCGCAAGAATCAGGTGGCCGGTCGACGAGATCGGCAGAAATTCGGTCAGCCCCTCCACGATGCCCATGACGGCGGCCTTGACCAGCAAAACGATGTCCACGCGTACTCCTTGAAAGAGCCGCAATTATCACGATGGCGCAAGTCAGCCTGCGTTCAGGCGCGGGCGCAGGATACCCAGTTCGGGTGATATCCGCGGGCGGCGCGTTCGCCCATAGTGGATGCAGGCCGGGCGCGTGCACCCGGAGGAGTTTTGCCGATGCGAACGTTCACCCCCGCGGACCGGCTCGAAGAGCACGTCTCGACCGCCGACGACCACGGCGAAGACCGCCGCAAGAACGCGCAGGACATCGAGAACGAACAGTGCGCCTCCATCCGGCGCGTGGCGCAGGCCACCGGCGCCTCGGCCGCCGAGCTGCAGCGGCTGATGCAGCGGCTGCAGGACATCGACCGCTGCGGCCATGGCACCGGCATCGTGGCGCAGGGCCACATCGCGGCCGACCGCATGGAGTCGGTCATGCAGGCGCTGGACCTGGGCGACGGCAACGTGGCCGAGCAGCGCTGCGATGCGGTGCAGTGCATCGACTTCTGGCTGCTCGAACCGCTGGACCCGGCGCACGACAAGAAGTGGTACGCCCGCTGGAAGTTCTGGAGCTTCATCCTCGGCGCGGCCACGCCCGAGGTCTCGCTCACGCTGCAGGGCCTGGCGCTGCGCCCCAGCGAGCCCGGCGACGCGCATGCCGACCTCGTGGCCAAGGCGCGCAAGGTGCTGGAGAGCTGGCGCCGCACGTCGGAGCCGCTGTTCTGGGCGGCGGTCGAGTGCTATGTGCGGCAGCAGTCGTTCTCGCTGGAAACGCAGGCCTACCTGATGCACTGCATTGCCGCCGTCTTCGCGGGCGACACCATGAAGCTGTCGAACGCGCAGAGCGAGCAGCTCGCCGGCGTGCTCACCGACACCTACTGCGACGCGCTGGGCACGTCGGCCACCATGCCTTCGGCGGACCTCTACCGGCGCCTGTCGCAGGGCCTGGAAGCGACCGACCGCGAAAGCGGCCTGGCGCGCATGCTGGGCCGCAGCGACGCGGCGCAGATCGCGATGACCGCGCTGTTCACCGTCATCGACGGCATGCGCTCACGCTGAGCGCCGGCGCAGCGCGCGCACCGCGCTGTCGACCGTGGTCAACACCGGCAGGCCGCTGGCCGCCTCGCAGGCCGCGCGGGCCCGCGCCATGCTGAACTGCGCGAGCGCAAGGCGTGTGCAGCCGCGCTCGCGCAAGGCCGCGGCCTGCGCCGCGATGAGCGCATCGTGCCGCTGCGTGTCGCCGGCGTTCAGCGCGTCGAGCGCGCCTTCGGCCAGCGCGAGTTCGAGCGCGGTGCCCTGCGCAAACTCGGGCGGCATCGACGCCAGCGTGGGCGCGAAGGTGGCGATGAGCCCGAGCCTGCCCTGCCCTTGCGCCACCTCGTCGATCATGGCCTCGTTGGGCTTGAGCACCGGAATGCCCGCATGCCGCCGCGCCACCGCCTCGATGCAGGGCCCGAAGGCCGAGCAGGTGAAGAGAATGCCGCGCGCACCGGTGTCGACCGCGTACTGCGCCAGGCGCTGGAAGCGCTCGTGCATCGCCGCGTCCAGCCCCTTGCCTTCGCGTGCCAGGTCGGCCGACAGGCTGTCGTCCAGCAGGTTCATGCGCACCGCCTCGGGCCAGTCGCGCGCGAAGGCTTCGTTGATGGGCGCGACCGAGTGCGACAGCGCGTGGATCAGGGCAATGCGGGTCATGAAGTTCAGATGCCCTTCGACGAGGGGTTCGCGAACGCGTCCTTCGTCTCGGCGTTCAGCGGGTAGTTGATGTTGATGCCCTTGGGCGGAATCGGCGACATGAACCACTTGGTGTAGAGCTTTTCCATCTCGCCCGACTTCATCATGCCCGACACCACGCGGTCGACCAGCGCCTTGAAGGCCGGGTCGCCTTGCGGAACATGAGCGACTGGTTCTCGGTGCGCAGGCTCTCGCCGGTGATCATGAAGTCCTTGGGGTTGCGCGCGTTCGCGAGCTGCCCGGCCAGCAGGATGTCGTCGAGCACGAAGGCCTGGGCGCGGCCGCTTTCCACCAGCAGGAACGAGTCGCTGTGGTCCTTGCCCGCGAGGTTGGTCACGTCCAGCCCGCGGCCCTTGTCGGCCTCGCGCAGCAGGCGGAACGACGTGGTGCCGCTGGTGGTGGCCACCGTCTTGCCCTGCAGGTCGGCAATGCTCCGGATGCCCGAATCGGCCTTGACCAGCATGCGCACGTTGTAGCGGAAGATGTCCGGCGAGAACGCCACCTGCTTCTGCCGCTCGACCAGGTTGGTGGTGGAGCCGCACTCGATGTCGACCGTGCCGTTCTGCACCAGCGGCATGCGGTTGGCCGAAGTCACGGCCTGATACTTGATCTCGATGGCCGGCATCTTCAGCTCGCTCTTCACGGCCTCGACGATGCGGTTGCAGATCTCGATGCTGTAGCCGATGGGCTTGAGGTTGCTGTCCAGGTACGAGAAGCCGAACGACGACTCGCGGTACCCGAAGGTGATGGCGCCGCTGGCCTTGATCTTGGCAAGCGTGTCGCCCTCCTGGGCCTGCGCGGCGTGCGGCAGCAGCACCGCGAAAGCCACGGCGAACGCGGCGGCAAGAGACGAAAACAACGGACGTGGCTTGGGCATGGAACGCTCCTGTGAAGGACGGTGAAGGGGAAAAAACGCGAAAAGAAAGCGTGCGCTCAGCGCGCGGCGGCACGTGTCACCGCATCGATGGATTCGGCCAGGCGCGTGGCGATCGATTGCAGGTCTTGCCGCGTCGCGATGAACGGCGGCGCCAGCAGCACGTGGTCGCCCTGCCGGCCGTCGACCGTGCCGCCGAAGGGGTAGCACAGCAGGCCGCGCGCCATCGCGTCTTTCTTGATGAGCGCATTGACCTTGAGCGCCGGATCGAACGGCGTCTTGCCGCCCCGGTCGGCCACCAGCTCCAGGCCCCAGAAGAAACCGCGGCCGCGGATGTCGCCCACGTGCGGATGCGCGCCCAGTGCCTCGGCCAGCATCGCGCCGAAGGCGACGCCGTCCGTGCGCACCTTGGCGACCAGGCCGTCGCGCCGGATCACTTGCTGCACCGCGAGCGCGGCGGCGCAGGCCATCGGGTGGCCCAGGTAGGTGTGGCCGTGCTGGAAGAAGCCGCTGCCCTTGGACATGGCCTCGACGATACGGCGCTGCGCCAGCACCGCGCCCACGGGCTGGTAGCCGCCGCCCAGGCCCTTGGCGACGGTCATGAGGTCGGGCACCACGCCCTCCTGCGCGCAGGCGTGCAGCGAGCCGGTGCGGCCCATGCCGCACATCACCTCGTCGAGGATCAGCAGCACGCCGTATTTGTCGCACACCGCGCGCACCGCCTTGAAGTAGCCGGGCACGGGCGTGAGCACGCCGGCCGTGGCGCCGCCCACGGTTTCGGCGACGAAGGCGATCACGCGGTCCGCGCCCTGCGCGACGATGGCCGCCTCGAGTTCGGCCGCCAGGCGCAGGCCGTACTGCTCGGCGCTTTCGTCGGCGCGCTGCTCGCGGTACGGGTAGCACGGCGACACGTGCGTGGCCGGCACGAGGATCGGCGCGAAGGGCTCGCGCCGCCACGCGTTGCCGCCCACCGCCAGCGCGCCCAGCGTGTTGCCGTGGTAGCTCTGGCGCCGCGCGATGAAGTGCGTGCGCTGCGGCTGGCCGATTTCCACGAAGTACTGGCGCGCCATCTTCAGCGCGGCCTCCACCGCCTCGGAGCCGCCGCTCACGAGGTAGACGTGGCTCATGCCCTCGGGCGCGGAGCCGATGAGCTCGTCGGCCAGTTGCTCGGCCACCTCGCTCGTGAAGAAGCTGGTGTGGGCATAGGCCAGCGTGTCGAGCTGCGCGTGCATGGCGGCCAGCACCTCGGGGTGCGCATGGCCCAGCGAGGACACGGCCGCGCCGCCTGACGCGTCGAGGTATTCGCGGCCCTCGGCGTCGCGGATGAACATGCCGTGCGAGCCGGCGGCAACGGGCGGGGTCTGGCGAAGGTGGCGGTGAAAGACGTGCGTCATGGCGGATCGGGTAGTTGGAACTAACGTTTCGGTTGAATTATTGTTTGGAACATTTGTTCCGTCAACCGTCGGCGTAAAACACCTCCGGTACATTTGTTCCAACAGCAGCCGAAAAGAGACATCGCCATGGGCGCCAGAGAACAGATCCGCCAGCGTTTCAACGAACTGAGCCCCGCGCTGCAGCAGGTGGCGCGCTACGTGCTCGACCACCCGAACGAGGTCGTCACCGGCTCGATGCGCAACGTGGGCACGCGTTCGCAGAGCACGCCGGCCACGCTCGTGCGCTTTGCACAGACGCTGGGTTTCGAGGGCTGGCCGCAACTGAAGGAAGCCTTTGCCGCGGACATGGGGCTGGGCCCCGAGACCTACGGCGGGCGCGCCAAGCAGCTGGTCGGCCGCGCCAAGGACCAGAGCCTGACGGGCGAGATGTTCGAGGTGCAGCGCCGCAACCTCGAGGCCACGCACCAGCAGAGCGAGCACGCGCTGCAAAAGGCCTGCGCGCTGATCGAGAAGGCGCCCGCCGTGCATGCCGCGGGTTTCAGGGCCTGCTTTGCGATCGCCTTTTCATTCGTCTACGTGTATCGGCTGTTCCGTGCCAGCGTGCACCTGGTCGACGGCCAGGGCGGCTCGCTGGAAATGCAGCAGCGCGCCTTCGCCAAGGGCGACGCGCTGGTGGTGGCGAGCTTTGCGCCCTACTCGCGCGAGGCGCTGCAGGTGGCACAGGCGGCCAAGGCGGCGGGCTGCCGCATCGTGGCCGTCACCGACAGCGTGACCTCGCCGCTGTCGCTGCTGGCGGACGAAACGCTGCTGTTCACCATTCACAGCCCGTCTTTCTTCCCGTCGGTCGCGGCCGGGGTCGCGGTGACGGAGGCGCTGGTCGAGCTGCTGGCCAGCCGCGCCGGCAAGCCGGTGATCAAGCGCATCGACCAGGCCGAGGCGCAGCTGTTCGAGTCGGGCGCGTACCTGGTGCCACCGGTGGTGCGCGGCAACCCGTAGTGGCCAGCAACTAGGCCAGCGCGCGCACGCGGCCGTTCTGCTGGCCCAGGTAGCGCACCAGCAGGTCGCGGTTGGCGATGATGTGCTCGCGCATGACGGCCTCGGCCTCGCCGGCCTCCTGCCGGCTCAGGGACTCGACGATCTGCCGGTGCTCTTTCAGCGCCTGCTCGACCTGCCCGCGCTGGTAGAGCAGCGTCGACGCGTCGCGGTTGTGCGGACGCAGGTTGCTGTCGAAGATGATCGGCAGCTGGCAGGCGCGGCGCACCGCCTCGGCCAGCCAGCGGTTGTCGGCCAGCGCCAGCAGCTTGCGGTGGAACTCGAGGTTCAGGTCGTGCCAGCGCATGGCGCGCTCGTCGCTCCAGCCGTCGGCGCGCAGCACCTCGTGCTGCTCGGCGAGCATGGCCACCAGTCGTTCCAGCGCCGGGCCGTCCAGCCCGCGCTCCCCCACGATGCGGCAGCCCATGCCTTCGAGCGTGGCGCGCACGCTGAAGGCGTCGTACACGTCCTTGGCGTGAAGCGGCGCACCTGGAAACCCTTGTTCGGCAGGTACACCAGCAGCCCCTCGTCGGCCAGCCGCGCCATCGCGCCGCGCACGGGCGTGCGCGAGACGCCCAGCTCGTTGGCCAGGGAGATCTCCATCAGGTGGGAGCCGGGTGCGATCACGCCGTCGAAGATGCGGTTACGCAGCGTCTCGGCCACGGACAACGCGCGTGTCCGGGAAGGGTCTGAGGGGGTCATCGGAAATCGGAAACGGGGTGCGGCCGGTATCAGGCCGCGCGGATGGTACGGCTCCGTATCGAAGCTTCATATCCCCGATTTCCGTAAAATCTGATTTCGGACTTTTTCGAGGGTTAGGGATAATTTCTTAACATTTACTCACACATTTAAGAATAAACGCTGTAGCCCTCATTACAAAGCACTACACGCGCACCTTTTTGGTGCTGTTTCATGCATCCGCAGCCGAAACAGCCGTGTAGTGGAACCTCGTTCCATAACAGAGGTCGAACAGCCTGTCGCGGCGCCGTGTCGCGACAGGAGTAACGACCATGAAGCAAGTCAAGCATTGGCAGGACCCCGTCAACGCCGTCGCGGGCGTGTGGCTGATCGTCTCGCCCTGGGTTCTGGGCTTTTCGGACATGTCGTCCGCGATGTGGACGATGGTGGCGACCGGCATCCTGCTCGGCGCGGTGGCCCTGGGCGCCACCTTCGTGCCGCGACAGTGGGAAGAGTGGACCGAGGTCGCGCTGGCGGCCTGGCTCGCGGTGTCGCCCTGGCTGGTCGGATTCCGCGGCCTCGAGCCGGCCCTGATCAACGCGGTGCTCGTGGCCGCGGTGATCCTGGTGCTGGCGCTCTGGGTGCTGGTGACCGACAAGGACTACCTGGGCCACACCATCGACCGTCCGGCGCACTGAACGTCGACGGCGCCCGCGGGCTCAACGCGCGGGGGTGGGCTGCGCGGGCGTAGCCGCCTGCGCGCCGCCTTCCATCCAGCCCGCCTGCCAGCCGCCCCCGAGGGCCTGGATCAACGCCACCGCCGCGGTCTGGCGGTCGCGTTGCACCTGCACCAGCGTGCGCCTGGCATTGAGCGCGGCCACCTGGGCCGTGACCACGTCGGTGTAGGCCACCAGGGCCGAGCGGTACTGGTTGAGCAGGATCTGCTCGGTCTTGTCGGCGGCCTCGGACGCCTCGCGGTACATGCCTTCCTGCTGGGCCAGTGCGGCCCCGGCGGTGAGCTGGTCCTCCACGCCCTGGAACGCGGCCAGCACGGTCTGGCGGTAGCGCGCCACGCTCGCTTCGTGGCTGGCCTTGGCCGCATCGACGTTGGCCGCGATGGCGCCCGCGTCGAACACCACCTGCGCCGCCGACAGGCCGAGCGACCAGAGCGAGGTCGGCGCCGAGAACAGGTCGCCCACCCGGCTCGCGCTGCTGCCGATCGACGCGCTGAGGTTGAAGCTGGGGAAGTAGGCCGAGCGGGCAATGCCGATCTGCGAATTGGCCGAAGCCACCGCGCGCTCGGCCGCCGCGATGTCGGGCCGGCGCTGCAGCAGCACCGAGGGCACGCCGGTCGGAATGCCGGGCACGGTCTGCGTCCAGGGCGCGGGCGGCAGGCTGAACTCGGCCGGTGCCGCACCCACCAGCACCGCGATGGCGTGCTCGAAAGTGGCGCGGTTGCGCATCAGCGACACCCGCGTGGCGCGTGCCGTGGCCAGCTGGCTCTGCGCCTGCAGAACGTCCGACTGCGCGGCGATCGCGGCCTTGTAGCGGTTGTTCGTGATCGTGTAGGCGCGCTCGTAGCCCGTGATGGTTTCGTCGAGCAGGCCGATTTCGACATCCGCCTCGCGCAGCGACAGGTAGTTGGTGGCCAGGCTGCCGACCGCCGACAGCCGCGCTGATGCAAGGTCTGCCTCGCTCGCCTGCGCGTTGGCCGACGCGCTGTTCACCGACTCGCGCAGCCGCCCCCAGACGTCGGCTCCCAGGTGGCGCCCAGCGAGGCGCCAAAGGCGTTCGAGGGGCTGGTGGTGCCCGTGCCCGAACGCTTGCCCGAGCCGCTGAGCGACACCGACGGGAACAGCGCCGCGCGCTGCCCGCGCACCAGCGCCTCGGCATTGGCAAAGTTGGCGACCGCCGCGGCAATGTTCTGGTTCGACACCTGCACGCGCGAGGCCAGCTCGTCGAGCGTGGGGTCGCCGAAGAGCTTCCACCACTCGCCGCGGTCCAGCGCGTCGGCCGGCGCGGCGGGCAGCCAGCCCTCGGCGGTTTTCTGTTCTTTCCAGCCGCTGGGCAGGGCCGTGACCGGTTGCTCGTAGCGCGGGCCGACCGCGCAGCCGGCCAGCAAGGCGGCCAGCGCGAGCGCCGACAGCGAGAAGCGGCCCGGCGAGCGGAAGGAAAAAGAAAGCAGTGCGTTCATGGCGGTGTTCTCAAGCGGTCGTGGCACGGCTCAGTTCGTGTTCATGTTTGCCGCGGCGGCGCAGCTTGTCCAGCAGCAGGTACACCACCGGCGTGGTCAGCAGGGTCAGCAGCTGGCTGGCGATCAGCCCGCCGATGATGGCCACGCCCAGCGGCCGGCGCAGCTCGCGCCCTCGCCGAAGCCGATGGCCAGCGGCAGCGCGCCCAGCGCGGCGGCCAGCGTGGTCATCAGGATCGGGCGGAAGCGCAGCAGGCAGGCCTCGCGCACCGCCTCCAGCGGCGTGAGCCCGCGCGAGCGCTCGGCCTCCAGCGCGAAGTCGATGATCAGGATGGCGTTCTTCTTGACGATGCCGATCAGCAGGAACACGCCGATCAGCGCAATGATGGAGAACTCCATGCGGAACATCAGCAGCGCCAGCACCGCGCCCACGCCGGCCGACGGCAGCGTCGACAGCACGGTGATGGGGTGCACCAGGCTCTCGTACAGGATGCCCAGCACGATGTAGATCACGATCAGCGCCGCCAGGATCAGCATCGCCTGCTGGCCCTGCGACTGCTGCGCGCTGGCCGCCGTGCCCGCGAACGCGCCGCGCACGTTGGTGGGCATGGCGATGTTGGCCTCGGCCTTGGCGATGGCGTCGCGCGCGTCGCCCAGGTTGGCGCCGTCGGCAAGGTTGAACGAGATGGTGGTCGCCAGCTCGCCGTCTTCGTGGCTCACCGACGTGGCGACCGACTGCTCCACGAACTTCGCGACCGCCGACAGCGGCACCAGCGCGGTCGCCGTGTTGCTCAGCACGTTGCCCGACGACGCGTTGCGCAGGCCGGGGTTGGCGGAGACCGGCACGGCGGCGCTGGCGGACGACGATGAAGACGACGAAGACGTGGAGCCCGTGGTGCCCGCCTTGCCGGCCGTCGACGTGCTGGCCACCGGCGCCGCGACCTGCGTGGTCACGGCCTGCCCCGCCACGATGGACGTCTTGGTGGCCGGCACGTACACGTCGCTCAGCGCGTTGGGGCTGCGCGTGTAGCGCGGCGCCCATTCCATCACCACGTGGTACTGGTTGAGCTCGGTGTAGATGGTGGCCACCTGCCGCTGGCCGAAGGCGTTGTAGAGCGCGTTGTCGATGGCGGTGGAAGTCAGGCCGAGCCGCCGTGCGCTGTCGGGGTCGACCTTGGCCACGGTCTCCACGCCGTTCTCGGCCTGGTCGGTGTCGATGTCGGTCACCGCCGGCTGCGTCTTCAGCTCGTCGGCCAGCTTGATGGCCCAGGTCTTCAGGTCGGCCAGGTTGTCGCTCTTGAGCGTGTACTGGTAGGTGGAGTTGCTGGCGCGCCCGCCCGAGCGCACGTCCTGCACGGTGCCCAGGAACACGCGCAGCCCGGTCACCTCGGCCAGTTGCGGGCGCAGCCGTGCGATCACGGCCATGCCGCTGTCCTTGCGCTGGCTGGCCGGCTTGAGGTTGACGAACATGAAGCCGCCGCCCGCCCGCCCGGCGCCGGTGAAGCCCACCACGGTGTCGACCGCCTCGTCCTTGCGGATGATGTCCACCACCTGTCGCAGCTTGGCCGCCAGCGCCTGCGACGAAATGCTCTGGTCGGCGCGCAGGCCGCCGTTGAGCTGGCCGCTGTCCTGCTGCGGAAAGAAGCCCTTGGGCGCGGCGCTGAACAGGTACACGTTCAGCCCCACCACCGCCACCAGGATCAGCATGACCAGGCCCTTGCTGTCCAGCGCCCAGTCCAGGCTGGTCTCGTAGCGCTTGAGCACCCAGTCGTAGCCGCGCGCGGCCATGCGGCCCAGGCGCCCCTGCGGCTTGCTCTTGTCGTGCTCGCCGCCGGGCTTGAGCAGCCAGGCGCACATCATGGGCGTGGTGGTCAGCGAGATGACGAGCGAGATCAGCACCGCCGCCGACAGCGTGACCGCGAACTCGCGGAACAGCCGCCCCACCTGCCCGCCCATGAACAGCAGCGGAATGAACACCGCCACCAGCGACACGCTGATCGACAGCACGGTAAAGCCCACTTCCTTGGCGCCGAGCAGCGCCGCCTTCATGCGCGTCATGCCCGACTCGATGTGGCGGCTGGTGTTCTCCAGCACCACGATGGCGTCGTCCACCACGAAACCGGTGGCCACCGTGAGCGCCATCAGGCTCAGGTTGTTGAGGCTGAAGCCCAGCAGGTACATGACCCCGAAGGTGCCCAGCAGCGCCGCCACCGTGGCCACGGCCGGCACGATGGTGGCGCGCACGCTGCGCAGGAACAGGCTGACCACCAGCACCACCAGGATGACCGAGATGACCAGCGTGAGCTCCACTTCGCGCAGCGAGCCGCGGATGGAGTTGGTGCTGTCCGAGGCCACCTGCAGCGTGACGTCGGGCGGCAGTTGCGCCTGCAGCTCGGGCAGCAGCGCGCGCACGCTGTCCACCGTTTCGATGATGTTGGCCGAAGGCTGCCGCGTGATGAGCACGATGATCGCGGGCTCGCCGTTGAACAGGCCCAGCGTGCGCGTGTCTTCCACGCCGTCGACCACCTCGGCCACGTCCTGCAGCCGCACCGCCGCGCCGTTGCGCCAGGCCACGACCATGGGCGCGTAGTCGCTGGCGCGCAGGGCCGGCGTCTGGGTGTAGATCTGCAGCTTGCGGCCCTCGCCCTGGACCATGCCCTTGGGCCGGTTGGCGTTGGAGGCCTGGATGGCGGCGCGCACGTCGTCGGTGCTGATGCCGTAGCGGCTGAGCGCAAAAGGCAGCAGCTCGATGCGCACGGCCGGCAGCGAGCCGCCGCCGATTTCGACGTCGCCCACGCCGTCGACTTGCGACAGCCGCTGGCTCACGATGTTGGAGACGGCGTCGTAGATCTGGCCCGGCGTCTTGGTCTTGGACGTGAGCGCCAGGATGATGACCGGCGACGCGGCCGGGTTGGCCTTGCGGTAGGTCGGGTTGCTGCGCAGCGTGGCCGGCAGGTCGACGCGGCTGGCGTTGATGGCGGCCTGCACTTCGCGCGCGGCGCCGTCGATGTTGCGGCTCAGGTCGAACTGCAGCGTGACGCGAGCCGACCCCACCGAGCTGGTGGAGGTCATTTCGTTGACGCCGGCGATGGTGCCCAGGTGCCGCTCCAGCGGCGTGGCCACGCTGGTCGCCATCGTCTCGGGGCTGGCGCCGGGGATCGAGGCCCTCACCGAGATGACCGGGTAGTCGACCTGGGGCAGCGGGGAAACCGGGAGCACGAAGAACGCGGCGATGCCGGCGAGCGCGATGCCGATGGTGAGGAGCACCGTGCCGATGGGGCGGCGCACGAAGGGCAATGACAGGTTCATCTCGGCGCTCCTTGCGGAGGACGGAGGCCGGGTCTCGCCCCGGCGGGCGACCTACTTTTCTTTGCTTCGCCAAAGAAACGTAGGCAAAAGAAAGGCGACCCTGCTGCCTGCGACCCTGCGCTTCGCTCCGGGCAACCTGCGGTGCTCGCGTTTCGCGGGGTCTCGCCCAAACTCGCTGCGCTCAGACAAGGGCGAGCCCTGATCCGCGAAACGCTCCGCTCCTCGGCGCAGCCAGAAGGGCTTGGGGAATCGAACGCGCCATTGCTTCGCTCGGCGCGAACGGCACACCCGCGCAGCGGCCGTGCCCGGCGGACCCGGCGGACATTCCGGCCCCGGAAAGCAACCTCGACACGGGGAGTCGAACGGTTCAAACCGCTTCCTCCTCGATCACCGCACGCCGGGAGCTCCCACCGCCCAGCCGGTCGAACGCCAGGTAGATCACGGGCGTGGTGAACAGCGTCAGCAGCTGGCTGACGATCAGCCCGCCGAAGATGGCGAGCCCCAGCGGCCGGCGCAGCTCGGCGCCCTCGCCGAAGCTCAGCATCAGCGGCACGGCGGCGAACAGCGCGGCCAGCGTGGTCATCAGGATCGGGCGAAAGCGCAGCAGCGCCGCCTGGTGAATGGCCTCGCGGGGCGACTTGCCCTGCGTGCGCTCGGCATCGATCGCGAAGTCGATCATCATGATCGCGTTCTTCTTCACGATGCCGATCAGCAGGATGATGCCGATGATGCCGATCACCCCCAGGTCGTTGCCCGTGATCATCAGCGCCAGCAGCGCGCCGACGCCGGCCGACGGCAGCGTGGACAGGATGGTGAGCGGGTGCACGTAGCTCTCGTACAGCACCCCCAGCACGATGTACACGCACACCACCGCCGCCAGGATCAGCCACAGCTGGTTGGACAGCGAGCGCTCGTAGGCGCCCGACGCGCCCAAAAAGGTCATGGTCACGCTGCTCGGCAGCCCGATTTCCTTGGCGGCCGCGCGAATGGCATCGACCGAGCCGCCCAGCGACACCCCGGGCGCGGTGTCGAAGTTCAGCGTGCTCGCGGGGTACTGCGCCACGTGCGTGATCTGCAGCGGCGCCTGCTGCTCGCTGATGTCCGCGATGGCCGACAGCGGCGTCGCCACGCCCGAGCCCGCGATCAGGTTCAGTTGCCCCAGCGTCTGCGGCGTGTTCACCATGCCCGGACGCGCCTCGAGAATCACCCGGTACTGGTTGGTCTCGGTGAAGATGGTCGACACGATGCGCTGGCCGAAGGCGCTGTAGAGCGCGTCGTCCACCGTGCTGGCCGTGATCGACAGCCGCGCCGCGGTGTCGCGGTTCACGTTCACGAACGCCGCGAGCCCTTGCGCGCCGGCGTCGCTGCTCACGTTGCGCACCTTGTCCGACTCCTGCAGCCTGGCGACGAGCTTCTTCATCCACGAGGTGATGGCCGCGCTGTCCACGCCCTCGAGCGACACGCGGTATTCGGTCGGGCCGGTCTCGGCGTCGATGGTCAGGTCCTGCGTGGGCTGCAGGTACAGCGTCACGCCCGCCACCTGGCGCACGCGCTCGCGCAGCCGCTCCATCACGTCCTGCTGGCGGTCGTGGCTCCGGGTCAGGTTGATGAGCATGCTGCCGGTGTGCAGCATGGTGTTGTTGGCCGCGTCCACGCCCACGAAGGAGCTGAGGTTCTCCACGTCGGGGTCTTCGAGAATGGCCTGCGCCGCCTGCTGCTGCAGCTGCGACATGCGCTCGAACGACACGTCCTGCGCGGCCTGCACGCGGGCCTGCAACTGGCCGGTGTCCTGCGTGGGGAACAGGCCCTTGGGAATGGTGAGGTAGAGCACCACCGTCAGCACCATGGTCAGCAGCGCGACCAGCAGCGTGAGCGGCTGGTGGTCGATCACCCAGTGCAACGAGCGGTCGTAGCGCACCATCACGCCGTCGAAGAAGCGCTGGGCGCGCGCGCCGAAGCCGTGGCTCGCGGCGTCGCGCTTGGGCTCGTGCTTGAGCCAGCGCGCCGACATCATCGGCACCAGCGTGAGCGACACCACCGCCGAGATCAGGATGGTGATGGCCAGCGTCACCGCGAACTCGCGGAACAGGCGGCCCACCACGTCGCCCATGAACAGCAGCGGAATCAGCACCGCGATGAGCGACACGGTCAGCGAGATGATGGTGAAGCCGATCTGCGTGGCGCCCTTGAAGGCGGCCTGCAGCGGTTTTTCGCCCTCCTCGATGTAGCGCGCGATGTTCTCGATCATCACGATGGCGTCGTCCACCACGAAGCCGGTGGCGATGGTCAGCGCCATCAGGCTCAGGTTGTTGAGGCTGTAGCCCAGCAGGTACATGAGCCCGAAGGTGCCGATCAGCGAGATGGGCACCGCCACGCTCGCGATGACGGTGGCGCGCAGGCTGCCCAGGAACGCGAAGATCACCAGCACCACCAGCACCACGGCCAGCACCAGTTCCATCTCGACGTGCTGCACCGACGCGCGGATGCCGGCCGTGCGGTCGCTGAGCACTTCGATCTTCAGGCCCGTGGGCAGGCCGACCTGCAGCTCGGGCAGCTGCCGCTTGATGGCGTCGACCGTGGCGATCACGTTGGCGCCGGGCTGGCGCTGCACGTTCATGATGATCGCGGGCGACAGCTTGCTGGTGCCGTCGACCTTGTTGCCGGCCCAGGCCGAGAGCTGGTTGTTCTCGGCGCTGTTGACCACCTGCGCCACGTCGACCATGCGGATCGGCGCGCCGTTCTTGTACGAGACGATCAGGTTCTTGTAGTCGTCGACCGTGAGCAACTGGTCGTTCGAGTTGATGGTGTAGGCGCGCTTGGGGCCGTCGAAGCTGCCCTTGGCGCCGTTGGAGTTGGCCGCCGAGATGGCGGTGCGCAGCGTGTCCAGCCCGATGCCGTTGGCCGCCAGCGCCTGCGTGTTGGCCTGGATGCGCACGGCCGGTCGCTGCCCGCCGCTGAGCGACACCAGCCCCACGCCCGAGACCTGGCTGATCTTCTGCGCCAGCCGCGTGTTCACCAGGTTCTGCACCTCGGTGAGCGGCAGCGTGTCGGACGTGATGGACAGCGTGAGCACCGGCGCGTCGGCCGGGTTGACCTTGGCGTACACGGGCGGCGCCGGCAGGTCGGCCGGCAGCAGCGAGCCGCCGGCGTTGATGGCGGCTTGCACTTCCTGCTCGGCCACGTCCAGCGTCTGGCCCAGCGAGAACTGCAGCGTGATGATCGACACGCCCGCCGCGCTGGTCGAGCTCATGCGGTCGAGCCCGGCCATCTGGCCGAACTGGCGCTCCAGCGGCGCGGTCACGGTGTTGCTCATGACCTCGGGGCTGCCGCCGGGGTAGAGCGTCTGCACCTGGATGGTCGGGTAGTCGACCTGCGGCAGGGCCGACAGCGGCAGGAAGCGGAACGCCACCAGGCCGGCCAGCACGATGGCGACCATCAGCAGCGAGGTCGCCACCGGTCGAAGAATGAACGGGCGTGAGGGACTCATCGGGCGCGGCGCTTGCGGTCGGTCTCTGTGGGAATGCGGCGGTCAGCGCATCGTGCCGCCGGGTGCGGCGGGCGGCGTGCCCGGCTGCACGGCGG
>NZ_MOWM01000055.1 GCF_016082275.1 Variovorax sp. E3
GTCCACGGAGCCGCTGTCCAGCCCCGCCGCCAGTGCTTCCAGCGCCGCAATCGCGCCTTCGGCCGCGCCGCGTAGCACCGCCATCTGCGCCGAATCGGGCAGCGCCGCGCGGTGCGCGCCCAACGCCGACAGGTAGCTCAGCAGCGTGTGCGAGCGGATCAGGAAGCGCAGCGCCACGCCCGCGCGCGGCCGCACGAAGCCCGGCTCGCGGAACATGTCGGACACGGCGGTGGACAGCGCCGCGTCGGCGTTGTGGTCGTTGCGCCGCGCCAGCCGGTAGTCGAGGTGGTCGCGTGCGCCGGTGCGGTACTGCTCGACGATCTGCCGCAGGTAGCCCGCGTGCCCGCGCATGGCCGTGGCCGCCAGCTCGTTGATGCGGCGCGCCTGCCAATGCGGCAGCACCAGCAGCACCGCCAGCCCGGCGATGGCGCTGCCGATGGCGGTGTCGACCAGCCGCGGCACCAGCAGCACGCCGCTGTCGCCCACCTGGTTGAAGCACATCAGCACCAGCAGCGTCATCGAGGCGGTGGCCAGCAGGTAGCGCGTGGTGCGCGTCGCGAAGAACAGCACGCCCGCCACCACCGCGATCACCGACTGCACCAGCGGCTGCGGAAACAGCTGCAGCAGCGCCCAGCCCGCCACCACGCCCAGCGCCGTGCCCGCGATGCGCTGGCCCATGCGCGCGATGGTGTCGCCATAGCTCTGCTGGCAGACGAACAGCGTGGTCAGCAGGATCCAGTAGCCCTGCGCGGGGTGGATGACCTGCATCACGCCGTAGCCCGCCACCAGCGCCAGCGACAGCCGCAGCGCGTGGCGAAACAGCGGCGAGCGCACCGTGAGTTGCCGCCGCACGCGCTCGACCGCGTCGCGCCACGAACGCGGCGAGCGGTCGAACAGGCCCATCTCGGTACGGCCGGCGCGCGCCGACGGCTGGCTCGCGCCCGCCAGTTGCCCGTCGAGCTGCGCGAGGTTGCGCGCCAGCGCCTCGACCGATGCCAGCAGCACCAGCCGCTCGGGCGTGACGGCCCGCGCGCGCTCGTGCTCGATGGCGCTGCGCAGGTCGGCCAGCGCCAGCACGGTCTCGGTGCCGGTGTCGAAGGGCTCGCGCCGCGCGATCGATGCCGACAGCCGCAGGCACGCCAGCCCCTGCAGGCCGAGCACGCGCTGGCAGCGGTACAGCAGGTCGCTGTGGAAGAAGGCGTCGGCCAGCGCGTTGTAGTCGTCGTGCGAGGAACTGGCGCGCTCGTGCACGTCCTGCGCAATGAGGTACAGGCCACGGTAGCGCGAGATGCGCCCGGTCGGCGCCCGCGCGCCGATGCGGCGGAAGATGCTTTCCTTGGCCGCGTTGAGCTCGCTCACCACCTCGGCATTGAGCTGCGCGAGCGCGAGCCGCTTGCGCTCGATGTCCACGCCGCGCAGCGGCTCGAACAGCGAAGCCTTGAAGCGCACGAAGTTGCCCAGCACCTCGAACAGCGTCACCAGCCGCGCCTGCACCGGCTGCGCGGGGAAGACGGCGCACCACAGCACCGAGAACACGCCGTACCACGCCGCGCCCGCCAGCAGCAGCAGCGGCTCGCGCCCCCGTGCGGCCGCGCCGCCGTGCGAGGCCATGCCCTCGATGCCCAGCGTGGTGTACATCGCCAGGATCAGCGTGGCGTAGGCAATCGCCTTGTAGCGCGCCTCGACCGCGCCCAGCATCGTGAGGCAGAAGGCCGCGAGCGCAAGCCCGGTGATGAACAGCCACGGCAGGCCGAACAGCGCCTCGATTGCGAACGCGATGGCCGCGAAGCAGGCCAGCGTGACGACCTGCGCGCGCAGCCGGCCGCGCCAGCTGTCGTCGGTTTCGGCGAGCGCGCTGGCGATGGCGCCGAGGAACAGGGGAATCACCGCGTCGGCATGGCCGGTGAAGCCGCACAGCGCCATGAGGCTGCCGAGCGTGAGCAGGATGCGCACGGGCTGCGCGCGGGAAGCAAAGGACCGCAGCCGCTGGCGCAGCGCGTCGGGAGACAGGGGAAGCATGGTGCGATCTTGCACGATGCATGCCACGGAATTTCTACGGCATGGCGTGGCGGCGCAGGAATCCGTGGCGCGGGGCGATCCAGTCGGCCTTGTCGGTGGCGGGGGAGGCGGCGCCGGTGAACAGCGTGCTGTCTTCGGGCAGCAGGAATTGCGGGCCTGCCTGTGCGTTCAGCACATGCAGCGTGGCGCCGCCGAGGTCGAGTCGTTGGCCCGGCGCGGGTGGCGAAACGGATGCGTCGGGCCAGGCTTCGCGCACGGCGCTGTCGACTGGCAACGCTTGCGTCGACCAGATCCACCGCACCCGACCGGGCGCCGCACCGCGCAGCGCCGCGATGTGTTCGGGGCTCGCGGGCGACGGGTCGATCAGCACGCAGTCGCCGCCCTCGACGCCCGCGAAATAGCTGTGCGGCAACGCGCCCGATGCATCAGCCGCCCCCGTGACCCGCCAGACCCGCGCCGATAGCCGCATCACCAGTCCGGCCTCGTGCGCATAGCGCCCGCCGCCTTCGCCGTCCGGGTCGACGTGGCCGACTTCTTCATACGCCGGCTCTTCCATGTTCACCGGGCGCCGGCCCTTGGGGCCATCGGCGAGCCGGGGCATGACACGCGGAATGTGCGTCAGCCTGCGCGCGTGCGCCATGAGCTCCTGCGCGCTGGCAAACCGCGCAAGCTCTTCGAGAATGCGCCGCGTCACGTTCATGAGCTTGAGCCCGCGCGCCGGGTCGACGGCCTCGGCGGGTCGCAGCCACATGTGCTCGACCGTCTCGCGCCCGTCGGGCCGCACGGTCTGCGCACCCGGCATCAGCGCCAGAAAGAAGCGCGTGTCGAAGCGGCGCGGCATGCCCGGCGGCGTGAGCCAGTGGGTGAAGTAGGCGAGCCGGTCGGCCGCGAGCCGCCAGCCGTGCGCATCGCACAGCGCGAGCAATGCGTCGGTGCCCTGTTCGGCTGCGTGGCGCATGGCCGCGAGCTGTTCGGGCGGCAGGCTGTCGAGCGCGACCGGCGCGCGTGGGCATCGGCCGCGAACAGCAGGCCCGCCTCCTCGAAGCATTCGCGGATGGCGGCGGCGTAGTAGTCGAGCCCGCCCTCGGCCACCCCGAGCCGCGCGCTGGCGGCGGCGTCGTCCAGGCCGGTCGTGCGCTGGTGCAGGCCGCGGTCGTGCGCGTCGATCACGCCGCCCGGGAACACGCTGGCGCCGCTGTTCTGGTCGTTGGCCTTCTCGGCGCGGCGCAGCATCAGCACCTCGAGACCGCGCGCACCGTCGCGCAGAACGATGAGCGTGGCCGCGTTGCGCACGGGGCGCGCTGCGGGTTTTTCCGGGGTCTCGCGGGGCTCTTTGTCATGCGTGTTCATGGGCCGTCATTCTCGCGCCGGCCGGCCGGCCCGTGGCTGGCGCGCAGGTGACAGCCGCACGGCCTGCCTGTCGCGCGAAGGACCGTGCGAAACGCCGCGTGCCGCTTAACTTCGAACGCACTTTGTTGAAGGACGCACCATGCATTTCGAATTCACACCCAAGGTGATCGCGCTGCGCGACGAGTTGCTCAAGTTCATGGACGAGTTCGTCTACCCGAACGAAAAGCGCCGCGAAGAGGAACTGGCCGCCAACGCCCGCGCCGGCCGCCCCTATGCCGAACTGCCGATGATGGCCGGCCTGAAGGCCAAGGCGCGCGAACGCGGCCTGTGGAACCTGTTCCTGCCCGAGGCCGAGCACGGCCCGGGCCTGACCAACGTCGAGTACGCGCCGCTGTGCGAGATCATGGGCCGGCGCTACTGGTGCGCCGAGATCTTCAACTGCTCCGCGCCCGACACCGGCAACATGGAAGTGCTGGCGCGCTACGGCACCAAGGCCCAGCAGGCGCGCTGGCTCACGCCGCTGCTGGCCGGCGAGATCCGCTCGTCGTTCGCGATGACCGAGCCCGAGGTGGCGTCGAGCGACGCCACCAACATCCGCTGCAGCATCCGCCGCGAGGGCGACGAGTACGTCATCAACGGCCGCAAGTGGTACATCACCGGCGCGATGAACGAGCGCTGCGAGATCTTCATCCTCATGGGCAAGACCGACCCCGACAACGCCGACCGCCACAAACAGCAGTCGATGATCCTCGTGCCCAAGGACACGCCCGGCGTGACCATCGTGCGCGACATGCAGCTGCTCGGCATGTACGACCCGCCCTTCGGCCACCCCGAGATCGTGTTCGAGAACGTGCGCGTGCCGGTGGAGAACATCCTGCTGGGCGAAGGCCGCGGCTTCGAGATCGCGCAAGGGCGCCTGGGCCCCGGGCGCATCCACCACTGCATGCGCGCCATCGGCATGGCCGAGTCGGCGCTGGAGATGATGTGCGAGCGGCTCGTCTCGCGCACCGCCTTCCACAAGCCGCTGTCGGAGCAGGGCGTGTGGCGCGAGCGCATTGCCGAGTCGCGCATGCTCATCGAGCAGTCGCGCTGGATGGTGCTCAATGCCGCCTACCGCATGGACACCGTGGGCAACAAGGTCGCCGCGAAGGAGATCGCGATGATCAAGGTGCTCACGCCCAACAACTGCGTGAAGGTGATCGACTGGGCCATGCAGGCCTTCGGCGCCATGGGCCTGAGCCAGGACACGCTGCTCACGCACTTCTACGCCTACGAGCGCCACCTGCGCGTGGCCGACGGCCCCGACGAGGTCCACCGCAACGCGATCGCCAAGCACGAGCTGGCGGCGTACCAGTAAGAAGCCAGCCGGAACCGTCGTCAGTTCACGCGCTTGGCTCTTTCGAGCATCGCGTGCAGCAGCACGTTGCAGCCAGCCGTCAGGTGCTCGGGCTGCGCGTCCTCGATCTCGTTGTGGCTGATGCCGTCCTTGCAGGGCACGAAGATCATGCCGGCCGGCGCCAGCCGCGCCGCGTAGATCGCGTCGTGCCCCGCGCCCGACACCACGTCCATGGTCGAGTAGCCCAGCATGTCGGTCGCGCGGCGCACCGCGTCGACGCAGTCGGGGTGGAACGGGCAGGGCGGGATGTACGACACCCGCTCGATGGTCACGCCCAGCCCGGTCTCGCGGCCCGTGCGCTCCACGAACGCCAGGATCTCGGCGTGCATGCGGTCGAGCAGCTCGTCGTTCACGTTGCGCAGGTCGATCGAGAACTTCACCTGCCCCGGAATCACGTTGCGGCTGTTCGGGTGCACCTGCACCATGCCCACCGTGCCCCGGCCGTAGGGCTGGTAGCTGTAGGCGATGGCCACCACCTCCTGCATGATCCGCGTGGCCACTTGCAGCGCGTCGCGGCGCAGGTGCATGGGCGTCGGGCCCGCATGGGCCTCCATGCCGGTCACCACGCAGTCGTACCACGACAGGCCGAGCACCGCCGGCACCACGCCGATCACCTTGCCCGCGTCTTCCAGCACCGGGCCCTGCTCGATGTGCGCCTCGAAGTACGCGCCGATGGGGTGGTCGCCTGGCGTCTGCGCACCCACGTAGCCGATGCGCTCCAGCTCTTCGCGCACCGTCTTGCCCTCGGTGTCCTTCGCGGCGTAGGCGTGCTCCAGGCTGAAGGCGCCGCAGAACACGCCCGAGCCCATCATCACCGGCACGAAGCGCGAGCCTTCCTCGTTGGTCCAGAACGCGACCTCGATCGGCGCTTCGGTGCGAATGCCCTGGTCGTTCAGCGTGCGCACCACTTCCAGCGCCGAGAGCACGCCGTAGTTGCCGTCGAACTTGCCGCCGGTCGGCTGCGTGTCGATGTGGCTGCCCGACACGATGGGCGGCAGCGCCGGGTTGGTGCCCTCGCGGCGCATGAAGACGTTGCCGATCTTGTCGACCGTGATCGACAGCCCCGCCTCCTTGCCCCACGACACCACGAGGTCGCGCCCCTGCTTGTCCAGGTCGGTCAGCGCGAGCCGCTTCACGCCGCCCTTGGGCGTGGCGCCGATGCGCGCCAGTTCCATCAGCGCGTTCCACAGGCGCTCGCCGTTGATTGTCAGCACCTGCTTGTCCACTACTGCATTCATCTGTATGACTCCTTGGGAATTCAGCGCGCCACGGCCGTGGGCGCGTGCTGGCTCTTGAAGCGCTCCAGCGCGGTGAACATGGGCGCGAAGGCCGGGCGCTTGAGGTAGCGGCCGGTGCCGGGCTCGGCGCGCAGGTCGCCGTCGCGCCAGACCCAGCGGCCCGCGCTCAGGGTGTGCCTGGGCACGCCCATGACTTCGCGGCCCTCGAAGATGTTGAAGTCGCTCTTCGAGTGCTGCGTCTTCACCGACAGTGTCCTGGTGGCCTTCGGGTCCCACACCACGATGTCGGCGTCGGCGCCCGGCTGGATCACGCCCTTGCGCGGGTAGAGGTTGAACAGCTGCGCCGCGTTGGTCGAGGTCACGCGCACGAACTCCGACGGCGTGAGCCGGCCCGCGTTCACGCCCGCGTCCCACAGCACGGCCATGCGCTCTTCCACGCCGCCGCAACCGTTGGGGATCTTGGTGAAGTCGTCGCGGCCCGCCGCCTTCTGCTCGGCGCAGAAGGTGCAGTGGTCGGTCGCGGTGGTGTGCAGGTTGCCGCCCTGCAGGCCGCGCCACAGCATGGCCTGGTTCTCGCGCGAGCGGAAGGGCGGGCTCATCACGTGGGCGGCGGCGCGCGCGAAGTCGGGGTCGCGGTAGGCGGTCTCATCGACCACCAGGTGGCCGGCCAGCACTTCGCCGTACACGCGCTGGCCGCGCGCGCGGGCACGGGTGATGGCCTCGAGCGCTTCGCCGCACGACACGTGCACCACATAGATCGGCACGCCCAGCACGTCGGCGATGGCAATGGCGCGGTTCGCCGCCTCGGCCTCCACCATCGGCGGGCGCGACAGCGGATGGCCCTCGGGCCCGCGAATGCCCTGCGCCAGCAACTGCTGCTGCAGCATCGCGACCAGCTCGCCGTTCTCCGCATGCACCGTGGGCATGGCGCCGAGTTCGAGCGAACGCTGGAAGCTCTTCACCAGGATCTCGTCGTCGGCCATGATCGCGTTCTTGTAGGCCATGAAGTGCTTGAAGCTGTTCACGCCGTGCTCGTGCACCAGCTCGCCCATGTCCTTGTGCACGCTGTCGTTCCACCAGGTCACGGCCACGTGAAAGCTGTAGTCGCCGGCCGACTTCTCGGCCCAGCCGCGCCACATGCGAAACGCGTCCATCAGCGGCTGCTGCGGGTCGGGAATCACGAAGTCGATGATGCTGGTGGTGCCGCCGGCCAGGCCGGCCGCCGTGCCGCTGAAGAAGTCGTCGGCCGCGACCGTGCCCATGAAGGGCAGCTGCATGTGCGTGTGCGGGTCGATGCCGCCGGGCATCACGTAGGCGCCGCCGGCGTCGATCACCTGCGCGCCGGCGGGGGCCTGCAGGCCGGCACCGACCTGCACCACCTTGTCGCCCTCGCAGAGCACGTCGGCCCGTTGTTCGGCATCGGCGTTGACCACCGTGCCACCGCGAATGAGTACGGTCATGGCTTGAATTCCTTTTCTAGCTGGGGTTCTTGAGCGGCGCGGCCACGCTCTGCAGCTGCGGCGCGCGCGCTTTCATGAGGCCGAGGTACACCACGGCCGAGAGCACCACACCCACGAACCATGCGTAGGTGTAGACAGTCTTGAAGAGTTCGGGCATCGACGGCACGGCCGCTGGAAAGGCCGCGTTCAGGAAGCCCGGAATGTTCGGCAGCACGCCGACGACGAAGGCCACGATGGCCGCCGTGTTCCAGCCGTTGCCGTAGCTGTAGGGGCCGGTGCCGCGGTAGAGCGCGTCGACGTCGAGCTCCTTGCGGCGAATCAGGTAGTAGTCGGCGATCAGGATGCCCGCCACCGGACCCAGCAGCGCCGAGTAGCCGATGAGCCAGGTGAAGATGTAGCCCTGCGTGGTTTCCAGCACCTTCCACGGCATCATCACGATGGCGATGCCGGCCGTGATGTAGCCGCCCTTGCGGTACGAGATCTTCTCGGGGTTGAGCGCAGAGAAGTCGTAGGCCGGCCCCACCAGGTTGGCCGCGAGGTTCACGCTCACCGTGTCGATCAGCAAGATGATCAGCGCGATCAGCACCGCCGCGCCCGTCATGCGGCTGGCCAGGTCCACCGGGTCCCACAGCGCCTTGCCGTAGATCACCACGGTGGCCGAGGTGACCATCACCGCCATCATCGCAAGCAGGCCCATCGGCGCGGGCAGGCCGATGACCTGGCCCACCACCTGGTCGCGCTGCGAACGCGAGAAGCGCGTGAAGTCGGGAATGTTCAGCGCCAGCGTGGCCCAGAAGCCGACCATGGCCGTCAATGACGGCCAGAACACCGCCCAGAACAGCCCGGCCTTCTTGCCGCCGGGCTCGAACTGCGAGGGCTGCTCGAAGATCGGGCCGAGCCCGCCCGCGCGCTGCACCGCCCAGTAGAGCAGCGCGATGCACACGATGATCTTCAGCGGCGCGGTGTAGGTCTCGAGCCGGCGGATCGACTCGATGCCGTGCACCACGAAGTACAGCTGGATCGCCCAGAAGATCAGAAAGCACACCAGCTGCGCGCCGTTGATGCCCAGCACCGGCAGCTTGTCGCCGCCTAGCGGCTGGCCCATGAGCACGCCGACCAGCGTGTAGATCATCTCGCCGCCGAACCAGGTCTGGATGCCGTACCAGCCGCAGGCCACGATGGCGCGCAGCAACGCGGGCAGCCGCGCGCCGCGCGTGCCGAACGAGGCGCGCGCCATCACCGCGTAGGGAATGCCGTACTTCGCGCCCGCGTGGCCGATGAGCAGCATCGGCACCAGCACGATCGCGTTGCCCAGGAACACCGTGAGCACGGCCTGGCTCCACGACATGCCGCCCTCGATCAGGCTGGCCGCCAGCGTGTAGGCCGGAATGCACATCACCATGCCCACCCACAAGGCCGCGAAGTGGTACCAGCGCCACGTTCGCTGCGCCAGGGTGGTGGGCGCGAGGTCCTCGTTCCAGAGATTGGCGGCGGGCGCGCCGCCGTGCTGCGATGGGGTCGTCATGTGGGTTGTCTCCTGCACGTGTGTTGTGTTCTTGGCCGTGTTGTCGTTCCCCTCCTGCCGCCACCCGGTCTGCGCCGGGCTTGCTTGTCACTCGATCGGTCGCTCAGGCATGGGTGCTGTCCGTGCGCATCGGGTTGTTCGGGTGCGTGGTCCAGTTGGCGTACTGCGCGACCACCGGGTGGCCGGTGCGCGCGTCGACCTCGCCGGGCTTGAGCGTGCGCATCGACAGCGCGCCGGGCACCGGGCAGATCGACACGCACAGGTTGCAGCCCACGCACTCTTCTTCCTTCACCTCGAAGAAGCGCATGCCGTCCTTGGTGGCGGTGATGGCCTGGTGCGAGGTGTCCTCGCACACCACGTGGCAGCGGCCGCACTGGATGCACAGGTCCTGGTGGATCACGGCCTTGTCGACGTGGTTGAGGTTCAGCTCCTTCCAGTCGGTGATGCTGCCGACGGCGCGCCCGCGCAGCTGCTCCAGGCTCTGGTAGCCCTTCTCGTCCATGAAGTTGGAGAGGCCGTCGCACAGGTCCTGCACGATCTTGAAGCCGTACACCATGGCGGCCGTGCACACCTGCACCGAGCCGCTGCCCAGCGCGATGAACTCCGCCGCGTCGCGCCAGGTCGAGACCCCGCCGATGCCCGAGATGGGCAGCCCCGCCGTCTGCGGGTCGCGCGCGATCTCGGCCACCATGTGCAGTGCGATGGGCTTGGCGCCGGGGCCGCAGTAGCCGCCGTGCGAGCCCATGCCGCCGGTGTTGGGGAACATGGCCATGGCGTCCAGGTCCACGCCCATGATCGAGTTGATGGTGTTGATCAGGCTCACCGCGTCGGCCCCGCCTTTCCTGGCGGCGCGCGCGGCGGGGCGGATGTCGGCCACGTTGGGCGTGAGCTTCACGATCAGCGGCAGCCTGGAGTAGTGCTTGCACCACTCGGCCACCATCTGGATGTACTCGGGCACCTGGCCCACGGCCGCGCCCATGCCGCGCTCGCTCATGCCGTGCGGGCAGCCGAAGTTCAGCTCCAGGCCGTCGCAGCCGGTGTCTTCGATCATCGGCAGGATGTTCTTCCACGACTCCTCGGTGCACGGCACCATCACCGAGGCCACCAGCGCGCGGTCGGGCCAGTTGCGCTTGACGCGCGTCATCTCCTCGAGGTTGGTGCGCAGCGGCCGGTCGGAAATCAGCTCGATGTTGTTGAAGCCCGTCACGCGCCGGTCGGCCGCGTAGGAGACGGCGTAGCGCGGGCCGTGCACGTTGACCACGTTCGGGTCTTCGCCCACGGTCTTCCAGACCACGCCGCCCCAGCCGGCCTCGAAGGCGCGGACCACGTTGATCTCCTTGTCGGTCGGTGGCGCCGAAGCGAGCCAGAAGGGGTTGGGGCTGCGGATGCCCACGAAGTCGATGCTCAGGTCTGCCATGTGAAGTGCTCCTGTCGCGGCCATGCGCGACGCTGGATGAATGGGGTGCGAGAAAGGCGAAGCCGCGTCAGGCCGCGTCAGGCGGCGCGCAGGTGCCGGTCGATGGACAGCGCGGCCTGCTTGCCGTCTTCCACCGCCTCGACCGTGAGGTCGCGCCCGCCGAAGCGCGCGTCGCCGCCGGCCCACACCTTGGGCCGCGAGCTGCGGCATTCCGCATCGGTGCCGATGCGCCCGCCCTGCAGTTGCACGCCGCTGTCTTCCAGGGCCGTGGCCACGAAGCTCTGGCCGATGGCGCACAGCACCATGTCGGCCTGCAGCGCCAGGCCTTCGCCGGTTTCCACCAGCTTGCCGTCGACCAGCGCGGTGCGCGCGAAGTCGATGCCGCGCAGCACGCCGCCCTTGGCGCGCAAGGCCTTCGGCGCGGCCCAGTGGATGATGCGCACGCCGTTCTCCTTGGCCCAGCTCTGCTCGTCGACCGAGGCGCCCATGCTCTCCTCGCCGCGGCGGTAGACGATGCTCACGTCTTCCGCGCCGAGCTTGCGCGACTGCACGGCGGCATCGACGGCCGTCATGCCGCCGCCGATCACCACCACGTGGCGGCCGATGGCCACGTCGGCCGGCGACGCGGCCTGCCGCAGCTCGGCGATGAAGTCGACCGCGTCGCGCACGCCGGCCTGCTCGCCCAGGCCCAGCGTGTTCACGCCGGCCAGACCGAGCCCCAGGAACACGGCGTCGTATTCCGCCGCGAGCGCATCGAGGTGCAGCTCGCGGCCCAGCGCGTGGTTGTTGCGCACCTCGATGCCGCCGACCGACAGCAGCCACTCGATCTCGCGCTGCGCGAAACCGTCCACCGTCTTGTAGCTGGCCAGGCCGTATTCGTTCAGGCCGCCGAGCTTGGGGCGCGCGTCGAACAGCACCACCCGGTGGCCCAGCACCGCGAGCCGGTGCGCGCAGGCCAGGCCCGCGGGGCCCGCGCCGACCACCGCCACGCGGCGGCCGGTGTCGGCCGCGCGCACGAACAGCGGCGTGCCGGGCTTGTCGAAGAAGGCGTCGGTCGCGTGCCGCTGCAGCAGGCCGATCTCGACCGGCTTGCTCTCGTTGGTGTTGCGCACGCAGGCCTGCTCGCACAGCACCTCGGTCGGGCAGACGCGGGCGCACATACCGCCCAGGGGGTTCTCTTCGAGGATGGTGCGCGCGGCGCCGCGCAGGTTGCCGTCGGCGATGCGGCGGATGAAGGTCGGAATGTCGATGCCCGTGGGGCAGGCCGTCTGGCACGGTGCGTCGTAGCAGTAGTAGCAACGCTCGGCCTCGATGTTGGCCTGCACCACGTTCAGGGGCGGATGGGCGTCGCAGAAGTTCTTGGCGTACTGCTCGGGGTTGAGGCGGCCCGCGCGCACATCGGACGCAAGATGTGCGGTGGGAGCGACGGGATTCATCGTGCTGCTCATGGGCGTTCGGGCTCCAGGATCGTGGTGGGGATCTGTTTCGACACAAGGGAGCGAGCCCTCATGAAGTTTGACCAAGTGGTCGAATGTCGCGATGATTCAGCAAACGACGGGTGCCGCCCATACACAGTTGGAGCGGTAAGCAAGAAAGTGTTTGCCGTCGCCGGGCGGGCTGTTTGGCCCACTGCCCAGCACGGTTCCCAAGGGCAAACCCTTTCTTGCACCGCCGCATTCCGCATGGATGCCGCACCGGCGGCACATGGGTTTCCAAGGAGACACAGCAATGCAGGGTTCACACGGCGGCGCCTCGGCGCAGCGCAGGCCGGCGCAGGCCGGCGCCGGATGGATGCAGGGCCTGATGGGCGAGATGGACGAGGCCGCGCCCGGCCTGGGGCTCGCGCAGCGCCTGGTGGTGGGCGTCGAGTTGCGCGTCATCGACGGGCGCCTCGCGCCGGGCACCAAGATGCCGTCGGTGCGCGCGCTGGCGGGCAAGCTCGGCATCAGCACCTTCACCGTCACCGAGTCGTACAGCGCGCTGCGTGCGCGCTCGGTGCTGGCTTCGCGGCCGGGCAGCGGCTACTACGTGCTGCACCGGCCCGCGCGCGTGGCCGACGAAGCCGATGCGGTGCCGCGCATCGCCGAGCAGCCTGGGGCAACGACCGCCCGCCGCCGGCCGAATACCGGGGCGACGACCTCGTGCGTGAAGCCATGCGCCGCGTGGCGCGCGCCGCGCCCGAGTGGGACGGCGCGCGCGGCCCGGCTTCGGCCTGCCGCGCCTGCGCGAGCTGATCGCGGCGCGCCACCACGCCGAGCTGCCCGCGCTGGCGCCGCAGCAGGTCATGACGGCCGCGGGCAGCCTCGGTGCCACCATGTGCCTGCTGCAGGCGTGGACCGCACCCGGCGACGCCGTGCTGGTCGAGTCGCCCGCGTCGCGCCAGTTGCGCAACCTCGTGCTCACGCTGGGGCGTCGCATTCTCGAAGTGCCACGGCGTGGCGGCAGCCTGGACATCGCCGCGCTCGACGGGCTCGCATCGCAGCTGCCCGCCGAAGCGCACCGGCGCTTGCTGTTCGTGTCGACGGCCGTGTCGAACCCGCTGGGCATCTGCATGAGCCCGCAGGGCGCGCATCAGGCGCTGCAGGCCGCCGAGCGGCACGACCTGCGCGTGATCGAGCTCGACACCTGGCGCGGCCTGTCGCCGCTGCAGGCGCCGAGCCTGGCGGCCATGGACGGGCTGCAGCGCGTGGCGCAGATCGGCGGCGTGTCGACCACGCTGTCGGCCCGGCTGCGGCTGGCGCATGTGCTGCTGCCGCAACGCTGGACCGACGACGCCGCGCTGCGCTGCCTGCACACCACGCTCGGGCCCAGCGAGTTCGAGGAGCGCGTGGCCTGCGAGGTGCTGTCCGACGCGGGCTATCCGCGCTTTCTGCAGAAGCTCAACACGGCCTTGAAGATCGCGGGCGAGCGCACGCTGTCGCTGCTGACCGGCGCGGGCCTGCAGGCGCTGTACGCGCCCGACGGCGGCCCCTTTCTCTGCGCGGGCTGGCCGCCCGGCAGCGAGCCGAGGCCGACGACCGACGCGGTGCTGCAGGAGGCGCGCAAGCAGGGCCTGCCGCTCGCGGCGGCAAGCGACTTCGGCGGCACGCCGCAGCCCTTCGCGTGGTATCGCTTCAACGTCACGCAATGCGGCGACGAGCGGCTGGTGCGCTTCCTCGCGCGGATGAGGAACCCATGAGCACCGCGCGCCCACCGGCGGTCAAGCGCCAGGCCCGCCGCCAGAACCTGGAGAGCGCCATCCTCGCGGTCGCGCAGGAGCGCTTCGCGCTGCAGGGTTATGGCGGTGTCTCCATCGACGACATCGCGGCCGAGGCCGGCATCTCGAAGCAGAGTCTGCTGTACTACTTCCCCTCGAAGAAGGCGCTGTACCGGCGCGTGTTCAACGACGTGCTCGACTCGTGGCTGTCCAACCTCGACAGCCTGGCCGCCGCCGACCTGGAGCCGCACGCGGCGCTGGAGCGCTACGTGACGCAAAAGCTCCAGTTCTCGTACGACCATCCCTCGGGCTCGCGCCTGTTCGCGCAGGAAATCATTTCGCAGGCGCCGCAGTGCGGTGACGACATCGAGGCCAAGCTCGTGCCCGCCTTCCGCGCCGAAGCCGCCGTGCTGCATCGCTGGATGGGCAACGGCGACGTCGCGCCGCTGCCCGTGGCGCACCTGTTGTTCACGCTGTGGGCCATGACGCAGACCTATGCCGACTTCGCGTGGCAGATGCGCATGCTGCTCGGCAAGAAGGCATTGGAGCCGGCCGACTTCGACCTGGCGCGCGAGACCATCATGCGCATGCTCGAAGGCGCGCTGGGGCTCGCGCGGCCGGCGACGTCTGCGGTGGTGACGAGCACGCCAGACCCTCTGCCTGAAAAATAGGCACGCCTCGCGAAGCCACACCCAGAGCCACGCCGACGCCCTTGAGTCGCATCGGCCCTCGCGCGGCCTGCTCAGTCGCGCAGCTCCAGCACCAACGAGACCTCGGCCACGCCGCCGCGCGGCAGCGACGCCACGCCCACGGTGGTGCGGGCCGGCAGCGCGGTGTGCGGGAACAGCTGGCGCAGCACCTCGGAGGCCGCGTCCATCACCGGCACGTGGTCCGTGAAATCGTTCGACGCCTGCAGGTAGCCGTTCAGCGCGACCACGCGGGCCACGCGCGAGAGGCTGCCCAGCTCTTCCCGCGCGGCGCGCAGCAGGGCGCCCACGGCGGCCACTGCGGCGCGCTGGCCGCGCGGCACATCGTCGGCCGTTCGCAGCTGTCCGGTGATCGCCTCGCCGTTCTCGCGACCGACCACACCGCTCGAATGCAGCAGGTTGCCGGCCTCGAGAAGGTGGCGTAGGCGCCCGACGGCTTGGCGCGCGCCACTTCGGGCGGGCACAGCAAATCGAGGCGCAGGTCCGCCGGCGAGCCTTCGCGGGCCTCGCCGCCCACCCAGCAGCCTTCGTGCGCCATCGCCTCCGGCGGCAAGCCGACCTTGATCGCCGAAGGCGAGCCCATGGCCTCGCCCTGGCGCACCGTGACCGACACCGCGTCGTCGCCGACCAGACCGAGCCGGCGCAGGCCCCACGCGAGCGCGGCGGCGGCAATGCCGGTGGCCGCGTCTTCCGGGTAGCCGGACGACTTCGGAAACTGCCGCGCGCTGACCGTGTCGGCCTCGTCCCGCGACATCGCATACGGATACAGCCCGGTGGAGCCGAGGCGTTCGCACAGCGACTGCACGCGCGAAAAGTCGACGCGCAGCGCATGCAGCTGCGCGGTGTCGGCCAGCCGCACCAGCGTCTTCACGCGGCTGGTGGCGGCGTTGAGCACCGGCCCCGCGATCTGCGCGGCGTCGATGCCCAGGCACTGCGCTATTTCTTCGACCAGTGCGCGCTGCGTGACTTCTTCGACCACCGCGCGCGGCTGGCTGATCTGCACGGTGCCGTCGACGCGGCGCCCCGTCACGGTGCCGCTCAGCGTTTCGATGGCGACGGGCGCGCCGTTCCATTCGCCGCGCCGGTGCAGCAGCCACAGCGCGCCGACGGTGGCGTGGCCGCACATTTCCATTTCGTGGTTCGGCACGAAGTAGCGCATGCGCAGTTGGTGCTGCGCGCGGTTCGCGGGCTGCAGCACGAAGACCGATTCGTGTCCGCTGCGCCGCGTGTGTTCCTGCATCTGCGCGCTGGAGAGCGCGTCGGCCTCCAGCCAGACCGGCGCCGGGTTGCCGCCGACGCTGGGGTCGGTGCCCACGAAGACGTGGATGTTGTGAACGCTCAGGGCCATCGTCAGTCGGCCTTCGCGTTGACCGAGCGCGCGATGCCGCCCCAGAGCTTGATGTCGCCGCGGATCTGCGCCGCGAAGGTCTCGGGCGGCACGTTCCACGGCGTCACGCCCTTGGAGAGCATGTCGGCGCGCAGGGCCGGGTCGTGCATCACCTTGTCGAGCGCGGTGCGCAGGCGCTGCAACACCGGCGGCGGCGTGGCGGCCGGCGCCATGAGGCCGTACCAGAGCTGCGGCTTGAAGTCCTTGATGCCGGCCTGCTCGAAGCTCGGCACGTCGGTGAAGCCGGCCGAGGGCTCGCTGATGGCCAGTGCCCGCATGCGGCCGCCGCGCACCTGCGCCATCAGTGCGGGCGGGTTGTCGAACAGCGCCTGGATCTGGCCGCCCATCAGGTCGGACTGCGCGGGCGCCGCGCCGCGGTAGGGCACGTGCGTCATCTCGATGCCGGTGCGCTGCTTGAACAGCTCGCCCGTCAGGTGGCTCAGGCTGCCGTTGCCGATGCTGCCGTAGTTCAGCGCCTTGGGGTTGGCCTTGGCGTAGTCGACGAAGCCCTCCAGGTCGCGCGCGGCCAGCGCGGGCGTCACCACCAGCACGAAGGGCGTGGTGCCGATGGTGCCGACGGGCGCGAGGTCTTTCAGCGGGTCGTAGGGCAGCTTGGGGTACACCGCTTCGGCCGAGGCGATGGTGGTCGTGGTGGCGGCCACCAGCGTGTAGCCGTCGGGCGTGGCCTTGGCGCCGAAGCCGGTGCCCACGGTGCCGCCCGCGCCCGCGCGGTTGTCGATGATCACCGAGACGCCCAGCGCGGCTTGCAGCCGGATCTGCACCGAGCGGAAAATCACGTCGGTGCCGCCGCCGGCGGGGAACGGTACGATGATGGTGACCGGCTTCGTCGGGTAGGCCGCGTCGGTGGCCGCCCAGGAGGCGGCGGGTCCGCAGAGGAGGCCGGCGGCCGCCAGGCCCAGGAGCGCGCGGCGCAGAGGTGGATGTGTCATGCTTTTTGCTTGCAGGAGTGGTGTTTCCCGATTCTGTTGAGCGTGCGCAAACGCGCACGACCGATTGCGACATCCGCTGATTCATATGCGACAAGGAGTGGCCATGCACGCGAACACCCGCCCGACGGCACCCCGCCAATCGCTGTTCGTCGAACGGCTGTCACACCACGCCACCATGGTGGCGAACGCCAGCGACCGCTACGTCACCGATCCTCATGTGCACGACTGCGACATGCTGTTCGTGCCCATCGCGGGGCGTTTCAGCATCGGCGACGCGCGCGGCCAGGCGCAGCGCCTGGGCCCCGGCCACTTCGTGTGGTTCGCGGCGGGCAGCGCGCACTCGACCACCACGCTGACCGGCGGGCAGACCCACGTCGCGGTCTATGTCGATCCCGCGCTGTGGGCCACGGCGCTGCAGGCGCAGGGCGTGGAGCGGCCGGCGCAGGGCATGCGCGCGGGCAGCACCGCGTTGCGCGCGCTGTCGCAGCGCATGTTCGAGTCGGCGAAGGCCGGCGACGGCCAGAACTACGCGCTGTGCGGCGCGCTCGTCATGGAGGCCGCGCGGCTCAGCGGCAACCCGCTGTCGGACGGTGACCCGGCCTCGGGGCTGCTCGTGGCCGAGCTGCTGGCCGAGGCCATCGAGGGCGACCTGGCGCAGCCGCTGTCGCTCGACGCCTTCGCGCAGCAGCACCGGCTGTCGCGCCGGCAGGTGGAGCGCATCTTCCGCATGAAGTACGGCGTGTCGCCGCTGGCCTACCTGCAGCGCCGGCGCATGGAGCGCGCCGTGTACCTGCTGGAGAACACGCGCGACTCGGTGCTGTCCATTGCGCTGCAGGTGGGGTGGGAGTCGAGCTCGTACCTGTCGCGCATGCTCGAGAAGACGTGGGCGAAGACGGCGACGCAGATCCGCGCCGCCGGACGCCGCTAGGCGGCTAGCGGTAGCGGCTGCCCTCGGTCACTGTGTTGGTGTCCTTGATGGCGGCAATCGATTTGTCGACGTGCTTCACTGCGTAGCGCGAATACACGACGTCCGTCACCAGCAGCTGCGCCATCTTCGACAGCATCGCCTCGTGGTACGGCGCCGAGCCCACGGCCGCATCGGTGGTGTTCGTCAGCAGCGTGAGGTGTGCGCTCTGCGCCAGCGGTGAATCGGGGTACGAAGTGATGGCCACCGTGGTCGCGCCGCGCTTTTGCGCCGTGCGCAGCGCCTCCACCACCGGAATGGTGCGGCCCGAGTTGCTGATGGCAAAGGCCACCGAGCTCTTGCCCAGCGTGGCGGCCGAAATCTGCTGCACCCCCTGGTCCTTGTAGAAGATGCAGCGCTTGCCCACGCGCATGAAGCGCATCACCGCGTTCTCGGCCGCCAGCGTGGACGAGCCCATGGCGAAGAAGGCCAGCGAGTCGGCCTTGTCGATGGCGGCGGCCACCTTGTCGAGCAGCTTCAGGTCGAGCCGCTGCGCCGTGTCTTCGAGCGCGCTGATGTTGCGAAACAGGATCTTCTTGATGATCTGCGCATTGGTGTCCGAGGCTGAAATGTCGTCGTAGACAAAGGCCTCGTGCGCCGCGGGTGCCGCCTTGCCGTGGGTCGACAGCGCTTCGGCGATACCGATCTTGAGCTGCTGGTAGCTCGGCACGTCGAGCGCCTGCACGAAGCGCGTGATGGTCGACTCCGACACCTCGCACACCTCCGCCAGGTCCTTGATGGACTGCGTCTTGACGATGTCCGGGTGCTTGAGCACGTAGTTCGCGATGCGCTTCAACGCGGGGTTCAGTTGGCCCTGCGCCTGGCGGATCGTGTTCAGCACGCCGGTCCGGTCAAGCTGAGTGGTCATTTTTCGGGCCTCCTGTGGCAATGGAAGAAATTTTCCTCCATGGTAGCGGCCCTTGCGCGCCAGCCTCCTGCAGATCCTGCTGCAGCGAATGATGTTCGGGTTTTCCCGTGGGGGAAAACGATGGAAGGAATTTCCTTGCATCAAAAATATCGCGGTATTAAATTCCACGACAACCGATCACGGACATGCAACAGCCCTTTCAACCCGCCGCTTCCGACGCCCGCGCCAGGCCCCGCAACAGGGCGGCCCGCTCGCCGGGCGCGTGGCCGTCGTCACCGGCGCAAGCTCGGGCATCGGGCTGGCCATTGCCGGGCTGCTGGCGTCGCAGGGCGCGCGCATCGCGGTGCTGGCCCGCGACGACGCGCAGCTGCAGGCGTTGCGCGAGACCGATGCGCCGTGGATGGTGGCGCCCGGCGATGTCGGGGAGCCTGCGGACGTCGAGCGCTTCATGGCCGATGTCGAACAGAGCTTCGGCGCCATCGACATTGTGGTCAGCAATGCGGGCTTTCACCACGCCGACGTCATCGAGAACGTCTCGCCCGGCACCTGGCGCTCGGTGTTCGACACCCACCTGGGCGGCGCCTTCCTGTTCAGCCGTGCCGCCTTCGCGCACTGGAAGCGCCGGGGCACCGGCGGCTGCCTGGTGTTCGTCGCCAGCAAGGCGGCCGTGGCCGCGAGCCCGGGCGCGTCGGCCTATGCCTGCGCCAAGGCGGCGCAGTTGCACCTGGCGCGCTGCCTCGCGGAAGAGGGCGGCCCGCACGGCATTCGCGTCAACAGCGTGCTGCCCGACGGTGTGATCCGCGGCACCGGCATCTTCGACGCCGACCAGCGCACTGCCAATGCACGCCGGCACGGCGTGGCGCCCGAGGCGCTGGAGCACTACTACGCGCAGCGCAACGCACTGAAGGCCGCCATCGGCCCCGACGACGTGGCGCGCGCCGTGCTGTTCCTGTGCGACCAGGCGCGCAGCGCCAGCATCACCGGCGCCGCCCTGTGCGTCGACGGCGGCCTCGGCGCCGCCTACCTGCGATAGCCCGCGTTCCCCCGATCGACAAAGACTTCACCCCGGAGACAAGACCATGACATCCACCCGCTTCATTCCCCGGCGCCGTGCCTTCGGCGCGTCCGTGCTCGCGCCGGCGCCGCGCTCATGACCGGCAGCGCCTCGGTCCATGCGCAGGCCCCAGCCAAGGGCCGTACCTACTACTACGCCTCGCAGCTGCTCGGCCATCCTTACCTGCTGGATTGCCACCTCGGCATGCGCTATGCGGCCAAGGCCTTCGGCGCCGACATCCGCACAGTCGGCCCGCAGGGCTGGGACCCGGTGGGCCATGCCGCCGCCGTCGAGCAGGCCATCGCCAAGAAGCCGGCCGGCATCATCACCAGCCTGTGGGAGCCCGGCGCGGTGCCGGCCATTCGCCGCGCGATGTCCCAAGGCATTCCGGTGGTGGTGATCGAGGCCAACGTGCCCGACAGCGGCGCGTTGAGCTTCATCGGCATGGACAACTACGCCTGCGGCGCCGACACCGCCAAGGCACTGATCAAGTTCGCGGGCAAGAAGGGCAAGTACGTCGCCAGTGGCAACTGGGGCGCCTCGAACACCGACGCCAAGGTCAAGGGCCTGTCCGACTACCTCAAGGCCAACAGCGAGTGGGAGATGGTCGGGCGCGTCGACGACAAGGCCAGCACCGAAGCCGCCATTGCCTCGTCGAAGGCGATGTTCAACACCTACAAGGGGCTCAACGCGGTGGTCGGGCTCGACTCCAGTTCGGGCAGCGGCATCGCGCTGGCAGCCGAGGAGATGGGCGTGGACCTGGGCAAGATCACCGTGGTCGTGCACGACCGCGAATCGCCGGTGCTGGAGTTCATCAAGAAGGGACTCATCAAGGGCTCCATCATCAACAAGACGGCACTGCAGTGCTACAGCGCGGTGCAGATGCTCGAGGCCTGGAACAGCCCCAACGGCCTGGCAGGCGTGCCCATCGCAGCCGACAACAAGGCCGCGGGCGCCATGCCCGCGCCGCAGCAGGTGCTCATGGGCACCGAGCTGATCACGCGCGAAACGGTGGACCTGTTCAACCACCAGAAGATCCCGCAGTACCGCAGCTGAGCGTCGCCATGACAGACGATTGCAGCCTCAAGATCGACGGCGTGTCCAAGTCCTACGGGGCGGTACGCGCGCTGCAGGACGTGTCCTTCAGCGTGCGGCGCGGCACCATCCACGCCGTGCTCGGCGAAAACGGCGCGGGCAAGAGCACGCTGATGAAGGTCATCAAGGGCGAGGTGACGCCCGACCGCGGCACCATCGCGCTCGACGGCCGCGTCTATGAACGCTACGAGACGGCCTACACCCGGCGCCTGGGCGTGATCATGGTGCACCAGGAGCTCGCGGTGTTCGACAACCTCTCGGTGGCCGAGAACATCTTTCCCGACCTGCGCCGCTTCTTGCGCGGCGGGCTGATCGATGCGCCCCGCCTGCGCGCCGAAGCGCGGCGCGCGCTCGCGAGCTTCGACTTCGCGCTGCATCCCGACACGTCGATGGCGCAGCTCACGCTGGGCCAGAAGCAACTGATCGAGATCCTGCGGGCGCTCAACCAGCCGCGCAAGCTGCTGATCCTCGACGAGCCCACTTCGGGCCTGTCGAGCGCCGAGGCCGACCGGCTCATGCGCATCCTGCGCAAGCTGGCCGACGGCGGCGAGACCATTCTCTTCATCAGCCACCGCATCCCCGAGATTCTCGGCGCCTGCGACGCGGTGAGCGTGCTGCGCGACGGCCGCTACATCGAGACCTTCGACTGCCGCCATGCCACCGAGGCCGAGTTGGTCAACCGCATGGCCGGGCGCGAGCTGGTGCTCGACACGGCGGCGCGCACGGCGAGCCCGGCAACCGGCGAAGTCGTGCTCGACGTGCGCGACCTGCGCGTCCCAGGCCGCCTCGACGGCGTGAGCCTGTCGCTGCGCGCGGGCGAGGTGGTGGGCCTGTTTGGCCTCGAAGGCTCGGGCAGCAGCGAGGTGGCGCCCGCACTCTTCGGCCTGCACGTGGCCACGGGCCGGTTGAGGGTGCGCGGGCAAGAGGTGCCGCGCCTGCTGCCGCACGAACTGCGGCGCCATGGCGTGGGCTTCGTCAACACCAACCGCAAGGACGCGGGGCTCTTCATGCGCAGCAGCATCGCAGCCAATATTTCGGCGCCGGTGCTGTCGAACTTCAGCGGCTTGGCGGGCTGGCTGCGTGGGCAGGAGGCCGTGGCGTTCGCGCGCGGCTACATGCAGCGCTTCTCGATCAAGGCCTCGGGCCCCGATACGCCGCCTTGCGACCTGAGCGGCGGCAACCAGCAGAAGGTGATGCTGGCCGCCGCGCTGGCCGACGACCCGCAAGTCGTGCTCATCAACGAGCCCACGCGCGGCGTGGACGTGGCCGCCAAGGCCGACATTCATCGCCACCTGCGCGGCCTCGCGCGCGCCGGCAAGGGCCTGCTCGTGATGTCGTCGGAGCTGCCCGAACTTCTCGCGCTGTGCGACCGCATCGTGGTGATGCGCTCGCGCCGCATCGTCGGCGACTGCGCGCTCGCGCAAAAGCAGATGGACGCCGAAACCATCATGACCCTTGCCGCCGGCCACGCGCCCGTGGCACAGGAACAGGGAGTGCCCGCATGAAACCCCTCGCATTGCAAAACCCGTCGCCGGCGGCGCGCCACCACACACTCTCGGCGGTCGACCGCCAGGTTGTGCCCATTGCCCTGATGGTGGTGGCCGCCACGCTGCTGCTGGGCCTGGCGCATCCGCGCTTCGCGCAGGCCGGCAACCTCTACGCGATCTTGCTCGACCTGTCGCTGCAGACGCTGGCCGTGAGCGGCTTCGTCTACGTGATGGCCACCGGCGAGATCGATCTGTCGGCAGGCGCTGTGTACGGCTTCACAGGGGCCTTCGCGGGCTTTCTGATGCAGATGGACCTGTCGTTCGGCGCGGCGGCGCTGCTGTCCCTGGGGTGCGCGCTGCTCTTCGGCGTGGTCAACGGGCTGCTTACCGTGAAGCTGCGGCTCAACTCGCTGATGCTCACCATCGGCACCATGGTGCTGATCCGCGGGCTCAGCGGCGTGCTCAACACCCTGCTCGTGGGCGAGACCTTCTCTTCGCAGTTCCGGCAGCTCGCGCGGCTGCAGGTGGGCGGCGTGCACCTGATCGTGATCGTTGCGCTGGCCATGCTGGTGGTCTTCAGCGTGCTGGAGCGGCGCACCGCCATGTTCCGGCGCCTGTACCTGGCCGGCGAGAGCGCGGCCACCGCGGTGCTGTATGGGCTGCGCGTCGACCGCATCAAGATCGCAGCCTTCGCCTGCAGCGCGCTGGCGGCCGGCGCGGCCGGGCTGGTGGCGGCCTCGCGCGTCACCCATGCCGACGCGCAGCTCGGCGACGGGCTCGAGTTCACGCTGGTCACGGCGGCGGTGCTGGGCGGCGCCAGCCTGGCGGGCGGCAAGGGCACGCTGGCGGGCGCTTCCTGGGGCTGGCCTTCCTGTCGGTCGTGGTCAACGGCATGGTGGCCTTCGATGTCGAGCCCGCGTTGCAGTCGCTGGTGGTGGGCGTCCTGCTGATCGTGGCGGTGGCGCTGGACCGGCGCCTCGAAATGCGCCGCCGCTGAGGCAAAAGGAGCAAGGAGCAACCCCATGGTCAATTTCATCCTTCGTTCGCTGCGCATTCCCGCCGGGTTGGTGCTGCTGGCGCTTGCCGTGCTGGCGTTCGGCAGCGACGCCTTCGGCGACATCAACAACCTCGACTCGCTGCAGACCATCGTCGGGCCGATGCTCATCCTGGTGGTCGGCATGACGCTGCTGTTCGTCGTGGGCAACTTCGACCTGTCCATTGGCGCAGTGATGGGGCTGTCGGGCATCGTGGCCGCGATTGCCATGAACGCCGGGCTGGGCGTGGTCACGGCCTGTGCACTGGCAATGGGCTGCGGCCTGCTGGTGGGCGCGCTCAACGGCTTGCTGGTGGCGGTGCTGGGCATCAATCCGCTGATCGCCACGCTGGCGATGCTGGCCATCGTGCGCGGCGTGATCGAGTGGCTGGTGCGCGGGCTCGGCGTGGCGGGCTTCACCTCGATGCCGGCCGATTTCGTGGCGCTGGGCAATGCCAAGCTGGGGGGGCTCTACGCGGTGGTGTGGGTCGGGCTGCTGCTGGTGGTGGCGGCCGACTGGGGCCTGGCGCGCTGGCCCCGGCTGCGGCAGCTCTACCTGATCGGCGGCAACACGGCTTCGGCGCGGCTGCTGGGGCTGCCGGTGCGTAGCGCGACCTTCGGCGTGTTCGTGCTCACGGGCGGGCTGGCCGCGCTGGCCGGGCTGATGGCCACGGCGCGCGTGGGCATGGCCAACCGCTACCTGGGTGTCGGCGCGGAGATGGAAGTGATCATCGCCTGCCTGATCGGCGGCGCGGTGCTGGCGGGCGGGCGCGGCTCGGTGCTTTGCGCGGCGCTGGGTGCGCTTTTCATGGCGTTGCTCAAGAATGGCTTCAACCTGGTCGAGGTGGCGCCGCAATGGCAGGGCGTGGCACTGGGCGCCATCCTGAGCCTGGTGGTGGTGCTCGACGGGCTGACGGCGCTGCGCCGGCGCAGGCAGGGCCTGGCGGCGTGAGAAGACGGCGTGAGAAGACGACAAGACGAGACGACAAGAAAGACGGAGACAAAGACATGGCTTACCTGATCGGGGTCGACATCGGCACCATGGGCACGAAGACGGCGCTCTACGACGAAGCCGGCCACCTCGTGGCGGACGCGTTCGAAGAGTCGAAGCTGCTGTACCCGGCGCCCGGCGCCGTCGAGCAACTGCCCGACGACATTTACGGCGCGGCGATGAACACCATCAAGGCGTGCATCAGCCGCTCGGGCGTGAACCCACGCGACATCGCGGGCATCGCCTGCGATGGCCAGATGGCCGGCGTGGGCACGGTCGACACCGAGGGCAATGCGCCCACGGTGTACGACTCGTGGCTCGACACGCGCTGCGCGCCCTACATCGAGCAGCTCAAGCGTTGCCGCGGCGAGATCATCCGCTCGGCCGGCGGGCCGCCCTCGTTCTCGCATGGCGCCAAGATGCTCTACTGGAAGAACGAGCACCCCGAGGTGTACGGCCGCATCAGCAAGTTCGTCGTGCCCTCAGCCTACGTGGCCGGCCGCATGGCGGGCCTGCGCGGCGGCGACGCCTTCATCGACCGCACCTACCTGCCGTTCAGCAACTTCGCGGACACCGCGCGCAGCCGCTGGAACAAGGAGTTGCTGGCCGAGTTCGGCCTGGACGACAGCAAGCTGCCGCGCATCGTCGATCCGACCGACATCGTGGGCCGCGTCGACAGCCGCGCCGCCGCGCTCACCGGCCTGCGCGAAGGCACGCCCATTGCCGCCGGCTGCGGCGACGCCACGGCCAACGTGCTGGGCGCGGGCATCGTGCAGCCGGGCATGGTGTTCGACGTGGCGGGCACGGCCGCTTGCCTGTCGATCGTGGTCGACCGCTACGTGGCCGACGAGGGCGACGGCATGCTGTTCTCCTGCCCGCACGTGATTCCGGGGCTGTACTTCGCCATGGCCTACGTCAACGGCGGCGGGCTCAACCTGCGCTGGTTCCGCGACGAGTTCTCGCAGCTCGAGAAAGCCATCTGCGAGCTGGACGACGAGAGCGTTTACCAGCGTCTGGGCCGCATGGCCGAGAAGGCGCCCCCGGGCGCCGACAAACTGCTGTTCCTGCCGCACCTGGGCGGGCGCGTGTGCCCCAACAACACGACCATGCGCGGCGCGTTCGTCGGGCTCAACTGGGCGCACAAGCGCAAGCACCTGTACCGCGCGATCCTGGAAGGCATCGGCTACGAGTACCGGGCCTACCTGAAGAGCGTCGAGGCGCTGGTGCCCGGCTTCCATGCCAGCCATGTCATAGGCATCGGCGGCGGGGCGCGCAGCCAGGTGTTCAAGCAGGTGAAGGCCGACATCCTGGGGCTGCCGTACCGCACGCTCGACCGCGAGGAGTTCGGCACGCTGGGCGCCGCGCTCGTCGCCGGCAAGGCCGTGGGCCTGTACAGCGACCTGGCCACCGCCTCGCAGCAGATGAACCGCACCAAGGGCGATCCGATCGAACCCAACGCCGCGCTCAGGCCGCTGTACGACGACATGGCCGAGGCCTACCTGGACATGCTCGCGAGCAACCAGGGCGTGTTCGACAAGCTGGCAACCGCGGGCCTGCGCACGCACTGATTTTCGCGGTCTTCATCTGCAGCGCCCATGCTCGCCCTGAATTTGGAAGTAAATTCCTTCCGTATTTAAATTGACAGAAAGTAATTCCATGCATAAGATTTCCGCATCGATGAATCCCGTCAAAGGAGACGTTCATGTCTGAAGGAAAGCTCGCTGGCCGCGTGGCCGTGGTCACAGGGGGCTCCTATGGCATTGCCGCGCCACCGCGCTGCGCCTGGCGCAAGAGGGCGCCTCGGTCGCGATCCTGGCGCGCGGCGCCGAGCGGCTGGCCGAAACCCTGGCGCTGCTGCGGCCGCTCGGCGGTGCCGACCGCTGCCTGGCGGTGCAGGCCGACGTGCGCATTCCCGAAAGCGTGGCCGCCGCCTTCGACCAGGTGCGCGCGCGCTTCGGCGGCTTTGACATCGTGGTGAGCAATGCGGGTTCGCACTTCGGCGCCGCCATCGAGGACACCAGCGTCGAGCAGTGGCGCCTGATGCTCGACACCCATGCCGGCGGTTCCTTCCTCGTGAGCCAGCAGGCCTTTCGCGAGTGGAAGCGCCGCGGCACCGGCGGGCAGCTGGTGTTCGTGACCAGCAAGTCGGCGGTGGCGGCCACGCCCAAGGCCACGGCGTACAGCGCGGCCAAGGCGGCACAGTTGCACTTGGGGCGCTGCCTGGCGGAAGAGGGCGGCCCCTTTGGCATCCGCGTGAACATGGTGCTGCCCGACGGCGTGATCCGCGGCACCGGCATCTTCACGCCCGAGCAGCGCATCAACGCCGCCAAGCGCCACGGCGTGGCGCCCGAGCAGCTCGAGGACTTCTATCGCCAGCGCAACGCGCTCAAGGTCAGCATCACGCCGGAAGAGGTCGCCAAGGCGGTGCTGTTCCTGTGCTGCGACGACAGCGCCGTCATCAACGGCGCGGCCCTCACGGTCGACGGCGGCGTGGTCGGCGGCTACGTGCGCTGAAAGGGAACAGGCCCATGTCCACGCCCATGCTTTTCACCCCCATCGCGTTTCGCGACGTGCAGGCGCGCAACCGCCTCATGATGTCCGCGATGTGCCAGTACGTGGCCGTCGACGGCTTTGCCAACGACTGGCACCGCACCCACTACGCGAGCCGCGCGGTCGGGCAGGCCGGGCTCATCTCGCTGGAGATGACGGCGGTGCATCCGCTCGGCCGCATCACGCCCGGGTGCCTGGGCATCTGGAAGGACGAGCACGTGTCGGGCCTGCGTAGCATCGCGCAGGGCTGTCAGCAGCACGGCGCCAAGGTCGGCGTGCAACTGGGCCACGCCGGCCGCAAGGGCGAGTTCTTCGACCAGGGGCTGGTGGCGCCGTCGCGCATCGCCTTCGCCGACAAGTGGCCACTGCCCCACGAACTCACGCAGGCCGAGGTCGTGGCGCTGGTCGACAGCTACGCGCAAGCCGCGCGGCGCGCCAACGAAGCCGGCTTCGACTACATCGAGCTGCATGCGGCGCACGGCTACCTCGTCAACCAGTTCAGTTCGCCGCTGAGCAACCGGCGCGACGACGCCTACGGCACCGACCGGCCGCGTTTCCTGCGCGATGTGCTGCAGGCCCTGCGCGAGACCTGGCCGCGCCACAAGCCGATCTTCATGAAGGTCTCGACCATCGAGCGCGACGAAGGTGGCGCACAGCAGGACGAAGTGGTGGCCCGCGTGGCTGGCCTGCGCGAGTACGTCGACCTGGTCATTGCCAGCTCGGGCGCATGGCGCCGACCAGCGGCATCCGCTTCGACGCCTTTCCCGGCTATCAGGTGCCGTTCGCCGAAGCCATCCGCCGCGAGGCCGGCGTGCCGAGCGCGGCGGTCGGCATGCTCGACCACCCGCTGCTGGCCGAAGAAGTACTGAAGAACGGCCGGGCCGACGTGGTCGCGGTCGGCCGCCAGTTCCTGCGCGACCCGTACTACCCGCTGCACGCCGCGCGCGTCCTGGGCGCCGAGATCGCGTGGCCCGCCCCTTACGAGAAAGCCAGGAAGGACTGGAAGTACCTGGTCTGAACGCGCGCCTCCCTTATTCCCTTTTTTTGAACACACCTACCCAGGAGATGAACCATGGCCCATTGCGGAGACATGCTGACGGAAATGTTGATCGAGTACGGCGTCGAAGTGGTCTTCGGCATGCCCGGAGGCCAGACCTCGGGCCTCTATGAAGGCATCGCGCAGCGCCAGGACCGCATCAAGCACGTGTTGGTGCGCGATGAGCGCAACGGCGTCTACGCAGCCGATGCCTATGCGCGCCTCACCGGCAAGCCCGGTGTGTGCGACGTGACGGTCGGCCCCGGCGCCACCAAGCTCACCGACGGGCTGGTGGAAGCGCTCAATGCCTCGATCCCGCTGGTCGCCATCGTCGGCGAACTGCCGCGCGACTGGCTGCCGCTGAAGGCCAAGGGCGTGGCCTCGCAGGGCTTCGACCAGTTGAGCTTCTTGAAGTCGATCACCAAGGAAACCTTCATGGTGCCCACGGCGAGCTCGTTCCAGGAAATCATCCGTACCGCGTTTCGCGTCGCGACCTCGCCGCGTCCCGGCCCCGTGGCCATCATCGTGCCGCACGACGTGATGGACGCCGAGTGGGACCCGGCCACGGCCCCCGCGCTCGCCGACGACCGCTACATCCGCGCACCGGCCCACCGCGCGCGCGCCATGAAGCAACACCTGGCCGAGGCCGCGGCACTGATCGCCAAGGCCCGCCGCCCGCTCATCGTGGCCGGCGGCGGCGTGCACATGTCGGGCGCCTACGCGCAGCTGCAGGCGCTGGCCGACCGCAGCTGCGCCTACGTGGCGACCTCGCTGTCGGGCAAGGGTGTGATCTCCGAAGTGTCGGAGCGCTCGGTGGGCGTGCTCAACCCGATGGGCTCGAAGGCCGCGCTGGCGCTCGCGCCCGAGGCCGACCTGATCATCTGGTGCGGCTGCAAGGCCAGCCAGAACACCGCCAGCAACTGGACGCTGCCGACGCCGCAGCAAGCCACCATCACCATCGACGACGACCCGCAGGAGCACGGCCGCACCTTCCGCCCCACGGTGGCGCTGTTCGGCGACATCCGTGAAGTGCTTGACGAGCTGAACCCGTTGCTCAAGGCCAATCGCGTCGAAGCCTGGGACAGCCGCGTGAACGAAGTGAAGGCCGAGCAGGCCGCCGTGATCGCGGCCGACCATGCGTCGGAGGCCGTGCCCATTCATCCGGGTCGCGTGCTCAAGTCGCTGGCCGCGCGGCTCGATGCCGACGACGTGGTGATCAGTGACGCCAGCTTTGCCTCGGGCTGGATCGGTCAGTACCTGCCGGCGCTCAAGGCCGCGCGCCGCTTCCTCTATGCGCGGGGGCAGGGCAGCCTGGGCTACGCGGTGCCGGCCTCGCTGGGGGCGAGCATGGTCAAGCCCGGCAAGCGCGTGATCACCGTGGCCGGTGATGGCGGCTTCTCGTTCTCCATCGGCGAACTGGCCACGCAGGCTTGCTACAACATGCCGGTCATCAACATCGTGTTCAACAACGGCGAGCTGGGCTGGCTGCGCATGTGGGAGCAGATCTTCTACAACAACACGCGGCTGTCGGTGGACCTGCAGTCCGAGCATGCCAAGCCCAACTACGCCGCTGCCGCCGCCGGTCTCGGCCTGAAGGGCATCGTGGTCGATCGGCCTGACCAGATCGAGGCCGCGCTGGACGAAGCCTTCGCGCACCCGGGCCCGTCGGTGATCGAGATCCGCACTGACGCCAAGGCCACGCCCATTCACAGCCTGCGCCGCCGCATCGAGAACCCGAACCCCGAGCAGAAACGCCCCGGCACCGTGTACGCGCTGCGCGACTGGAAGCGCTCGCCGAACCTGGGCTGACCCACCCGCCCGCGCCCATCCCTAAAAAAAAGACAGGAGACAAGATGGATCTGCAACTCAAGGGTCAACGTGCCCTGGTCACGGCCTCCAGCGGCGGCATCGGGCGCGAGATCGCCCGCGTGCTGGCACGCGAAGGCGCGCATGTGATCGTCAACGGTCGCACGCAGGCCGTGGTGCAGGCGGCGATGGACGACATCGCAGCCTCGGTGCCGCAGGCCCGGCTCGAGGCCCTCGTGGCCGACAACGGAACGGCCGCTGGTTGCGAGGCCACCATCGCGCAGGTGGGATCGCTCGACATCCTCGTCAACAACCTCGGCATCTACGAGGCCATGTCGTTCTGCGACGTGAGCGACGAGGCTTGGCTGCGCCTGTTCGAGGTCAACATCATGAGCGGCGTGCGCCTGTCCCGGCACTGCATCCGCGGCATGCTCGAACGCGGCAAGGGGCGCATCGTGTTCATCTCCAGCGAATCGGGCGTCTCGCCCGCACCAGAACTGCCGCACTACAGCGCGACCAAGACCATGGAGCTGGCCATCTCGCGCACGCTGGCCGAGCTGACCAAGGGCACCGGCGTCACCGTCAACGCAGTGCTGCCGGGCTCCACCCGCACCGAAGGCGTACGGGCCTTCGTGCAGGACCTGTTTCCCGCGCTGCCCTATGAAGAGGCCGAGGCCCGCTTCATGCGCGAGAACCGCTCGACCTCGCTGATCGCGCGGCTGATCGACCCCCGCGAGATCGCCGACACGGTGGCCTTCGTGTGTAGCGCACGCGCCAGCGCCATCAACGGTTCGGCATTGCGCGTGGACGGCGGCATCGTGCGAACGGTGTTCTAGCCCACTGCCCTTTTTACCCCGACCGCTCCGGGCTGCGATGCATCCGCACGCAGTGGCGTCGCGGCGTGCCCGATCACAACCCGATGGAGACAACGATGAACCTGCCGAAGACCGGCCTCAAGGCCCTGATGACACTGGCCGCCGCGCTGGTGGTGGCGCATGCCACCGCCCAGACCACGGCCTACCCCGCACCCAGGCCGCTGGGCCCCGGCGCCCAGGCCACGCTCGACAAGCTGAGCTTCAAGGGCGGCACGCCCATCATCGCCTACCTGCCGATGGGCACCGAGTACAACTACCACGTGGCGCTGTACGAGGGCATCAAGTCGGTGCCCGGCATCAAGTCGTTCATGCTGTCTCCCTACGCGGGCTCCGACCAGGCCGGCCAGATGGGCATGCTGCAGGACGTGACTTCGCGCAAGGACGTGGACGCGATCCTGATCATCAGCTTCGACGAGCACTCGCTCGCGCCGCTCATCAAGAAGGCGGTCGACGCCGGCAAGGTGGTGGTGGTCGTCAACTCCGACATCCCCAACTTCCCGACGCCGGTGCATGGCGTGGTCGGCGTCAACCAGCGCAACGCCAACCGCGCGCTCGCCGAGTGGGCGCGCGCGCAGGCCAAGGACGCACCCAAGTCGGTGGGGGTGCTCGACGGCGAACCCAGCTACATCGCGACCGAGCGCGCGGGCGGCTTTCTCGACGGGCTCAAGGGCAGCAACTGGAAGCTGGCCACGCGCGTCAACGGCGGCTGGAGCGTCGAGAAGGGCAACACCGCGGCCATGGACCTGCTGCAGGCCAACCCCGGCATCAATGCGATCTACGCCTCGAGCGACTACATGGCGCTCGGCGCGGCGCTGGCGGCCAAGAGCCTGGGCCGCACCAACATTTCCATCTTCGGCTACGACGGCGATACCGGCGCGCTGGAAGACATAGCCAATGGCGGCGGCGTCACGGCCACCACCAACACCTCGCCGGTAGGCATGGGCCGCATGGCGGCGCTGTTCGCGCTCGACCTGCTCAACAAGAAGTCGGCCGGTGGCTATGTCGGCGTGCCGACACAAATCGTGCACAAGGGCAACGTGCAGGCGGTGCTCAGGCAGCCGGCCGACCTGTTCCCCAAGCCTTCCAAGGCTTACTGAGCCGCGGGCACGCACGCCATGAACGACGGCACACCGGTCATGCCCGCGTCGCCCACGCGAGGCACGCCGCTCTGGGCGCTGCAGGGTCTTTGCAAGTCCTTTCCCGGCGTGAAGGCGAACGACCGCGTGTCGCTCGAGCTGCATGCGGGCGAGATCCACGGGCTGCTCGGCGAGAACGGCTGCGGCAAGTCGACGCTGATCAAGCTGCTGTCGGGCGTGATCCAGCCCGACGCGGGCGCCATCCTGCACCGCGGCCTACCGGTGCGCCTGGCCGACCCGACGCAGGCGCGCGCATACGGCGTGGCCACGGTGTTCCAGGAGTTCTCGCTGGTGCCGCAGCTCAGCGTGGCCGAGAACATCTTTCTGGGCCGCCATCCGTCGAAGTGGGGCGGCCTGCGCGTCGACTGGCCGGCCATTGCGCGGGGCGCGCGCGACATCCTGGCGCAGCTCGACATTCCCATCGACCCCGCCGCGCGCGTGGCCGATCTGTCGGTGGCCGAGCAGCAGCTGGTGGAAATCGCCAAGGCGCTGTCCCAGGATGCGCAACTGCTGATCCTGGACGAGCCGACCACCGCGCTGGGCCTGGACGAGATCGCCGTGCTGCACCGCCTGCTGCGGCGCATGAAGACGCGCGGCGTGGCCATCCTGTACATCTCGCACCGCCTCGACGAAGTGTGTGAGCTGGTCGATGCCGTCACGATCCTGAAGGACGGCGAGGTGGCCAGCCGTTCGGGCGAGACGCGGCTCGACGTGCACGCGATCGTCTCGCGCATGGTGGGCGGCAACCTCGGTGAGCACTACCCGAAGGAGCGCCACGCCACCACGGAAGTGGTGCTGCAGGCCCGGGGCTTGCGCACCGCCAGCCGCGTGCGCGGCGCGAGCTTCGACCTGCGCCGCGGCGAGGTGCTGGGGCTCGGCGGTGTGATCGGCGCGGGGCGCACCGAGATCGCCCGCGCGCTGTTCGGCGCCGACCTGCTGGAGGCCGGCGAGGTCCGGCTCGACGGGCGCGTGCTGCGCCTGCACGGCCCGGCCGACGCCATCCGCGCGGGCATTGCGCTGGTGCCGGAGAACCGCAAGTTCGACGGCCTGTTCTTCAACTTCTTCGCGGGACCGAACGTGACCATGGCTAACCTGGGCGGCGTGATGCACGGCCCCCGGCTCGACCATGCGCAAGAAGCCCGGGTGACGGCCGGCTACATCCGCGAGCTGGAGATCACGCCGCTGGCGCAGCACAAGCCGGTGAACCAGATCTCGGGCGGCAACCAGCAGAAGGTGCTGATCGCGCGCTGGCTGTTTGCGCGTTCGCGCGTGCTGATCCTGGACGAGCCGACGCAAGGCATCGACGTGGGCGCCAAGCTGGCCGTGTACCGGCTCATCAACCGGCTGACCGCGGCCGGCAAGTCGATCGTGCTGATCAGCTCGGACCACAACGAGCTGATTGCCATGAGCGACCGCATCGCCATCGTGCAGCACGGCCGCGTGACGGCGGTGTGCGACGCGGCCGACGTGCGGCACGCGGACCTGGTCAGTGCCTCGCAGGCGCAGCGCGAAGCGCCGGCCGACCCCCTCATCCCTGAAGGAGTAACGACATGAAACGTTCCGTCCTCAGCCAGTTCGCAGGCCCGATGGCCGCGCTGCTGCTGATCATGGCGGTGGTCGCGGTGACCACGCCCAGCTTCCTGGCCGCGGAGAACTTCCGCAACATCGCGCTGCAGGTGGCGGTGCTGTCGATCGTTGCCATCGGCGCCACCGTGGTCATCCTGACGGGCGGCATCGACCTGAGCCCGGGCTCGATGATCGCGTACCTCACGATGGTGCTGGCCGTGATGGTCAAGCTCAACGGCGTGAGCCTGTGGGTCGCGGTGCCCGCGGCCATTGCGCTCGGCGGCGTGCTGGGGCTGGTCAACGGCGTGCTGGTGGCCTATGTGCGCATACCGGCCTTCATCGTCACGCTGGCGGGGCTCAGCGCCTTCAAGGGCATCGCGCTCACGGTGGGTGGAGGCACGCCGGTGTTCTCGCTGTCGCCCGACCTCGGGCAGCTGTTCTACGGCGAGCTGCTGGGCGTGCCGCTGCCGTTCTACTACATGGTCGGCCTCTACGCCTTTGCCACGATGGTGCTGAACCACTCGCGCTTCGGCCGCGAGATCTATGCCGTGGGCGGCAATGAGTCGGCGGCGCGGCTGTCGGGCATTCATGTGCCGCGCGTGCGCATGCTGGCCTTCGTGATCGCAGGGGCTTGCGCCGGCATCGGCGCGGTGCTGCTGGCCGCGCGGCTCAATTCGGGCTCGCCCAACTACGGTTCGCTGATCGAGCTGCAGGCGATCGCGGCGGCGGTGGTGGGCGGCGCCAGCCTGGCGGGCGGGCGCGGCCACGTGCTCAACACGTTGATCGGCGTTCTGATCATCGTGGTGGTGCAGAACGGGCTGAACCTCAACGCCGTGTCGACCTCGCTGCAGAGCATCACCATCGGCGGCATCATCCTGCTGGCCGTGGGGGTGGACATCTGGCGCGGGCGGCTCAGCGCTGCGGTCTTCGGCCGCTTTGCCAAGGCACCGGTGGCGGCGCTGCAGGGGAGCGCGCAATGAACAAGCTCGGCATCCACATGTTCGTCTACACCCCGCAGTGGGACGAAGCCAGCGCGCGCCGCGTGTTCGAGCGCGCCGCCGACATCGGCTACGACTTCGTCGAGGTGCTGATCTTCGACCCCGACACCGTCGACGCCCGGATGACCGCGCGTCTGGCCGAACAGCACGGCCTGGGCGTGATGGCCACCATGTGCGGCAAGCTCAGCGCCGACCTGTCGAACCCCGACCCGGTGATCGCCGGGCGCGGCGAGGCCTTGGTGGCCAAGGCCATCGCGGTGGCGCGCGACATGGGGTCGCCGCTGCTGGGCGGCCCTTCGTTTTCCGCGGTGCACCGCTATGCCGTGCAGCCTTCGGAGATGGCGCGCGAGCGGGCGGTGGAAGCCTACCGGCGGCTGGCGGGACAGGCGAAGAGCGCGGGCATGCGCCTGGGCCTGGAGGCGCTCAACCGTTACGAGAGCAACTTCATCAACACACTGGGCCAGGCCGCCGCGCTGATTCGCCAGGTCGGCTCCGACGCGATGTTCGTGCATGCCGATCTCTTTCACATGTGCATCGAGGAAGAGCGGCTGGCGCAGGCCGTGCTCGACGTGCGCGACCTGCTGGGCTATGTGCACGTGGCGGACAGCCACCGCGGCCGCCTCGGCGAGGGCAACCTGGACTTTCCCGCGTTCTTCGGTGCGCTCGCGCAGGCAGGCTACGACGGGCCGATCCTGTTCGAGTCTTTCTCGCCCTCCGTGCTCGGCCCCGATCTGGCCGGCCTGATCGCGCTGTGGCGCGAGCCCTGGCACGACTCGGACGACACCGCGCGCAAGGCGCTGGCCTTCATGCGCGCGCAGATCGCGGCCGCCCACGCCGCCTTGCGCTGACCGCACTCCCCACTTTCCAACTTTGCCTCGAGGACACGCCATGCTTGCGTTGAAAGACCCGACCCTGTTCACAGACCGCGCACTGATCGGCGGTGAATGGGCCGCCGCCGACACCGGCGCCACGCTGCGCGTGCTCAACCCCGCGACCGGCGAGCAGGTCGGCACGGTGCCGCGCATGGGTGCGGCGGAAACCGCGCGCGCGGTGCGGGCCGCGTCGCAGGCCTTTCCCGCGTGGGCGGCGTTGTCGGTGAAGCGGCGCGCCGACCTGCTGCGCCGCTGGTACGAACTCATGATCGCCGCGCAGGACGACCTGGCCCTGATCATGACGACCGAGCAGGGCAAGCCGCTGGCCGAAGCGCGCGGCGAGATCGCCTACGGCGCGAGCTTCATCGAGTGGTTCGCCGAAGAGGCTCGGCGTGGTTACGGCGACGTGATTCCGGCCACGCAGACGGGCCACCGCATCGTGGTGCTGCGCCAGCCGGTGGGCGTGTGCGCGGCCATCACGCCTTGGAACTTTCCCAATGCGATGCTGGCGCGCAAGCTCGGCCCCGCGCTCGCGGCGGGCTGCACCATGGTGGTCAAGCCGGCGTCGCAGACGCCGTTCTCCGCGCTCGCGATGGCGGTGCTGGCCGAGCGCGCCGCATTCCGCCGGGCGTGATCAATGTGCTGACGGGCGGCGCGGCGGAAATTGCCGGCCAGCTGTGCGCCAACCCCGTGGTGCGCAAGATCAGCTTCACGGGCTCGACCGAAATTGGCCGCGGCCTGATGCGCGCGTGCGCCGACAGCATCAAGAAGCTGTCGCTCGAACTGGGTGGCAACGCACCCTTCATCGTGTTTGACGATGCCGACATCGACGCCGCGGTGGACGGCGCCATGGTCGCCAAGTTTCGCAACAACGGCCAGACCTGTGTGTGCGCCAACCGCATCTACGTGCAGCGCGGCGTGTACGACGTCTTCGCCGACAGGCTGTCGCGCCGCGTGGCCGCGCTGCGCGTGGGCAACGGCGTGGAGGCGGGCGTGCAGGTCGGCCCGCTGATCGACGAGCGCGCCGTTGCCAAGGTCGAGGCGCACATTGCCGATGCCACGGCCAAGGGCGCGACCCTGCGCGTGGGCGGCCAGCGGCTGGGCGGCAACTTCCTGTCGCCGGCCGTGCTCACGGGCGTGACCCGTGCCATGCAGGTGAGCGAAGAAGAAACCTTCGGCCCGCTCGCGCCGCTGATCGGCTTCGACACCGAGGACGAAGTCGTGCGGCTGGCCAACGACACCGAGTTCGGCCTGGCCTCTTATTTCTACACCGCCGACCTGAAGCGCTCGTGGCGCGTGGCCGAGCGGCTGGAGGCCGGCATGGTGGGCATCAACACCGGCCTGATCTCCACGGCCGAGGCGCCATTCGGCGGCGTCAAGCAATCAGGCACCGGCCGCGAAGGCTCGAAGTACGGCATGGACGACTACATGGAACGCAAGTACGTCTGCGTCGGCGTTGCCTGACGCCAGCCCTTCCTTCGCTTTCTTCCCTTTTGTTTCTTATCCCAAGGAGATCCTGATGAACGCACCCGCCAACCCCTGGAACCTGCTGCGCGACGACGTGCGCGCCTTCGTCGCCCGCCCCAAGAAGCTCTTCATCGGCGGCCAGTGGCGCGACCCCGTCAACGGCAAGACGCTCGAGGTCTTCGACCCCGCGCTGGGCACGCGCATCTGCACCGTGCCGGCCGGTGACGCGAAGGACGTGGACCTGGCCGTGGCGGCCGCGCGCGAGGCCTTCGACAACGGCCCGTGGTCCCGGCTCAACCCTTCCGAGCGCGGCAAGCTGGTGTGGCGTCTGGCCGACCTGCTGGAGGCCAACGCCGACGAGCTCGCGCAACTCGAGGCGCTGGACAACGGCAAGCCCGTGACCGACGCACGCGGCGTGGACGTGGCCTTCTCCATCGAGCTGCTGCGCTACATGGCGGGCTGGTCGAACAAGATCCTGGGCCAGACCATTCCGCTGTCGAACCCGGCCGAGTTCCATGCCTACACGCTGCGCGAGCCGGTGGGCGTGGTCGGACAGATCGTGCCATGGAACTTCCCGTTGATGATGGCCGTGTGGAAGGTGGCGCCCGCGCTTGCCGCCGGCTGCACGGTGATCCTGAAGCCGGCCGAGCAGACGCCGCTGTCGGCGCTGCGGCTGGCGGAGCTGGTGCAGGAGGCAGGCTTTCCGCCGGGCGTGTTCAACGTGGTTACCGGCTTCGGCGAGACCGCGGGCGCCGCCATTGCCGCGCACCCCGACATCGACAAGGTCGCCTTCACCGGCTCCACCGAAGTGGGCCGGCTGATCCTGAAGGCCGCCACCGGCAACCTGAAGAAGGTGGCGCTGGAGCTCGGCGGCAAGTCGCCCGTGATTGTGTTCGGCGACGCCGACATCGAACAGGCCGTGGCCGGCGCGTCGAGTGCCATCTTCTACAACAATGGCCAGACCTGCACCGCGGGCTCGCGCCTCTATGTGCACCGCAAGGTCTATGACAAGGTGATGGAGGGCATCGTGCGCGAGGCCTCGGCGCTGACCATCGGCCACGGGCTGGACCCTGCCACGCGCATCGGCCCGCTGATCTCGGCCGAGCAGCGCGACCGCGTCGCGGACTACATCGAGCAGGGCCGCAAGGCCGGCGCGCAGGTGCTGACCGGCGGCGGCTCCGTGGGCAGCGCGGGCTACTTCCTGCAGCCCACGGTGCTGGCCAACACGAACGCGGGCATGAGCGTGGTGCGCGAAGAAATCTTCGGGCCGGTGCTGTGCGCCATGGTCTTCGATGACGACGACATCGACAGCGTGGTGCGCCAGGCCAACGACTCCGTCTACGGGTTGGCCGCCAGCCTCTACACCCGCGACGTGAGCGTGGCGCATCGCGTGGCCAAGCGGCTGAAGGCCGGCACCATCGGCATCAACACGCACCACGTGGTCGACGTGGCGCTGCCGTTCGGCGGTTTCAAGCAGTCGGGCTGGGGCCGCGAGATGGGCTACGAGGCGATCGCGCAGTACACCGAGGTCAAGTCCATCGGCATCGCGCTCTGAGCGCGTCAAGGAGCACCGGCATGAAAGTCAGAGCAGCCGTACTTGAGCGCATGGGCGCGGCCCCGCCGTACGCCGACAGCCGTCCCCTTGCCATTCGCACTGTCGAGTTGACGCCGCCTGGGCCGGGGGAGGTGTTGATCCGCGTGGGCGCGGCGGGCCTTTGTCACTCCGACCTGTCGGTCATCAACGGCGACCGTCCGCGGCCCATGCCGATGGCACTGGGTCACGAGGCGGCCGGCGTGGTCGAAGAGGTCGGCGCGCACGTGCACGACCTGCAACGTGGCGACCACGTGGTGGTGGTCTTCGTGCCCAGTTGCGGACACTGCGCGCCCTGCGCTGAGGGCCGCCCCGCGCTGTGCGAGCCTGGCGCGGCCGCCAACAGCGCCGGCACGCTGCTGTCGGGCGCGCGCCGGCTCAGCGACCATGGCGCGCCGCTGAACCACCACCTCGGTTGCTCCGTCTTCGCGGAGTACGCCACGGTGTCCCGCCGCTCGCTGGTGAAAATCGACCCGGACGTGCCGCTCGACGAAGCGGCGCTGTTCGGCTGCGCGGTGCTGACCGGCGTGGGTGCGGTGGTGAACACGGCGCAGGTGCGCGTGGGGGCCTCGGTGGCGGTGGTGGGACTCGGCGGCGTGGGGCTGGCGGCGCTGATCGGCGCGCGTGCGGCGGGTGCGCGCCACATCGTGGCGGTCGACCTGTCGGAAGACAAGCTGGCGCAGGCACGCGCCCTGGGCGCCACGCACACCGTGAACGCGGGCAGCGACGACGCCAAGGCGCAGATCCGCGACATCACCTCGGGCGGGGCCGACTATGTATTCGAGTTCGCCGGCGCCATCCGGGCACTGTCGTTGGCCTACGACGCGACACGGCGCGGCGGCATGACCGTGACGGCGGGCCTGCCCACTTCGACGGCGAGCTTCGCCTTGCCTGCGGTCAGCCTGGTGGCGGAGGAGCGCACGCTCAAGGGCAGCTACATCGGCACCTGCGTGCCTTCGCGCGACATTCCACGCTTCATCGATCTGTACAAGCAGGGCCGGCTGCCGGTCGACAAGCTGCTGACGCACCGGCTGAAGCTGGACGACATCAACGAAGCCTTCGACCTGCTGCATGCCGGGCGGGCGATCCGACAGGTGGTGGTGTTCGATTAGCAGGGAATTTGCCGTGGGGTGGCCGGCGCTCAGCCCGGCACCGGCGCCTCCCACGCAAAGCCCACGCCGTACACGACCGTATCCAGTCGTGCCCCGGCGTCACCGCGCCGAGCTTGCGGCGCAGGTTCTTCACGTGGCTGTCGATGGCGCGCTCGGTCACGTCCACGGTGTCGTCGTAGGCCAGCTCGAGCAGCCGCGCGCGCGAGAAGATGCGCCCCGGGTGCCGCGACAGCACCTGCAGCAGCCCGAACTCGCGCCGCGTGAGGTTCAGCGGCGTGCCTTTGAGCGACGCGCGCCAATGAACGTCGTCCAGCACGAGCCCGGGCGCTTCGCCCTGCGAGGCCTGCTGCCCCGGCGCCAGGCCCGGCGCGGTGCGCCGCAGCACGGCGCGCACGCGCGCCACCAGCTCGCGCGGCGAAAAAGGCTTGCACACGTAGTCGTCGGCGCCCAGCTCCAGGCCCAGCAGCCGGTCGACCTCCTCGATGCGCGCGGTCAGCATGATGATCGGGTGCGCCGTGTGCTCGCGCGCGCGGCGCAGCACCTCGATGCCGTCCATGCGCGGCAGCATGATGTCGAGCAGCGTGAGGTCGGGCGGCGCCGCAAGAATGCTCTGCAGCGCGCTTTGCCCGTCGGCGAAATGCGCGGTCTCGTAGCCCGCGTGGCGCAGGTAGTCCTGCACCACGGAGGCGATGTCGATCTCGTCCTCGACGATGACGATGCGTGTCATGCGGATGCGGCCAGTGGCAGGGTGACGGTCAGGCGCAGGCCGCCGAGCGGCGAGGGCGCGGCATCGATGCTGCCGCCGTGCGCCTCGATGGTGGTGCGGCAGATCGACAGGCCCAGCCCCGAGCCGCCGTGCTCGCGGCTGCGCGAGGTCTCGCCGCGGAACAGGCGGTCGAACAGGCGCGGCAGCTCGTCTTCGGGCACGCCGGGCGCGCTGTCGTCGAACACCAGCGTGAGGCAGTTGCCGGTCCACGCGCCCTCGACCGTGACGTCGATGCGCAGTTCGCCGCCCTCGTCGGTATAGGCCAGCGTGTTCTCCAGCAGGTTCATGAAGACCTGGTGCAGCCGGTGCGCGTCGCCGTCGATGGTGGGCTGGGCGGACGCGGCGACAAGGTCGATGGCGCGGCGGTCGACCGCGATGCCGCGCCGGGCGAAGCGCTCGCGCGTGTGGTCGAGCGCCTCTTTCAGCAGCGACAGCGGGAACACCGTGGTGGTGAGCAGGTCGCTCTGCGGCTCGCGCATGCTGCTGCGCAGGTCGTCGACCAACTGGCCCAGGCGGATCACCTGGCGGTGCAGGCGCAGCGCGGTGCGCTCGTCGAAGGTGCGCACGCCGTCCTGCAGCGCCTCGATCTCGGCGCGCATGGCGGCCAGCGGCGTGCGCAGCTCGTGCGCCGCGTCGGCCAGCCACGCGCGGCGCGAGGCCTCGACCGTGTCCAGCCGCTGCGCCATGTCGTTGAAGGTCTTGCCCAGCAGCGCGAGTTCGTCGGAGCCCTGCACCGCCACGCGGGTCGACAGCCGCCCGCGCGCCACATCCTGTGCGGCCTGCGTGAGTTCGTCGATGGGCTTGAACCAGCGCCGCGCGAGCAGCCACGACAGCACCAGCGCAAAGGCCAGGCCGCACAGGCCGGTCAGCACGATCACGCCCGACTGCCGCGCGAGAAAGGCGCGGTCGGCCTCGCTCTCCAGGCCCTGCACCGGCGCGAGCGCGAGGTAGCCCACCACCGTGCGGCCGCGCCGCAGCGGCGTGCGCGCGGCGTTTTCGAGGTCGACCTGGGCGCCGACCACGCGCACGCCCTGCGCGTCGAGGACGGCCAGCCGCTGGTAGATGGAGTCGGCCATCTCGCGCGGATCGGGAAAGAACCACGGCGGCGGCATGTTCGGCAGCCGGCGCGGCAGCAGGTCGAGCTGCGGCGAGGGCGGCGGGGCTGGCGGAGGAATGGGCGGCGGCTCGTTGTTGTTGTCGGCGGCGCCGCCGTCGGTCGGGGCCACGCGCCGGGCGCGGTACTCGTACCAGGGCGGCAGGCGGCGTTCGTCGGTGCCGCCGGCGTTGTCCAGCGCGGCGGCCAGCCGGCCCATCTGCAGGCGGTGCCAGGCTTCGTCGTTGTTGCGCAGGCTCTTCCAGTCGCCGTTGGCGGCGTAGTGCTTGAGCACCAGCTGCGAGAGCCAGTCCATGCGCCGGATCTCGATCTCGGCCACGTAGGAGCCCAGCCCCCGCTGCAGGGCCAGGATCGACAGGCCCGCGAAACTGAGCAGCAGCACGATCAGCAAGGCCGCCAGCGCCAGGAAGATCTTCCGGGAAAGGGTCAGTCTCGGCATGGGCTCGTAAGGGGCATGCGCGCATTCTGCGGCATGCGTGGCGGGCGGACGGTCTTCATGGGCAAGCCGTCGATCATGCCGCCCAAATGGGGAGGAATCTGGGAGAAGTGTTCTCCCATATTTCTCCCGATTGAAAACGCACCATGGCCCCATGAACCCCCCTATGGACCTGCCGCTGCTGCTGGCGATCACGGTGTTTTTTGGCTGCTGACCCAGGCGTGGGCGCTGTTCGTCTTCTGGGCGGAAGACTGTGCCACGCGGCCCGTGCCCGGGGCGGGCCCGAACGCAAAGGAGCAGAAGACGCCATGACACACCCTCGAACACCGCCCCGTCCACCCGCCCTCGGGCGCCGCGGCCTGCTGGCCGCGCTCGGCGCCGCAGGGCTCGCCGCCTCGGCGCATCCTGCCCGTCCGGCACGGGCCGCCGCGCGCAAGCTGCCGCTGACCGCGCAGACCACCGAAGGGCCGTACTACCTCGACGTGGCGAAGCTGCGCGCCGACATCACCGAAGGCCTCGACGGCGTGCCGCTCGAAGTGCGCTTCACCGTGAGCGACACCACCGGCCGCCCGCTGCCGAAGCTGCGCGTGGTCCTGTGGCACTGCGACGCGCAGGGCCGCTACTCGGGCTTCGGCGGGCAGGGCGACGACCGCGCGCTGACGTTCGAGGGCCAGGCCTTCCTGCGCGGCAGCCAGCACACCGACCGCGACGGCGCCGTGGCCTTCACCACCGTGTACCCGGGCTGGTACGCGGGGCGCACCACGCACATCCATTTCAAGGTGCTGAACGGCGCGCGCGCCGTGCTCACCTCGCAGTTCTTCCTGCCCGACGCACTCAGCGAGTTCCTCTACACGCAGGTGTCGGGCTACCAGCGCTCGCGGCTGCGCGACACGCTCAACAGCGCCGACGGCATTGCGCTGAAGGCCGGCGACACCGTGCTCGGCGCGGTGCGCGAGGAACGGCGGCGCTATGTCGCGACGCTCGCGCTGGTGGTCGACCCGGCCGCGAACCCCGTGGTCGACCGGCCCTCGCCGCCCCCGCCGCTGGGTGCGATGCCGTCCGGC
>NZ_MOWM01000056.1 GCF_016082275.1 Variovorax sp. E3
CCCTCTTTGAAGATGCCCCCACCCCAACCCTCCCCCAAAGGGGGAGGGAGAGGAACGCTCATGCCTTTTTCTTCCATCCGCCACCAACTCTTCATCGACGGCCGCTTCGTCGACGCCGAGTCCGGCGAGACCCTCGCCACGCTCAACCCGCACGACAACACGCCCATCGCGCGCGTCGCGCTCGCCGGCAAGGCCGACGTCGACAAGGCCGTGGCCGCCGCGAAGCGCGCGTTCCCCAGATGGGCCCGCATGGCCGCCGCCGACCGCGGCCGCATCCTGCTCAAACTCGCCGACCTCATCGAGGCCAACGGCGAAGAGCTCGCACGCCTCGAATCGCTGGACACCGGCCACCCCATCCGCGACTCGCGCCGGCTCGACGTGCCGCGCACGGCCGCGTGCTTTCGCTACTTCGGCGGCATGGCCGACAAGTTCCAGGGCGAGACCATTCCGGTGGAAGAGGGCTTCTTGAACTACACGCTGCGCGAGCCCGTCGGCATCGTCGGCCAGGTGGTGCCGTGGAACTTCCCGCTGATGTTCACCAGCTGGAAGATGGCGCCCGCGCTCGCGGCCGGCAACTGCATCGTCATGAAGCCCGCCGAGATCACGCCGCTGAGTTCGCTGCGCATCGCCGAGCTCATGGCCGAGGCGGGCCTGCCGCCCGGCGTGGTCAACATGCTGCCGGGCCTGGGCAGCGTGGCGGGCCAGTACATCGCCGAGCACCCGGAGATCGCCAAGATCGCCTTCACCGGCAGCACCGCCACGGGCCGGCGCATCGTGCAGGCCAGCGCGGGCAACCTGAAGAAGGTGCAGCTCGAGCTGGGCGGCAAGGGCCCCAACATCGTGTTCGAGGACGCGAACCTGCAGGCCGCCGTCAACGGCAGCGCGTGGGCCATCTTCCACAACCAGGGGCAGGCCTGCATCGCGGGCTCGCGGCTGATGCTGCACGAGAAGATCGCCGATGCGTTCCTCGAGCAGTTCATTCCGCTCGCCAGGTCGATCCGCCTGGGCAACCCGCTGGACGAGAACACCGAGATGGGCCCGCTCACGAGTGCGCAGCATCGCGAACGCGTGCTGAGCTATGTGGAAATCGCGCAGGGCGAGGGCGGCGAACTGCTCGCGGGCGGCAAGTCGCCGGGGGGCGATCTTGCCAACGGCTGCTACGTCGAGCCCACCGTGATGCGCGCCAAGTCGTACAAGGACCGCGTGGCACAGGAGGAAGTCTTCGGCCCCTTCGTCACCGTGCTGACTTTCAAGAATGACGAAGAGGCGATGCAGATCGCCAACGGCACCGACTACGGCCTGGGCAGCGGCCTGTGGACCCGCGACCTGCAGCGCGCCCACAAGGTCGCGCGCGACCTGCACGCCGGCATGGTGTGGATCAACAGCTACAAGCGCGTGAACCCCGGCTCGCCCTTCGGCGGCGTGGGCCAGAGCGGCTACGGCCGCGAGATGGGCTTCGACGCGATGCGCGAATACACGCAGGTCAAGAGCGTGTGGGTGAACGTCGACGCGCAGATACCGCCGCACTTCGCGCGCTGACCCCGGCCCCTTTTGCGGCAACACGAACACAAGAGACGGAGACAACCATGGCATTCAATCGCAGACAGTTCACGCAGGCCACGGCCGCGCTGGTGGCTTCGGGCGCGGCACCGCTGGTGTTCGCGGCCGACACGCTGAAGATCGGCTACGTGTCGCCGCAGACCGGCCCGCTCGCGCCCTTCGGCGAGGCCGACAAGTGGGTCATCGACCAGATGAAGACGACCTTCAAGGACGGCATCAGCGTCGGCGGAAAAAAGTACGCGGTGCAGATCGTGCTGAAAGACAGCCAGTCGAACCCCAACCGCGCGGGCGAAGTCGCGAACGACCTGATCCTGAAGGACAAGGTCGCGCTGGTGCTCACCGCCGGCACGCCCGAAACCGCCAACCCCGTGAGCGATGCCTGCGAGCTCAACGAGGTGCCCTGCATCTCGACCGTGGTGCCGTGGCAGCCGTGGTTCTTCGGCCGCAAGGGCGACCCGGCGAAGGGCTTCAACTGGACGTACCACATGTTCTGGGGCCTGGAAGACGTCATCGCCAATTTCACCAACGGCTGGAAGACGCTGAACACCAACAAGAAAGTGGGCGGCCTGTTCCCGAACGACGGCGACGGCAACGCATGGGGCGACAAAGAGCTGGGCTTTCCGAAGCCGCTCGCGGCCATGGGCTTCACGCTCACAGACCCGGGCCGCTTCCAGAACGGCACGCAGGACTTCAGCGCGCAGATCGCGGCGTTCAAGAGCGCGGGCGTCGAGATCGTCACCGGCGTGGTGATCCCGCCCGACGCCAAGACCTTTCTCACGCAGGCGCGGCAGCAGGGCTTCAAGCCGAAGGTCATCACGCTGGGCAAGGCGCTGCTGTTCCCCGGCGCCATCGAGGCGCTGGGCGACCTGGGCGACGGCCTGTCGACCGAGGTGTGGTGGAGCCCGTCGCACCCGTTCACCTCCAGCCTCACGCAGCAGAGCGCGAAGGCGCTGGCCGATGCGTACGAAGCCGGCACGAAGAAGCAGTGGACGCAGCCGATCGGCTTTGCGCATGCGCTGTTCGAAGTGGCCGCGAATGCGTTCGGCCGTGCGAAGTCGCTGAAGGCGGGCGACGTGCGCGACGCCGTGGCCTCGACCTCGATCAACTCCGTGGTCGGCCCGGTGAAGTGGGGCGGCCAGGGCCCGTTCAAGAACGTCAGCAAGACGCCGCTGGTGCTCGGCCAGTGGGGCAAGGGCAAGAAGTACAAGGTGGAGCTGACCATCGTGAACAACGAGGCCGCGACGAACATTCCCACCGGCGGCACGCTGCGGCTGCTCTGAAGAAGAACGCCATGGCGCTGCTGGCACTGCATGCCGTGAGCAAGTCTTACGGCGCGCTCAAGGTTACGGACGACATCACGCTGTCGGTGGCCGAGGGCGAGACGCTGGGCATCCTCGGGCCGAACGGCGCGGGGAAGACCACGCTCTTCAACCTGATCTCGGGCGACGTGCGCGTCGATGCGGGCCGCGTCGAGTACGCGGGCCGCGACGTGACGCGACTCAAGCCGCACCAGCGCTGCCACGCGGGCATCGGCCGCAGCTACCAGGTACCGCAGCCCTTCGGCAACATGAGCGTGTTCGAGAACCTCGTGACGGCCGCCTGCTTCGGCGGGCAGCAGACGGAGCGCGAGGCGTGGCACACGGCGCACGAGGTGCTGTCGCAGACCGGGCTGATGCCGCATGCGAACAAGCCGGCGGGCGGGCTGACGCTGCTCGACCGCAAGCGGCTGGAGCTGGCGCGCGCGTTGGCGACGCGGCCGCGTTTGCTGCTGCTCGACGAGATCGCGGGTGGGCTGACGGAGCCCGAGGCGGCGGTGCTCGTGGCGGAACTCAAGCGCATCAAGGCGCGGGGCGTGACGATGATCTGGATCGAGCACGTGGTGCATGCGCTGCTGTCGCTGGCGGACCGGTTGTTTGTCATCAACTTCGGGCAGCGGCTGGCGGAAGGGGAGCCGCGGGGGGTGATGAACGATGCGGAGGTGCGGCGGGTTTATATGGGGATGGAGGCATGAGCGCGCCGGGCGCTTGCATGGCTCCTTCGCCCTCCGGGGGAAGGCTGGGATGGGGGCACGACGGCGCCTGCTCCCCTACCGCGCCTCATCGACCTCCGCTTGCCCCCACCCCAACCCTCCCCCGGAAGGGGAGGGAGCAAAGACCATGAACGCACTGCTCTCCACCCACGCCCTGCAAGCCTTCTACGGCGACGCCCAGGCCCTCTTCGGCATCGACTTCTCGCTGGTGCAGGGCGAGCTCGTCGCCATCATCGGCGCCAACGGCGCGGGCAAGTCGACCTTCCTCAAGAGCCTCACCGGCCTGGTGCGCGCACCGCGCGACGCCATCCATTTCAAGGGCCGCCCCATCGGCGGCCTGCCGCCCGGCGACATCGTCCGCCAGGGCCTTGCCATGGTCCCCGAGGGCCGGCGCCTGTTCCCCAGCCTCAGCGTCGAGGAGAACCTGCGCATGGGCGCCACCGCCGCGCGCAAGGGGCCGTGGAACCTGCAGCGGCTGTATGCGCTGTTCCCCATCCTCGCGGAGAAGCGCCACCAGCCCGGCACCTCGCTGTCGGGCGGCCAGCAGCAGATGGTGGCGCTGGGCCGCGCGCTCATGAGCAACCCCGACGTACTGCTGTGCGACGAGCTCTCGCTCGGCCTTGCGCCCATCGTCATCCGCGAGATCTACGCGGCCATGCCCACCATCACCGGCGAGGGCATGACGGTCGTCATCGTCGAGCAGGACGTGACCATGGCGCGCCAGGTCTCGCGGCGCATCTACTGCTTCCAGGAAGGCCGCGTGTCGCTCGAAGGCGATTCGAACGAGCTCACGCGCGAGCAGATCTCGCAGGCCTACTTCGGCATTGCCACGGAGGCCGCCCATGCTTGAAACCCTCGTGCAAGGCGTGCTGCTCGGCGGCCTCTACACGCTGTTCGCGCTGGGCCAGTCGCTGATGTTTGGCGTCATGCGGCTGACCAACACGGCGCAGGGCGACTTCATCATCCTCGGCGCGTTCGCGGTCATCGCGGGCGTGTCGCTGGGCAACGATTCGGTGGCGCCGTGGCTGGTGGCGCTCGCGGTGCTGCCGGTGGCCTTCGGCTTCGGCTATGCGCTGCAGCGCTATGTGCTCAACGGTACGCTCGGCAAGGACCCGCTGCCGTCGCTGGTCGTCACCTTCGGCCTGTCGATCGTCATCCAGAACCTGCTGCTCGAACTGTTCTCGGCCGACCCGCGCGCCATCGAGACCGGCGGGCTCAACACGCAGGGCATCGCGCTGGGCGATGCGATGTCGCTGGGCGTGCTGCCGCTGATCGTGCTGGCCGTCGCGCTCGTGGCGACGGGCGCGCTGCAGTGGCTGTTCGCGCGCACGGCGCTGGGCCGGTCGTTTCGCGCCGTGTCGGACGACCGCGAGATCGCCGAGCTGATGGGGCTGAACGCGAAGAAGGTCTACGCCTTCGCGACCGCCATCGCCTTCGTGCTGATCGCCATCGCGGGCGCGCTGCAGGGCATGCGCACCACCGTGTCCCCGTCGGACGGCCCGCTGCTGCTGCTCTTCGCGTTCGAGGCCGTGATCATCGGCGGCATGGGCTCGTTCTGGGGCACGCTGGCCGGCGCGATGATCCTGGGCATCACGCAGCAGATCGGCTTCCGGCTCGACCCGGGCTGGGGCATCTGGGCCGGGCACATCGTGTTCCTGCTGGTGCTGGTGCTGCGGCCGCAGGGGCTCTTTCCCAAGACGCGCGGATGAAGCGAATGACGAACATGCCCCCACCCCTCATCGCCGTCGAGCGCGCCACCGCCGCGAGCCGCGTCGCGCTCTTCATGGGCATCGCGCTCGTGCTGATTGCAGCCAGCCTTCCGTTCTGGGGCGACTCGAGCTGGATGCGCGAATTCGTCGAGATCGCCTGCTACTTCATCTTCGCGATGATGTGGAACCTGCTCACCGGCTACGGCGGCATGGTGAGCATCGGGCAGCAGGCCTTCTTCGGCTTCGGCGGCTACGTGATGCTGATGCTCGGCAACTTCGCGGGCGTCAATCCGTTCGTGGCGATACCGCTGGGCGCGCTGGCCGCGGGGCTCGTTGCGATACCTGTGTCCTTCGTGGCTTTTCGCCTGTCGGGCGGCTACTTCGCCATCGGCACCTGGGTGATCGCCGAGGTGTTCCGCCTGAGCTTTGCCAACATGTCGGCGGTGGGCGGCGGCTCGGGCACCACGCTCACGGCGCTGCGCGGCATCGACAAGGCCACGCGCGAGAGCACCACCTACTGGATGGCACTGGCCTGCGTGGTCGCGGCCATTGCGCTGGTGTACCTGTTCCTGCGCAGCAAGCGCGGCCTTGCGCTGCTGGCCATTCGCGACAACGAGGTGGCGGCCGAATCGCAGGGCGTGCCGGTGGCGCGCATGAAGCTCGCGGTGTACGTGGTCGCGGCCTTCGGCGCGGGGCTCGCGGGGGCGCTGTACTTCGTGGGCAACCTGCGCATCAGCCCCGACGCGGCCTTCAGCGTCAACTGGACGGCCTTCGCCATCTTCATGGTGGTGATCGGCGGCATCGGCCGCATCGAAGGGCCGCTGGTGGGCGCGCTCATCTTCTGGGCGCTCAACAAGTTCCTGAGCGACTACGGCACGTGGTACCTGCTGGGCCTGGGGCTGCTGGCGATCGTGGTCACGCTGTTCTTCAAGCAGGGGCTGTGGGGCTACGCGCAGCAACGCTGGGGCTGGTCGCTGTTTCCCACGCAGCGCAAGCTGCTGCCCGGGCCCGCGGCTGCTTCTAAGGCTTCTGCGCGGGGCTGATGTAGTACTCGACCTTGGTGCGGTCCTTGTACGGGTCGTCGTCGAAGATCCTCTGCTGCTGCGAGATCTTGATCTCGTAGCCATTGCGCACGCCCCAGAGCTGGGTCGGCGTCTCGTAGGTCACGGGCGACAGCGTGGGCCGGTGGAAGGCCGCGACGGTCTTGAAGTCGTCGGTGCTGAAGGCCTTGACCATGGCGCTGGTCACGTGGGCGTTGCCGTCGGCGCTCACGTTCACGTCGGTCATCGCGGTGTTCGGCGGCACCGAGAGCAGCGAGGCCAGCGGCGCGGGCAGGGTCTTGGCGCCGCTCTTTTCCTTGATGCGGTAGTGCAGGCCGCCTTGCCCGTCGGGCTCGCCGTTGGCGGCGGACGCGTCTTCCATGCTGCTCACGACCCAGGCGCTGATCAGCAGCAGCGGCAGCGCGATGGCGCCCACGTAGAGCAGAAAGCGGATGCGCTCCTTGGTCCGGAAAAATTCGATCATGGCCAGAGTTCTCCCTGTCGTTGGTTGGCGGCGGCAACGGGGCGAAGCGCCGTCGCGCCCCATGCTAAAGCCCCTGCGCACAGTGCCGTCGGGCTTGCCTAATGAAGCGCCATCCTGTAACGTTGTGTAAGCTCCATCCTGGAGCTTTCCCTGATCCCCACCCCCTCTGGAGTTACCGTGACGATCACCAAACGCCGCCTGCTCGAAGGCGGCGCGGCCGCTGTCGCCGCCTCGCTGCTTGCGAAGCTTCCTGGGCGCAGCAGCGCAACGCCGGTGGCGACGCCGCCTGGCCCACCAAGCCCGTCCGCATCCTGGTGGGCTTCCCCGCCGGTGCGTCGCCCGACCTCGCGACCCGCGCCATCGCCGAACCCCTGTCGAAGATCCTGCGCCAGCCGGTCACCGTCGAGAACAAGCCCGGCGCCAGCGGCAACATCGTGGCCGACCTGGTGGCCAAGGCCACCGACGACCACACCATCGGCGCGCTGATCAACGGCAACCTCACGATTGCCAAGCTGCTCAACCCGTCGCTGCCTTTCGACCCCGAGAAAGACTTCGCGCCCGTCGGCCTGATCGGCACCGCGCCGCTGGTGCTGGCGGTGTCGGGCAATGCCACGGGCAAGACCTCGGCCGAGCAGCTGCTGTGGGTGCGCAACCTGGGCAGCGGCGGCAAGTACGGCACGCCGGGCGTGGGCACCGTGGGCCACCTGGGCATGGAGCTCATCAAGAGCCGCGCGGCCATCACCGCGCAGCACAAGCCCTACACCGGCAACCCGCAGGTCATCGCGGGCCTGCTGGCCAACGAGATCCAGCTGGCGCTGCTGCCGCCGGGCCTGGCGCAGCCGCACATCAAGTCGGGCAAGCTCAAGGCCATCGGCGTGACTTCGCCCGAGCGCAGCGCACTGCGCCCGACCTGCCGACCATCCGCGACGCCGATGTGCGCGGCGCCGACCTGGAGATCTGGACCGCGCTGGCCGCGCCCGCCGGCATGAAGCCCGCCGCCGTGGCCAAGCTCAATGCCGCGCTGGTCGAAGTGCTCGCGATGCCCGAGGTGAGCGAGGCCTTGCTCAAGACCGGCTGGCAGGCGCAGCCCGGTTCGCCCGACACGCTGGCCAAGCGCATGCGCGCCGACACCACGCGCCTGGGCGGCGTGATCATCATGAAGGGCATCCACTCGGACGCCTGAGCCCCTGGCCGGCCCTGGCCGGCCCTGCGCGGCGCGCGGGCTCAGAGCAGCTGCGACACCCGCCTGGCCGCTTCCACCAGCGCGGGCAGCATCGTTTCCTGCATCACCTTCGCGCTGGTGCGGTTGGCCTGGCCGCTGATGTTCAGCGCGGCCACCATGCGCCCCTGCCGGTTGACGATGGGCGCGGCCACCGAGATCAGGCCTTCTTCCAGCTCCTGGTTCACCAGGCACCACTGCTGCCTGCGGGCCTGCGCCACCTTGGCCATGAGCGCGTCGATGTCGGTCACGGTGTGCTTGGTCAGCGCCTCGATGTCGGAGGCCTCGAGCCGCGCGCGCACCTCGTCGTCGTCCAGGTCGGCCAGCAGCAGCCGGCCCAGCGACGTGCAATATGCCGGCAGCCGCGAGCCCACCCCCAGGCTGATGCGCATGATCTTCTGCGTGGGCACGCGCAGCACGTAGACGATGTCGGTCGCGTCCAGCACGGCGGCCGAGCACGACTCCTGCACCTGCTGCACCAGCGCTTCCATCACCGGCTCGGCGCGGTTCCAGATCGGCATCGACGACAGGTACGCAAAGCCCAGGTCGAGGATGCGCGGCGTGAGCGTGAAGAGCTTGCCGTCGGTCACCACGTAGCCCAGCGTCTGCAGCGTGAGCAGGATGCGCCGGGCCCCCGCGCGCGTGAGCCCGCTGCCGGCCGCCACCTCGCTGAGCGTCTGGTGCGGCGCGCTCGCGCTGAACGAGCGGATCACCTGCAGGCCGCGCGCGAAAGACTGCACGTAGCTGTCGCCGGGCGCAGGTGTGACGGGTTGTGTGCTGTGGGTTGCATGGTGAGCGATCCTCTTTAAAATTCATTATACGAACAAAAGTTCTTTAGACGAACAAATCGGCGGTTCGCAGAATCGACCGGATCGTTCACACCGTTCGGTTTCTTTCTTCACTTCCGGAGACAGGCTTCATGATCAACAAGATCGCGCGCTCGGTCGCCGATGCCCTGGCGGGCATCCAGGACGGCGCCACGGTTCTCATCGGCGGCTTCGGCACCGCCGGCATTCCCGGCGAACTCATCGACGGCCTCGTCGAGCAGGGCGCCAAGGACCTCACCGTCGTCAACAACAACGCAGGCAACGGCGAGACCGGCCTTGCGGCGCTGCTCAAGGCGGGCCGCGTGCGCAAGATCATCTGCAGCTTCCCGCGCCAGGCCGACAGCCAGGTGTTCGACGGGCTCTACCGCAGCGGCAAGCTCGAACTGGAACTGGTGCCCCAGGGCAACCTGGCCGAGCGCATCCGCGCGGCGGGCGCGGGCATCGGCGCCTTCTTCTGCCCCACGGGCTACGGCACGCAGCTCGCGGGCAACCGCGAGACCCGCGAGATCGACGGCAAGCAGTACGTGCTGGAGTACCCCATTCACGGCGACGTGGCGCTCATCAAGGCCGAGCGCGGCGACCGCTGGGGCAACCTGGTGTACCGCAAGGCCGCGCGCAACTTCGGCCCGGTGATGGCCATGGCCGCGAAGAAGACCATTGCCACCGTGCACGACATCGCCGAGCTCGGCACCCTCGACCCCGAGACCATCGTCACCCCGGGCATCTTCGTGCACCAGGTGGTGCGCATCGAACGCGTGGCCACGCAGGCCGGTGGCTTCAAGAAGGCAGCATGACCATGAGCTACACACGTCGCACCAAGGACCAGCTCGCAGCGCGAGTGGCACAGGACATCTTCGACGGCGCCGTCGTCAACCTGGGCATCGGCCAGCCCACGCTGGTGGCCAACCACCTGCCCAAGGGCCGCGAAGTCATCCTGCAAAGCGAGAACGGCATCCTGGGCATGGGCCCCGCGCCCGAGGCCGGCGAGGAAGACTACGACCTCATCAACGCCGGCAAGCAGCCCGTCACGCTGCTGCCGGGCGGCGCGTTCTTCCACCACGCCGACAGCTTCGCGATGATGCGCGGCGGCCACCTGGACATCTGCGTGCTCGGCGCGTTCCAGGTGTCGGCCACCGGCGACCTGGCCAACTGGCACACCGGCGAGAAAGACGCCATTCCCGCCGTCGGCGGTGCCATGGACCTCGCCATCGGCGCCAAGCAGACCTGGGTCATGATGGACCTGCTGACCAAGCAGGGCGTGAGCAAGCTGGTGAAGGAATGCACCTACCCGCTGACCGGCATCGCCTGCGTCAAGCGCGTGTACTCCGACCTCGCCACGCTCGAGTGCACGCCGCAGGGGCTGAAGCTCATCGACCTGGTCGACGGCCTGAGCCGCGAAGAACTCGAGACGCTGGTCGGCCTGCCGATCGCCGCCTGATTCCCTTTTTTCACGCATTCACCGCATTCAAAGAGAGACAGTTCCATGACCCACCAAGCCTTCATCTGCGACGCCGTTCGCACCCCCTTCGGCCGCTACGGCGGTTCGCTCAGCAGCGTGCGCACCGACGACCTGGGCGCCGTGCCCCTGCGCGCGCTGATGGAACGCAACAAGAACGTCGACTGGCAGGCCGTGAGCGACGTGCTCTACGGCTGCGCCAACCAGGCCGGCGAAGACAACCGCAACGTCGCGCGCATGTCGGCGCTGCTGGCGGGCCTGCCGCTCGAAATCGGCGGCGGCACCATCAACCGCCTGTGCGGTTCGGGCCTGGACGCCGTGGGCACCGCCGCGCGCGCCATCCGCGCCGGTGAAGCCGGCCTGATGATCGCCGGCGGCGTGGAAAGCATGAGCCGCGCGCCCTTCGTCATGCCCAAGGCCGAGAGCGCCTTCAGCCGCAACAACGCGGTGTACGACACCACCATCGGCTGGCGCTTCGTCAACAAGCTCATGAAGGCGCAGTATGGCGTCGACTCCATGCCCGAGACGGCCGAGAACGTGGCCACCGACTACAAGATCGAGCGCGAGGCGCAAGACCTGATGGCGCTGAACTCGCAGCTGCGTGCCGTGGCCTCGCAGAAGTCGGGCTTCTTCGACGCCGAGATCGTGCCCGTGAGCGTGCCGCAGAAAAAGGGCGACGCCTCATCGTCAACAAGGACGAGCATCCGCGCGAGACCAGCCTCGAGTCGCTGGCCAAGCTCAAGGGCGTGGTGCGCCCCGACGGCACCGTGACGGCAGGCAATGCCAGCGGCGTGAACGACGGCGCCTGCGCACTGCTGCTGGCCGACGAAGCCAGCGCCGCGAAGCACGGCCTCACGCCGCGCGCCCGCGTGGTCGGCATGGCCACCGCCGGCGTCGCGCCGCGCGTGATGGGCATCGGCCCCGCGCCGGCCACGCAGAAGGTGCTGGCGCTGACCGGCCTCACGCTCGACCAGATCGACGTGATCGAGCTCAACGAAGCCTTTGCCGCGCAAGGCCTGGCCGTGCTGCGCCTGCTGGGCCTGAAGGACGACGACGCCCGCGTGAACATCAACGGCGGCGCCATTGCGCTGGGCCACCCGCTGGGCGCCAGCGGTGCGCGCCTGGCCACCACGGCCGTGAACCAGCTGCACAAGGGCGGCGGCCGCTATGCGCTGTGCACCATGTGCATCGGCGTGGGCCAGGGCATCGCGGTGATTCTCGAGCGCGTCTGACGCCACCGTCGCCGCCGCCACCGCCGGATCGGCGGGAACGAATACATAACAACCACAAGAAGCAAGCGAACAAGCCATCGGAAGCCGCACACAGAGCGGCCCGATGGCTTTTTTTCAATCAAAGAGGATCGAAAGAAGAGGATCAGAGGATGAAGAACACGAAGACCACGCGCCGCACCGCCGGCCTGGCCGCGTTGGCGCTGGCCACCGCGGCGCTGCTGCCCGCCGCCGCATCGGCGCAGCAGCCGGCCTTTCCCACCAAGCCCGTGCGCATCATCACGCCGTTCCCGGTGGGCGGTGGCCCTGACGGCGTGGCGCGCCTGGTGGCCGACAAACTCTCGCGCGCCTGGGGCCAGCCCGTGGTGGTCGAGAACCGCCCGGGCGGCAACGGCTTCATCGCCATCGACGCGTTCAAGCGCGGCGCCAAGGACGGGCACGACATCATCGTGCTCGACAACGTGCACCTGGCCGCGTACCCCGCGCTGTTCAAGAAGCTGCCCTACGACACGGCCAAGGACTTCGACGCGCTGCTGCCGCTGTTCAAGACCTACTTCTTCTTCACCGTGGCCACCAACAGCAAGTACAAGACCATCGGCGACCTGATCGCGACGCCAAGGCCAACCCCGGCAAGCTCGACTACGGCTCGTGGTCGATCGGCAACCCGGTGCACCTGGGCTCGGAGCTGTTCGAGTCGGCCACCGGCACGCAGATGGAGCACATCGTCTACAAGGAGACCACGCAGCTCTACACCTCGGTGGCCACGGGCGAGCTGGCCTTTGCATTGGGCAGCAGCGCCACCGCCGGCCCGCTGCAGCGCGCGAACAAGCTGCGCTTCCTGGCGGCCGCCGCGCCGCAGCGCGTGGCCGCGTTCCCCGACGTGCCGACCGTCAGCGAATCGGGCGGGCCCAAGGGCTTCGAGGTCATCGGCTGGAACGCCATTGCCGTGCCGAAGGGCCTGCCGCCGTCGGTCACCGAGAAGATCAAGCGCGACATCGAGAAGGGCCTGGCCGAACCCGACGTGCTGGAGAAGTTCAAGAGTTTCGGCTACGAGCCGTTCCCGACCACGCGCCCGCAGTTCGACCAGTTCGTGGCGAACGAGACGACGCGGTTCACCGACGTGATCCGCAAGGCGAACGTGTCGCTGGACTGAGAGGCGCGAAGCCTTGAGCGCCGGGTGCCGAGCAATTTCCATACGTCTGCCAATGAACGAATGAACCTGAACGCACTGGCCCGCAAGGCATCGAAAGGCTCGGCACCGTCGGCCCGTGGCGGCGCAATGAATGTCGAGGACATGATCCGCTTCGCCTTGGTCCATGGCGCTGGAGGCGCGGACGAGATCGAGCGCCTCTGCGCGCAGCACGGCTGGCTGCGCAACGCCTTGCTGGAGGACGGCACGCGCGTCGTGCCGTTCGCCCTGTGGGCGCAAGCTTGCGCGGCCTTCGGGCGCGGCGGTGTCGCCGCGCTGCGCCTGCTGCTGGCCGACCCAGAGCTTGCGAGCTTTGCCATCGGCGTCCTGCAAGAGGTGAAGACCGCGCAGAGCGTTCAGGTGTTGCTTGGCTTTTGCGCGTCCGCCGGCTGGCAATCGCCCGATGTGACGCATGCGGAATGGAAGGCCCTGTCGGCGCTGAACCTGCTGCTGAGTTTCGACGACGGTGTGAGGGTTGAGCAAGCGGTGATGGATGATCTGCTGCGTGTCGTCATCACGGCCTTCGACGCCACGCCCGAGCCCTTCCTGAAGAGCCTTTGCCTCTGGGCGGCTCGCGGCGCCCCGACGGCGCAGGCGCTTGCATGGCTGCAGAAGCTCGAAGTGCCTGGGGCCGATGTCGACGCCGCGCGAGCGAACGCCATCAAGTCCGTCAAGCGCCGCTTGTCACCGACCTACAAGGCGCCCGACGCCAAGACGAAGCGGCAGATTCAGCGCGCGCGGGCGGCAGACGTGTAACGCTACCAAGCGTGCCGCCTTGCAGCCACATGCAGCGTGCGTACCCGAGTCTGCTGGTCAGGCTGTAGCGCCTCCGGCGACGGCCGTCCCCACCCCCGCGGCAGTTCATGCAGCACAGCCTTCGCATCCAGCGAGCGAATCGCCACCGACGTGTCCGCCGGTATGCGTCCCTGCGCCACCATCGCCTCGTAGCGCAAGGCGCAGACCCGCAGGAACGACGCGAAATTGCCGACCTCGCCGCGCGCGGCCACCAGCTCGTCGTAGAGCCGCTCGATGAGCTGCACCACGACCATGCCGTCGCGCTGCGCGATTTCCTCGAGCACCTGCCAGAACAGGTTCTCGAGCCGGATGCTGGTGACCACGCCGTGCAGCCGTACCGAGCGCGTGCGCGCGTCGTAGCTCTGCGGGTCGGCGCTGATGAAGACCTCGCACATGGGCTGTCTCCTTTGCGGGGTAGGTGGACGGTGGGGCGGACGCACGCACTGTAGCGCCGCCCGCCGTGAAATCAATCAATCAGTGCGTGATGCGCGTGCCCAGCACCACCAGGAACTGCGCGAGCCACGCCGGGTGCGCGGGCCACGCGGGCGCGGTGACCAGGTTGCGGTCGGTCACGGCCTGGTCGACCGGGATGCCCATGTACTCGGCGCCGGCCAGCTCCACCTCGACCTGGCAGGCCGGGTAGGCCGACACCTTGCGGCCCTTGATGAGCCCCGTGGCCGCGAGCAGCTGCGCGCCGTGGCACACCGCTGCCACGGGCTTGTCGGCAGCCAGGAAGTGCTTGGCGATCTCGACCACGCGGGCGTGCATGCGCAGGTACTCGGGCGCGCGGCCGCCGGGAATGACGAGCGCGTCGTAGGCCTGGGGGCGCACGTCGTCGAAGTTGGCGTTGAGCGTGAAGCGGTGGCCCGGCTTCTCGCTGTAGGTCTGCGCGCCCTCGAAGTCGTGGATGGCGGTGTGCACCCAGTCGCCGGCCTTCTTGTCGGGCGCCACCGCGTGCACCGTGTGGCCCACGGCCAGCAGGGTCTGGAAAGGCACCATGGTTTCGTAGTCTTCGGCGTAGTCGCCGCAGAGCATCAGGATCTTGCGAGCCATTTGATTTGTCTCCTTCGAATGAGGTGGGTGGAACGCGGTGCGCGCGCGTTCGCGGCAACCGTCGCCGCATTATTCGAAGGTAAAGGGGGCAGCGGGTAGCAGCGGGCTGTGACCTGCAAACCCCGGGGCGGGAGGCGTGCGTTACCAGAACTTCGCCGACGCTGCAGCGCCCGCGAAAGAGCCCGGTCCGCCGCTCGGGGCCGTCACGGATCCGACTTTTGCGCTGACTAGTCTTGCTCAGGGTTTTCCCGCATCCACGGGCCGACGCCATCCAAACAGACAACTCACAGAAAAGACCGAACCATGAAGACCACCCGACTCGCCCTCGTTGCAGCACTCGCCGTGCTCGCCGTCGCTTCCGCCAACGCGCAGCAGCGCACCCGCGAATCCGTCGAAGCCGAAGCCGTTGCCGCCGCCCATGCGCCGAACCAGAACGTCACGCGCGGCTCGCGCGGTGCCGATCCGTTCACGTCCACGGCCGACCCCGAAGCCATGTACAAGCAAGCCGTCGACACGGCTCACGCGCCGAACCAGAACGTGACCCGCGGTTCGCGCGGCGCCGATCCGTTCACCTCGACCCGCGACCCGGCACAAGTCCTCCAGGAAGCCATGGCCACGGCCGCCGCGCCCGACCAGAACGTGACCGGCGGCTCGCGCGTCAACAGCCGGGTGATCTCCACCATGGAGAACCCCGTGCTGAAGTCCGCGCAGGGCAAGTAAGCAACAACAACAGCAGCAGCAACAGCCGTCGATCACGCGCGCAGGCGGCGCGTGGGTTCGGTGGCGTGCAGAAAGCCGGTGAAGGTGTCGGGCGGCGACGCGCCCATGAGCCGCCACATGATCCGGCCGACTTCGCCCCGGTGGTAGCCGGCATGGGTCACCACGTGCCCCAGCATTTCTTCGCGCGACATGCGCCCGGGCGCGCCGTCAGTGAAGGTGAAGCCGATGCTTTCCGCCAGCGCGCTCGCGCCCACGCTGGCGGCGTAGTCGATGTACCAGCGATCCGTTGCCCTGACGGCTTCGGCCAGCGCGGGCAGCGGTGGTGCCACGTCCGATCCGGTGGCGATGCAGCCGTGCGCCACCTGCTGCAGGTTCGCGACGAAGATGCGGTCGACGATGCACGCGTGGTTGAAAACGCGCACCGCCGCGCGGTACTCGGCTTCCGGCGCCTTCATGGCCAATTCGGCCAGGCCCGCGAGCAGCCCTTCGTCCGCCCAGGCCTTGTAGCGGAACAGTGAAGTCAAAAGCGTCTGCGTACTCATCGTGGTTCCCTTGAATTAAAACGGCACACTTCGCCCTCATGGGCCGACTGCGGGTGTGCGGTCTCATTCTTGAGTGGAGCCTCGAACTTGGGTACTCGCATTCCCTCGCAACGCAAGACCATGCGCAAAGCGCCGCGCCAGCAGCGTTCGCGCGCCACGGTGGACGTGATCGTCGAGGCCGCTGCTCGCGTTCTGGCCCGGCGCGGATGGGCGCGCTTCACGACGAACGAGATCGCGGCGGTCGCGGGTGTCAGCGTGGGCTCGCTCTACCAGTACTTTCCGGACAAGCTGGCCATTGCCGAGGCGATCCGCGAGCGGCACCTGGGCGAAGTGCTGCTGGTGCTGTCCGGCGCGGACGGGCAGGACGACGACGCAGCCATCACGCTCGACCAGCGTGTCGCGCAATTCGTCGACGGCGTCATTGCCGCCCATTCGATCGACCAGGCGCTGCACCACGTGCTGGTCGACGAAGTGCCGCTGAGCGCGCGCTCCAGCCATGGCGCCTTCGAAGCGCAATACCAGCGCCGCTACCGGGCGCTGCTCGCATCGAGCGGTGGCCGCAGCGATGAAGACGACGACGATGACGACGGCGTGGCGGCGCGGATGCTCTCGTCAGCGGTCGAAGGGGTCGTGCATTCGGCGGCGGGCCGTGGCGATCTCGGCGCCACGGCGCTGCGGACCGAACTCGTGCGCCTGATCCTGGCCTACCTGCGCGACCGGGCTCAGGCGTAAGCCTTGGCCGGCCGCAGCTGCAGCATGGCCAGCATGCGCGCTTCTTCGGCGTCGCGCAGGCTCTTGGCGGCGCGGGCCGCCGCGTAGGACACGTACAGCGTTTCGATCGCCTTGCCCCAGGCCTGCGGCGTCTGGTGGACTGTGTCGGCCGGCAGGCTGGCGGGGTACGGCACCGCCGCGTCGTGGGCGATCGGACAGGCCGGCACGTCGTAACCGGCCTTGCGCAGGATGTTGGCCATGTGTTGGATGCTGAGCATGCGAAGCCTCCTGTGTCTGTCGTGTACAACACGATAGCAACAAGGCGTGAACGCCGCCATCGGCTGCACGACGTATGCGGAGGCAGGCAAAAGCCCGCCGGCACCGGTTTCCAGTACCGGTACTAAGCCAAAAGTCTTATGTCGAGCCCGCCGCGCGCCACACCAGCGTGGCGGCCGTCAGGTCTTCGAGCGCGCTGCCCACGGCCTTGAACACGGTGCGTTCTTCGTCGCTGGCGCGGCCCGCGCGCTGCTCGTCGTGGCACAGGGTGGCGAGCGTGCCCTGGATGTCGTCGGCGCGCAGCGTGCCGGCGGCCATGGCGTCGAGCAGGTCGCCCGACTTCCGCAGCGCCTCGTCGGTGTCGACGAAGGTGCGCGCGCCCGCGAAGCAGTGCACGTCGGCCTCGCGCATTGCGGGCGTGAAACTGCCGATCAGGTCCAGGTGCGAGCCCGCCGCCAGCCAGTCGCCGCGCACCAGCGGCGCGGTGGCCAGCGTGGCGCAGCTCACGATGTCGGCCTGGCGCACGGCCGTCTCCAGGTCGGTGGCGGCATGCGCGTTCCGGCCTTCGGCGCGCCATTGCGCGGCCAGCGCTTCGGCGCCTTCGGCGCGGTGGTTCCACACCCACACCTCGTCGATGGGGCGCACGCTCGCATGCGCGGCCGGCAGCATGCGCGCGACGCGGCCGGTGCCCAGCACCAGCAGGCGGTGCGCGTTCTTGCGCGCGAGAAACGACGCGCCCAGCGCCGACGCGGCGGCCGTGCGGCGCGCGGTGATCTCGTTGCCGTCCATCAGGGCCAACGGCACGCCGGTGTGCGCGTCGTACAGCACGTAGGTCGCATGCAGGCCGGGCAGGCCGCGCGCGCTGTTGCCGGGAAAGATGTTGATGGTCTTGATGCCCAGGAAACCCGCGTCGCTCCATGCCGGCATGATGAGCACCGTGCCCTTGCCGCCGGCTGTCTCGATGCCGTGCACGTGGCGCGGCGGCACTTGCGCCTCGGCCGCGAAAGCGGCGCGCAGCGCGGGCACCAGCCGCTCGAAGGTCAGGGGTGCGCGGGTGGCGGCTTCGTCGAAGTGTTTCATTGCTGCAGCGGATGCATGGAAGATTCGAAGAACGCCGTCAGCGCCTTCCGGTAGGCGTGCCCGAAGCGCAGCGCCGTCATCGGCTCGAGGTGGCCGGCGCCCGGCACTTCGATCAGCCGCTTGGGCTCGCGCGCGTCGGCCAGCAGGCGCTTCGAATGCGCCAGCGGAATCACCTGGTCGGCCGTGCCGTGAATGAACAGCAGCGGAATCGGCGAAACCGCCGCCACGTATTTCGACGCCGCATAGTCGTCGCTCACCAGCAAGCCCGCGCCCTTGAGCTTGTCGTTGGCAATCGACGAGTACGAGTAGAAGGTCGACTCGATGGCCGCGGCCTTCACGCCCGCCCGGTTGCCCGAGCCCACCACCGCGATCGCGTTGGTGCCGCCCAGGCTCTGGCCGAAGACGAACAGCCGCTCGGGGTCGACATCGGCGCGCGAGCGCACGTAGTTCAGCGCGGCATTGGAATCTTCGAACACGCCCTTGGGCTCGGGCTTGCCTTCGGACTGGCCGTAGCCCCGGTAGTCGAAGACGAACACGTTGTAGTCCTGCTTGGGCAGCCACGCCACGAAGCGCCAGTGCGTGCTCATGTTCTGCGCGTTGCCGTGGAAGTGCACCACCGTGCCCTTGGCTTCCTTCGGGTTCTCGCGGCCGGCGGCGGGCAGGAACCAGCCGCTCAGGCGCGTGCCGTCGGCGCTGGTGAACTGCACGGCCTCGTAGCGCATGCCCAGCACGTCGGGCGTTTCGTAGCGCACGCTGTCGGGGTAGTAGAACATCGACTGCACGCAGCCCGCGAGCATCAGCGGCAGCGCGCACAGCGCGAGCCGCTTGCACCATCTGCGGATGCCGCTGCTGCCGGTCATGGCTGCGGGCCCTTTGTATCTTTGGTGGCCGCGCGGTTCTCCGCGAGCATGTTGCAGAACAGGGCGCCTGCTCGATGGCGTCGTCCAGCGCCACGTGCGTGTGCGGCAGCCCGCGGTCGAACCAGCGGCGCGGCATGGCGCGCTTGGTGCTGTCGCGGTAGTCGAGCTTGAGCATCGCCATCGCGTACGACTTGACGTCCAGCGCCGAGTGGCTGAACGGGCTCTCGCCCGCGAAGCGCATCAGGTACCAGTAGACGAACAGGAAGTCGTAGCCGGCCGGGTACGCCACGAACACCGGCCGCGCCGACAGGCCCTTGAGCCAGGCCACGTAGTTCTTCATGGCGTGCGCGGGGTCCTGCAGGTCGCTGCGGCAGGCGGCCCAGGCTTCGGGCTGGGTCTGCCACCAGGCGGCGGTTTTCGGGTCAGCCTCGGCGCCGGGCAGGGTGTGCAGGTTGGCGCTGAAGGTGGAGACGAGTTGCTTGTCGGCCGTGTAGGCGGCCGAGCCGAAGCTGAGCATCGAATGCGGCCCCGGAATGGGGCCGTCGGATTCGACGTCGGTGCTGATGTAGATTTCTGACATGAGTTGAATGATTGCAAGGGCCGCAGCAAGGCTGCAAGCCCGGTTAACTTGTGTTGGCCTGAAACAGGCGCTTCCACCACGGGCCTTGTGCCGACGGATCGGCGGGAGGCGCCTGCGGCGATTCGATGGGGGACTGCAGAAATTTCCCGCTCGTGCGGGCGCGGTCCGCGAGGCTTTCGAGGACGCCGTGAGGTGCCCACTCTGACGGCTCGCTTTCCAGTTGTGCCAGTGCCCACTGCAGTTCCGCCTCGGCTTCCGCGGGCACGGGCGTGGCGTCGGCCGCGCCCTGCACGACGGCCAGCAGTTGCGCCACGCTGCCTTTGCTGTACCAGAACGCGAATGCGGCAATGCGAGAGAAGATCGCCGCCTTCATGGCGGCATCGTCGGGCCCCGTTTTTTCTGCGACTGCAGATGGCGCCTCAGGTCGTGCCAGAGATCAAGGAAGTCGTCCACCATCTCGTGGCACTCCCTGGGAAAATCCGCCCGCCGCTCCAGCAATCGGCGCCACAGCCAATGGTCCAGTATGTCCTGTGGAATGCGCGCCTCTTCGACGCCAATGGCCTTGGCATACGCCGCGAGATTCGGCTGGATCGCCTGCGCGCAAAAAGCCGCGAAGGCCATCTGCTTCTTGTCCGAAAGGCTTTCGAGCCGCGCCGTGTAGGCCTGGGCAAAGCGGCTCTGCGCATGCGAGGCCGTGACCTGCGCGATGTTCTTTCGCAGCCAGTCGAGGTACCAGTCGTTGAAACCCATGAAGGTTCCATCCGCGTTGAGGAACGGGTGGATGCCGCCGTTGTCGGCGCGCAAGTCGCGCCACACGGTGCCGGCCAGCGGCCCCGTGACCACCAGCCAGTTGCGCAACGCGCAGCCCTCGTGGCAGATGGGAATGGCGCCGTCCGTGAGGTGCGTTGCGTAGTACTCGCTCTCGAGCCTCGCATTCCAGGCTTCCCACAACTGGTCTTCTTCGTCGACTGGCGTGCCTTCGGGCGGGTCTGGCTCCTGCTGCCAGAACGTGTCCGGCAGGTTCCAGGCGTTTGTCAGCGGAAACGGTTTCGACAGATCGCCGACGAGCCCGTAGCCGTCTTCCCAGCGCGAGAGATCATGGCCGTGGTCATGCTGGCCGAGAGGAAACACGCCATAGGACGGGCCGGCGCCCCCATTGCCGATCTCGGTGATGAACCGTCGGTACTCTGACGGAAAACGGCACTGGTGTTTGGCCTCCATCCGCGCGACTTCTTCCTCGGCGAGCGGTGGGTTCAGGTCGTACCAGTGCGACTTCGCCGCGAAGCAGGCGCAGTCGAGGTCGAGCCGCGTGAGCGTGCGGAGCTGGGAAAGAATGTCGTTCACTCGATGTCCAGGATGCAAGCAACCGACCGCTCGAGTTTTTCGATGCCGGCGGAACGCGCGGAAACCAGCGGATGCCGGCGCCAGACCTGCTCGGCGGTCGGGCTGCGCCACTGGCTGCGGCTGCGGATGAAGAGCACGTTGCGCACGGGTGTCGTGGTCGGTGGTTCTTTGGGCATGAAGAAATGTTCAGGGGGCCTCGGGCAAGGGGAAGACATGCATGTCCTGCCAGCGCCCCGATGCGTTCTCGATCAGCGTGACCTCGGTGCAGCGTGCATGCACGGTGCCCGATGCGAGCAGGCGCGTGCGCAGCTCGGCGGCGGCTTCTTCCGCGTCGCTCGCGTTGCCGTGCGCGACCGACAGGTGCGGAACGACGTCGGCGTGTTCGCCGCCATAAGGCGGGAACCCGGGGAACATCTTTGCCAGCGCCAGTGTCATTTCGATGAAGGGCGCGGACGGCTCGGGTGCCAGGTACGCGGTCTCGGGGAACCGCCCGACCTTGCCCAGCGAAAACGCGAACGCGGGCGTCTGCATCAACACCCGCCGGGCACGCGCCAGCACGTCGGGCGTGACCAGCGCCGGGTCCATGAAGGGCACGAGCAACGTGATGTGCGCCGGCACGCCGAGTGCCACGGTGGCGTCGTAGCGGCGGCGCAGGTCACCGGCCATGGGCTCGGCGGCGGGAACCTTCACGACGAATGCGGAGATGGCCATCGGGGCGGAGGATAGCCCATCGATGCAGGGGGCGGGCTCCTGGATCACGCGCTCTAGAAAGCAGCGGAAACGCGCGCCCAGTCCAGCCCCAGCTTGGCCAGGTACTTGCGCAGCCGGTCCGCATCGTTCACCACGCTGCGCTGCGCGCGCGAGGCCTGGAACAGTTGCCGTCCCGCATCCGACAGGCTGCGCGACTGGCGACACACGCGCACCACCGCTTCGAGCTGCAGCCTGTCGAAAAGATCGAGCGCCGCCGCGCGCTCTTCGCCGAGCAGCGCATCCAGATCGATGTCGCCGCGCGCCGCGGGCATCGGCCCCGCATGCTTCCACAGCCATCGCAGCCGCGCGATCTCGGCCTCGACCAGCGCCACCGGAATGCGCCCGCCGTCCGCCAGCGTGGCCAGCCGCGTCACGCTGGCCGACAGGTCGCGGAAGTTGCCGCTCCAGACCGCTTCGCCGCTCTGCGCAAAGCGCAGGTAGGCCGCGCGCGCCTCGGCGTTGAAGCGCACCACGCGGTGGTTCTCGGCCGCGTGAATGGCCAGCAGATGGTCGACGTTGGGCTCGATGTCCTCGGGCCGCTGCGCCAGGCCGGGCAGGTCGTAGGTCCAGAGGTTGATGCGCGCGAACAGGTCTTCGCGAAAGCGCCCCTCGGCCACGTCGCTGCGCAGGTCGCGGTTGGTGCCGGCGATCAATTGGAAGTCGCTTTCCACTTCCTTGTCGGCGCCCACGGGGAAGAAGCGCTTTTCTTCGATCGCCTTCAGCAGCATCGCCTGCTCGTCGAGTCCGAGCTCGCCGATTTCGTCGAGGAAGAGGGCGCCCTGGTGCGCCGTGCGCAGCAGGCCCGCGCGGTCGCTCGCGGCGCCGGTGAACGCGCCCTTCTTGTGGCCGAACAGCGTGGACGCGGCGCCGTCCCCGCGCAGCGTGGCGCAGTTCACCTCGACGAAGGGGCCCGTCACCTGGTGCCGCGCCTGCTTCAGCTCGAACATGCGCCGCGCGAGAAAGGACTTGCCCGCGCCGGTCGGACCGACCAGCAATATCGGCGCGCGCGATCGCACCGCCACGCGTTCGATCTCATCGATCAGCGCATTGAAGCGCGCATTGCGCGTGGCGATGCCGCTCTTCAAGAACGCGACCGCGTCGCGCTGCTCCGCGTCGAAGCGCCGCGCGATCACGTCGTAGCGCGACAGGTCGAGGTCGATCAGCGTGCACTTGCCGGCATCGCCCTGGCGCTGCCTCTTGGGCGGCGAGGTCTGCGCCAGCACGCCCGGCACCACGCGCGACTCCGACAGCAGGAACATGCAGATCTGCGCGACGTGCGTGCCGGTGGTGATGTGCGTCCAGTACTGCTCGCGCTCGGTGTCGAAGCTGTAGCCGCGTGCCCAGTCGTACAGGCGCGTGTAGACCTCGCCGAAGTCCCACGGGTCCGCGAGGTCGAACGGCACGAGGTTGACGATGGTCTCGGGCGACACGCTGGTGATATCGGCCTTCACGATCTCGGCCAGCGCCTTGTGGCGCAGCGTGTAGAGCAGCTCCATGCGCGAGACGACCATGTCCTCGTGCTGCGCGAGAGAGACGGTGGGGCGCCACTTGTTCCAGCGGCCCGCGCCCTGGCCGGCGTCGAGCTGGGTGCCGAGGAAGCCGATGACGACGATTGGCTTCATAGATATAAAACTAGCTGAATTTATATAGATGATCGAATTCTAACGGTGGTGAAGTCCCGTGCAACCAAGCCGCGAAAAGATTTTTTCCTTTCACATCAATGACTTGCATGGAGGATGAGAGTGCCGAACGCAAAGCTGGCACGCCGGCTGCAATACATCTCCCGTCAGGACGCAGTTCATCCACTCGCAGGTTCCGCATGAAAGCGGTCCGGTGCCGCAAGCCAGGTCCTTCCTTGGGTTTGCCGTATGCCGCGGTTGAGCTGTCTGGCAACTGAACTCGATTCAGTTTTGCTCATGGTTGAGCACCGTGTTGACCACATGGCGTTGCGGGTTCGATTCCCGCGAAAACCACGCGGTGCTTGCACCGCCATCTGATGGGGGCGAAAGCCCCACCGCCCCGGCACACCGGAGCGATGGCGCAGGGCAAACCAATTCCCTGCGGCGCGCGACACCGTGCCAGTGCAGGCGGCTTGTGCACCGTGCGTTCCGCAAGGAACCGCGTGCAGCCATCGACGGAGAGGACAGAGACGGCGTCGCCCACGGGGCGGCGCAGGCTTCCCGCCCCGGCGACCGCTGCATCGCGAACCTTGCGAACCGCAGTGCCCGCCGCCTGCCCTTACCGGGCACTGAATGACGACGAACGAACACTGAACGAAGAAAGAACGGGAGTACAAAAATGCTGGGTTTCAACCGAATCACGATCAAGAAGAGCGAACGCGCGCTGCTGCTGCGCAACGGCGATTTCGAGCAACTGCTGGGCGCCGGCAAGCACTGGGTGTTCTCCGGCTTGGACAAGGTGCAACTGGAGCGCTTCGCGCTGACCCAGCCCGCGTTCGAGCACGAACTGACCGACTACTTTCTGGCGCAGGAGCCCGCGCTGGTGGAGCGCGAGTTCGTGCATGTGTCGCTCGGCGAAACCGAAGTCGGCCTGCGGCTGGAAGACGGCGTGCTGGTGCAGATCCTGCCGCCCGCCACGCGCAAGCTGTATTGGCGCGGCTTGCGTGCGCAGCGCGTCGATGTGATCGACGTGGCAAGCGACGCACGCCTGCCGGCCGAGCTGGTGTCCAAGCTGCAGAGCGTGGCCCTGCGTCCGCGTGCGGTGGCGGGCCTGGACGGTGTGCTGCTGGTGCAGGTGCCGGAGTTCCATGTCGGCGTGCTGACGCTCCAGGGCCAGATGCAGGAACTGCTGGCGCCGGGCAACCATGGTTTCTGGCGCTTCAACCGGCAGGTGGCCGTGACCTGCGTGGACCTGCGTTCGCAGATCGCCGAAGTGAGCGGCCAGGAAATCCTGACCCGCGACAAGGTGGGCCTGCGCTTGAACATGTCGGCGGTGTGGCACTTCACCGACGTGCGGCAGGCCATGGCGCAGATGCCGAAGCCGGCCGACCACGTGTACCGCGAGCCGCAGTTCGGGCTGCGCGCCGCCGTGGGCGAGCAGACGCTCGATGCGCTGCTGGAGAACAAGTCGGCCATCGACCAGACGGTGCTGGCGCAAGTGCGCGAGCGTTTGCAGGGCACCGGCATCGCGCTGGAAAGCGTGGGCGTGAAGGACATCATCCTGCCCGGCGAGATGAAGACCATCCTCGCTCAGGTGGTGGAGGCGGAGAAGTCGGCGCAGGCCAACGTGATCCGCCGCCGCGAGGAAACCGCGGCCACGCGCTCGCTGCTGAACACCGCCAAGGTGATGGAGGGCAACCCCGTCGCGTTGCGGATGAAGGAGCTCGAAACGCTGGAACGCGTGGCCGAGCGCATCGACAAGATCTCCGTGATCGGCGGTCTGGACCAGGTGCTCAACGGGTTGGTGACGCTGCGGCCGAACGCCCCTTGAGTCGCGCATTCGAGAGAGACAGAGAGAGAAGGGAAGAAGAGAATGACCGAAGAAGAATTGCAGTCGCAAGACGAGCTCATCGCCTACCACCTGCACGATGCGGGCTGGGCAGAGATGCGGCTCAGTGCCGCACCCGAGCGATTGGGCTTTGCGGTGTCTTACCTGCACGATTCGCTCGGCGACCTGGCACGCATGGGCCTTGCCCTGCAGAAGGGCGCCGGGCGCGCCGAGGCGGTGTTCATGGACGAGCCGGGCGAGGCGATTCTTGTGGTCTCGGGCGCCGGGAACACCTTGCAGTACGAGCTGCGCCAGTACCGTGACTGGGCCAGCTGGGGCATCGTCGCGCTCGAAGCCCACGAGGTGGTGGCGCGCGGCGAGATCGGGCGTGCCGGGCTGGTCGGCAACATCCATGCGATCCTGCGGCGCATTCACGATGACGTGGGGCCGCAGCGATACCGCGAGATGTGGGTCGAGCACGACTTCCCGCTGCAGGACTACGAACGCCTGTCGATCGCGCTGCACAAGCGCGCGATGACCTGAGGCGACACGGAACGAACGAAGAAGAGAACAGAAGAGGACGAAGATGAACGCAGAACAAACGAACTACAACCTGCACGAAGTCGAGAACGGCGTGCCCGTGAAGATGTGGACCCGCGGCGTGCCCGTGGAAGCCGAGGCGCAGAAGCAGCTGGAAAACGCCGCGCGCCTGCCTATCGTGTTCAAGCACATCGCGGCCATGCCCGACGTGCACTACGGCATCGGTGCGACCGTGGGTTCGGTGATCCCGACCTTCAAGGCCATCATCCCGGCCGCGGTGGGCGTGGACATCGGTTGCGGAATGATGGCGTGCAAGACCACGCTCAACGCGCGCGACCTGCCCGACAACCTGGGCCCGCTGCGCTCGGCGATCGAGAAGGCCGTGCCGCACGGAAGCAACCCCAAGCGCATGGGCCGCGACAAGGGTTCGTGGGAAACGCCGCCTGACGAAACCGATGCGGCCTGGGCCCAGCTGGTGAACGAGTTCGACCTGATCTGCGAGGACTACCCGCGCCTGCAGAACACCAACAACCACAAGCATCTGGGAACGCTGGGTACGGGCAACCACTTCATCGAGGTGTGCCTGGACGAAGCGGGAGCCGTGTGGTTCATGCTGCACTCGGGTTCGCGCGGAGTGGGTAACGCCATCGGCACGCACTTCATCGAGCTGGCCAAGAAGGACGCGGAACTGCACCAGCGCAACCTGCCCGATCAGGACCTGGCGTACTTCGAGGAAGGCGCCCAGTACTTCGGCGACTACGTGCGCGCGGTGGGTTGGGCCCAGAAGTTCGCGCGTGCGAACCGCGAGGTGATGATGCAGCGCGTGGTCGCGGCCGCGCGCAAGGTAATCACCAAGCCTTTCGAGGCGCATGTGGAAGCGGTGAACTGCCACCACAACTACGTGAGCCGCGAAACGCACTTCGGTGAAGACGTACTCGTGACCCGCAAGGGTGCGGTGAGCGCCAAGGCCGGCGAGCTGGGGATCATTCCCGGCAGCATGGGCGCCAAGAGCTTCATCGTGCGCGGAAAGGGCAACCCCGAGAGCTTCATGAGCTGCAGCCACGGCGCCGGTCGAAAGATGAGCCGTACCAAGGCGAAGAAGCTCTTCACCATCGCCGACCAGATCGCCGCGACGCAAGGCGTGGAATGCCGAAAAGACGCCGACGTGATCGACGAGATTCCGATGGCCTACAAGGACATCGACGCGGTGATGGATGCGCAGAAGGACCTGGTGGAGGTGGTTTACACGCTCAAGCAGGTCGTGTGCGTGAAGGGTTGAACGTGGGCGTGGAATATCGCGTCAAGGTCACGTTGCCGTCGCGCGCCGTGGCGGAAGGCATGTGCAGGAAGGCGGGCATCGGCTGCCACCTGCGCATGGACGGCGCGCGTGCGGATTTCTATCCCGCGCCGCCGTCCTCGCCCTCTGAATGGGCCCAGGTCTCGGTGAGCATCGAGGCAGATGGCTTCGTCGTCTGCCTGCTTGCGAACAGCAACTTCGCGCGGCAGGTGTTGGGCTGCATCGTTCAACTTGCCGCGGGCGAAGGTATCGTGACAGTGGAAGCGCTATAGAAGGTTTTCGGGAGAACGACCGGCCTTCGTAGCGACGTATTGCGAAGGTGGGAAGAAAATGAAAAGCAACAAGCAGCGGCGTGCCGAGATCAAGGCGCGGCGCCTCGAACGTGCGGCGGCACTGGAAGCCAGGCTGCGCGTGCGCGATGTGCGGACGCCCAGGGTCTGGGAGTCCGTGCCAGGTCTGGAGGTGGCCGACAAGTCCAAACTTGCGCACTGCAACACCTTGTACGGCGAGGTGCCCGACTTCTATATCGACCGTGTCTTCACGTGCCGCGATTGCAGCGCCGAGGAAGTGTGGACGGCCAAGCAGCAGAAGTGGTGGTACGAGTCCGCGCAAGGATCGATTTACAGTCACGCGGTTCGATGCAGCGCGTGCCGGAAGGCGCGGCGCCAGTTGCAAGCAACGGCTTCGGCGCATGCGGGTGCCAACCTGTTGCGCGAGGAGGTGGCGCGGTTGCGTGCCCTCGCCGCAGCCAAGCCCAATGCCGTAGCCTTGGCAGAAATAGATGCCGCCTTGCAGAGCAAGTGGCGAAGCCTGCGCGTCGTTGCGATCGAGGTCATGGGGCGCTGGGGTGGCCCGGAACAGGTCGTGCGGTTGAAAGCCTTCGTGGCCGGCCATCCGGGCGGAAGCAATCACCGTTGGTGGGAGCGCGAGGCAGCGGATGCGGCCGCAAAAGCATTGGCTCGCCTTGCGGAGGAAAAGACAAAATGATGATGAAACTGACTTTCCTGGGGACCTCTTCCGGCACCCCCACACGCCATCGCAACGTCTCCGGCCTCGCCGTGCAGACGGTGCTGGGCGCTGACTGGTTCCTGGTCGACTGCGGCGAAGGCACGCAGCATCGCGTGCTGCAAACGCCGCTGTCGCTGAACGACCTGGCCGCCGTCTGCATCACGCATGTGCACGGCGACCATTGCTACGGACTGCCGGGCCTGCTCGCGAGCGCGGGCATGAACAAGCGCACCAAGCCGCTGAAGCTGATCGCGCCGCTGCCGGTGTGGCAGTGGTTCCAGGCCACGCGCGACCTGACGGACCTGCATCTGCCCTACGAAATCGAGCACGTCGATCTCGAAGACCGTGCGCTCGTGCATGCCGCACCCGGCGTTCGCATCGAGTGCCATGTGTTGCGCCATCGCGTGCCCAGCCACGCCTTCCGCGTGCAGGTCGAAACGCGCCGTTCGCGATTGAAAGCCGACGCGCTGCGCGCCATCGGCCTACCGCCCGGCCCCGCATGCGCGCGCTGCAGACCGGCGAAGACGTGCCTTTCAACGGCCAGGTGCTGCGCGGCGCCGACTACACCGACACGCAGGTCGACACGGCCACCGCCGTGCTGGGCGGCGACAACGCCGAGCCCGCGTTGCTGCTCGACGCCTGCAAGGGCGCGCAGCTGCTGGTGCACGAAGCCACTTTCACGCAGGACGCGCTCGACAAGGTCGGCCCCGGGCCGATGCACAGTTCCGCGCGCCTGCTCGCTGAGTTCGCGCAAACGGCCGAAGTGCCCAACCTGGTCCTCACGCATTTCAGCGCGCGCCACCAGAACGACGAGGGCATGGCCGCATTGATGGCTGAGACGAAGGCGCACTACAACGGCAATGCGTTTCTTGCCAACGACCTGGATGTTTATGAACTCGACAGTGCCGGCCACGTAGCCGTCACCCGAGCTTGAAGGAGGAAAAAGAAGAAATGAGCACTGAGAAAGAAGAGTTCCTGCGCTCCGCCCACCCGATCGACCCCGCCATGCGCGCACAGATCATGGAGGCCCTGCGCGGCATCGAAGCCGAGCACGACGTCACCGTGCTCTTCGCCTGCGAATCCGGCAGCCGCGGCTGGGGCTTCGCTTCGCCCGACAGCGACTACGACGTGCGCTTCATCTACGTGAACCGCCTGCCGTGGTACCTCACGGTGGCGCCGCGTCGCGACGTGATCGAACTGCCGATCAGCGGCGACCTCGATATCAACGGCTGGGACCTGCGCAAGGCGCTGGGCCTGATGCGCGAGTCGAACCCGACGCTGCTCGAATGGCTGCGTTCGCCCATCGTCTACCGCGACGACGCGGTGGCGATGCCGCGTTTTCGTGCGCTGTCGGAGGCGGTGTTCTCCACGCGCGCGGCTGGCATCACTACACCTCGATGGCGAAGAAGAACTTTCGCGAGCACCTGCAGGCCGACGAGGTGCGCTACAAGAAGTACCTCTACGTGCTGCGCCCGCTGCTGGCTGCGCGCTGGATCCGCGCGCGGCCCGGCGTGCCGCCGATGCGTTTCGCCGACCTGGCGCAGCACACGCTCGACGCGGCGCGCGACGCCGCGCTGATCGCCGAGATCAACGCACTGCTCGAGGTGAAGATGCGCGCCGGCGAAGCCGCGACCAGCCCGCGCTGGCCCGGCATCCACGCGTTCATCGAAGCCGAGCTGGCCGCCAACGCGGCCGAACCCATCACGCCGCTGCCTTCGGCCGATGGCTCCGGGCTCGATGCATTCCTGCATGAAACGGTGCTGCGCTTCGATGGCGCGGCCATGGAGGTCGTATGATGTTCGTGAGCGGCTATGTGGGTCCTTCCTTCTTCCATCCACTGAATCCAGGGTCTGCGCTTTCCGCTCTTTTTTCGTGCGCCGTGCCTTCGCACCGGCGCTTGCGCAGGTCATGCAATGAACGGCCAGATCTACCTGCGCCGACGTTCGCGTGTGCTGGCCCAGCCCGGCCGCGCGATGCTGCCGCCGGCCTACCTGGCGACGCTCTACAAGGAACTCGAGGCGCTCGGCTTCACGCTGTCGCCGGCGCTGGACGCCTGCCTGGGCACGTGGGAGGCACGGCCTTTCGAGGTGTTCTACAAGGCGCTGCTCAAGGACATTCGGGAGATGAAGGGCGTGCACCACACGTGGCGCCCGCTCTACCCGGACTTTCCCGCGCAGGTCGTGCGGGCCAGCGCGGCCGAGCTGTTTCTCAACGCGGTGCGGCACTACGCGAGCTTCGGAACCTGGCGGCCCGACGAAACGGCTTCGCCCCGCCGCGACCTGGGCGAAGCCGCGCGCCGCGCGCACCTGCGAACCATCGACATCGGAACGCAGCAAGACTTCGAACAGATCTTCACGCAGCTGGCCGGCGCGCGCAGTTCGCTCTCGCCGCAGGACAAGGACGACCTCGACTGGTTCGTGCGCCAGTACGGCGGCAAGGTGTACGCCTGGATGCCGGCGCAGTTCGTGTCGAAGGAAAACCTCGCCACGCTCGGCGGTGCGCTGCTGCGCGCGGAAGAACCGGGTGCGTTGCCTTTTCTCGAGGCGCATCTGCAGACCGCGACCGATGTGCTGCGGCTGGCCGTGGCGTGGAGCAAGGGCGACGTGTCGCTCGCCGAGCCGACGAAGTTCGCGCGCATGAAGCGCCCGATGCGCCGCTGGCTCATCGCGATGATGGACCGCTGCGGCAGCGTGGCCGAAGACATGGCGCGCCGCCCCGAGGTGTTCAAGCGGCTGGGCGAGGTGCTGCATCCCGGCGAATACGCCAAGCGTTTCCCGGCCGCGGCGGCTGCATTCGAAGGCGTGCGCAACGGTGTGCGGCCGCAGGGCTTCAACCACCACATCGAGCGGCAGCTGGAAATGCGCGCCATCGACGACGCGCTGGCGTTGCTGCCGACGCGGCCCGGTGAATTCGCGCGCCGTCTGGACCACGTGCTGCGCGTGGCGCCGCAACCGGCCGATGTGCTTGCGCGCTTCGAGGCCGTCGCGGACCAGGCATCGACGGCCGTGCTGTTGCAGGCGATGGTGCAGTTCCGCCGGCGTGGCGAACACACGCTGCGCAGTTTCTTCCCCAAGGGCGAGACGGCCAACGTCTTCGCCATCGAGGACACGCGCGCCCCTTGCCGCAAGGCGCGGCCGGGGAGGCCGCGGCCTTGTGCGAAGCCGCGCTGCTGCGGCGCTTTGCGCAGCTTCCGTCGCTCGGCCGCTGCCATGTCGACGCGGACCTGCGCAACTACCTCGTGCCGTTCTCGCAGCGCTCGGCCTCGAAGGCGCTGCGCACGCTGGTGCGCGGCAGCCGTTTGCCGATGCCGGCGGGCAACATCGTGCGCCTCTTCCTCTGGTGGAAGAACGGCCGCGAACGCACGGACATCGACCTGTCGGCGGCGCTCTTCGACGCACGCTACAAGTACCTGGACGTGCTTGCGTACTACAACCTGAAGAGCTACGGCGGCGTGCACAGCGGCGACATCGTCGATGCGCCGAAGGGAGCGGCGGAGTTCATCGACCTCGACATCGCGCTGCTGCGCGAGAAGGGCGTGCGCTACGTGGTGAGCTCGATCAACAGCTACACCTCGCAGGCCTTCTGCGACCTGCCCGAGTGCTTCGCGGGCTGGATGGCGCGCGAGTCCGCGGGCTCGGGCGAGATCTTTGAGCCGTCCACGGTGATCGACAAGGTCGACGTGGCGGCGAACACGACGATCTGCCTGCCGGCGATCTTCGATCTCCAGGCGCGCGAGGTGATCTGGGCGGACATCGCGCTGAAGCGGTATCCGCTGTGGAACAACGTGCAGAACAATCTCGCGGGCGTGTCGCTGATGCTGCGCTCGCTGGTGGAACTGGCCAAGCCCGATCTCCACACGCTCTTCATGCTGCATGCGCGGGCGCGTGGGCAATTGATGGAAACGGCCGGGGAGGCCGAGACGGTGTTCGGCGTGCACCAGGGGATCACGCCTTTCGACCTGGACAAGATACGCGCCGACTTCATGTAGCGGCCGGCGCATTGCAAGAAGAACAAGATGATGACGAACAAGGACAAAGAAACGATCGCGCTGGACGGCTCGCAAGGCGAGGGCGGCGGGCAGATCCTGCGCACCAGCCTCGCGCTGTCGGTGGCCACGGGCCAGCCGCTGGCCATCGAGAAGATCCGCGCGGGCCGCGCCAAGCCGGGCCTGATGCGCCAGCACCTGGCGTGCGTGAACGCCGCCGCCGAAATCAGCGGCGCGCAGGTCGAGGGCGCCGAACTCGGCTCGCAGTCGCTGCGCTTCGCGCCGGGCGCGGTGCGCGCGGGCGACTACCGCTTCTCGATCGCCAGCGCCGGCAGCTGCATGCTGGTGCTGCAGACCGTGCTGCCGCCGTTGCTGCTGGCCGGCGCGAGCAGCCGCGTGCAGCTCAGCGGCGGCACGCACAACCCGATGGCGCCGCCGTTCCACTTCCTGGAGCGCGCGTTCGCGCCGCTGGTGCGCCGCCTGGGCGCGGACCTGCAACTGACGCTGCGCCGCTGCGGCTTCTACCCGGCCGGCGGCGGCGAGGTCGAGGCGATCATCGTGCCGGCCGTGGGCGCGCTGCAGTCATTCGACCTGATGGCGCGCGGCGCGCTCCAGTCGAGCCATGCCGAATGCCTGGCGCCCGGCCTGCCGCGCCATGTGCCGACGCGCGAACTCGACACGCTGGGCGGCGCCATGGGCTGGTCCGGCGAGCAGCTGCGCCTGGGCGCCGTGCGGCAGAACGAAGGCCCGGGCAATGCGCTGCTGGCCACGCTGGCTTATGAGCACATCACCGAGGTCTTCACGGTCTTCGGCGAGAAGTCGATGAGCGCGGAGCAGGTGGCGCATGGCCTTGTCAAGGAACTGCGCGCGTTCCAGAAGAGCGAAGCCGCCGTCGGCCCGCACCTGGCGGACCAGCTGGCGCTGCTGCTCGCGCTCGCGGCGTGGCAGGGCCATAAGGCCGCGGCCTTCACCTGCAGCGAGGTGACCGAGCACACGCGCACCAACTGCGCGGTGATCGAGCGGTTCCTGCCGGTGCGCTTCGCCATCACCGAGCGCCGCGAGGCCTGCACGGTGCAGGTCTCTCCGGCCTGAAGTAGAGAGAAAAAACCCGCTCGCTCAGGCGAGCGGCGTCGCGTTGGCGTACAGGCGCAGCAGCATCGCGCGCAGCGTCTTCACCTCGGCCGCGGTGAAGTCCGAGGTCGCCACGGCCTCATAGTGCTGCGCGCGCGGAATCAGTTCGCAGGTCAGCGCCAGCCCGCGTTCCGTGAGCGCGATGCGCACCGCGCGTTTGTCGGTGTCGCACTTCTCGCGCGCCACCAGTTCCTGCGCCACCAGCCGGTCGACGATGCGCGACAGCGCCGACAGGTCGGTCGATGCATGCGTGGCCAGTTCCGACAGCGTTTGCCGCGGCGTGTGCTGCAGCGACGCGCACACGCGCCACTCGCTGAGGCTGAGTCCGTAGGGCTTCAGCGCCTTCGCAAAGGCGTTGCCCATGCGCGCGCCGGCGCGCGCCAGAAGGAACGGAATGGCCTTCTCCAGGTCGTGATCGCGAGACAGGGTTTTCATGTAGACATGCTTGAACAATCAAGTATATAGTCCGCCGCAATTACTTGAATAATCAAGCAAAAACGGAGACGACCATGAACCTGAGCCCTTCCCGTCGGGGTGCCATCGCGGTGGCGCTTTCTCTTCTGTCGGCGTTGCCGCTGGCCCATGCGCAGAGCGCGGCGGCCAAGTGGCCGCAGCAGGCGGTGCGCTTCATCGTTCCGTTTCCGGCGGGCTCCGCGCCCGACGTGCTGGTGCGCCAGGTGGGCGCCAAGCTGGGCGACAAGTGGGGGCAGGCGGTGATCGTCGACAACAAGCCCGGCGGCAGCGGCGTGATCGGCATGAACAGCATCCTCTCGGCATCGGCCGACGGCTATACCTTCGGCTTCGTGCAGGGCTCGGCGATCTCGGTGGCGCCCAGCATCATCAAGGGCGTCAACTACGACTTCAACCGCGACTTCGTGCCGGTCACGCTCGCGGCCGTGGCGCCCTTCATGCTCGCGGTGCCGGCCAACTCGCCCTACAAGACGCTGGCCGACTTTCTTGCCGCCGCGCGCACCAAGCCGCAGGGCCTCGAGGTGGCCGACAACGGGCGCGGCACCGCGCCGCACCTGGCCTCGGCGCTGCTGGGGCTGCAGTCGGGAACGCAGTTCCTGGAGGTGCACTACACCGGCGGCGCGCAGGCCATGCAGGGCACGCTGGGCGGCCAGACGCAGATGATGGTCGAGACCTACAACGTGGTCGCCGGCAATGTGCAGGGCGGCCGCATGCGCATCCTCGCGAGCATGGGCGACCGCGTGGAAGCGGGGCTGGAGCCGTTCCCGCTCGCGAGCAAGACAGTGCCCGGCGCGGTGGCGCACGGCTGGTTCGCGGTCATCGCGAAGAAGGGCGTCGACCCGCTGGTGCTCGCCAGGCTCAACAAGGACATGAACGAAGCGCTGCTGCTGCCCGACGTGGTGGCCAAGTCGCGCGAGCTCGGCACCTACCCACGGCCGGGCACCCCCGAACAGCTGGCGCGCTACATCGCCGACGACCGCAAGGTCTGGCAGGACGTGCTGGACAAGCTCAACATCAAACCGGAGTGATTCACCCATGAAGAACAAGATTGCGCTCGAAGAGCACTTTGCGATCGACCTCACCATTGCCGACTCGCAGGTGTACGCCCGCCCCGAGGTGTGGCAGGGCCTGAAGAACAACCTGCTCGACTTCGAGCAGCAGCGCATCGAGCAGATGGACGCGTGGGGCACCGAGATGTCGATCCTCTCGCTGAACTCGCCGGCGGTGCAGGGCATTCCCGACGCGAAGCGCGCCGTCGAGGTGGCCCGCCGCGCCAACGACGTGCTGGCCGAACAGGTCAAGCGCCACCCCACGCGCTTCGGCGGCTTTGCCGCGCTGCCTTTGCAAGACCCCGAAGCCGCCGCGCGCGAGCTGACACGCTGCGTGAACGAGCTGGGCTTTCACGGCTTCCTGGTCAACGGCTTCTCGCAGGTCGGCGACGAGCACACGGTGGTCTATTACGACGACCCGCGCTTCGCCGATTTCTGGGCCGTGGCGGCCGCGCTGAAGAAGCCCTTCTATATGCACCCGCGTGATCCGCTGCTCAGCCGCGAGCCCATCTACGAAGGCGCGCACTGGCTCACCGGCCCGACCTGGGCCTTCGCGGTGGAGACCGGCCTGCATGCGCTGCGCATCATGTCCAGCGGCCTGTTCGACCGCCACCCCGAGCTGCAGATGATCCTGGGCCACTTCGGCGAAGGCCTGCCGTTCAACATCTGGCGCGTCGACCACATCCTGCGCAAGGGCCGCCGCGGCATGCCCTGCGACAGAGAGATCGGCGACTACCTGCGCAGCAACGTGCACATCACGACCAGCGGCAACTTCCGCACGCCCACGCTGCTGTCGACCCTGCTCGAGGTGGGTTCGGACCGCATCATGTATTCGGTCGACTACCCGTTCGAGAAGCACGAGGACGCGGCCCGCTGGTTCGACACGTGCGAGATCAGCGAAAACGACCGCCAGAAGATCGGCCGCGACAACGCGCGCAAGCTGTTCGGATTGGTATGAGCTCACCCCCAGTCTTCGCGCACTTCGTGTCGCTACGCCAACCCCCTTGCAGGGGGCAACACCGGCGGCCCGGCAAAGCCGGTTCCGCGGTGTTCCTGGAAAGAACTCCTGCGCAAATCCCTGAGGAAGGTCGATGAATAGATCCAAAGACACTCGCCCCGTGCTCGTGGCCGGCGGCGGCATCGGCGGCCTGGCTGCCGCGCTGGCGCTGGTGCGCGAGGGCTACCGCGTGAAGGTGATCGAGCAGGCCGGGCAGATCGGCGAGATCGGCGCCGGCATCCAGCTCAGCCCCAACGCATTCGCCGCCTGCGACGCGCTGGGCGTGGGCGAACACCTGCGCGCCAAGGCGGTCTACACCGAAGAGATGGTGATGTTCGACGCCATCGACGCGCAGCGCGTGGCGGGCATTTCGCTGTCGCAGCGTTTTCGCGAGCGCTTCGGCAACCCGTATGCGGTGATCCATCGCGCCGACATCCACGGCGCGCTGCTCGAAGGCGTGAAGGCCACCACCGAGGGCATCGAGTTCCTGACCTCGACCAGGGTCGTGCACATCGAGCAGGACGACCACGGCGTGACGCTGATCGACGCGCAGGGCGGCCGGCATCAAGGGCAGGCCGTGATCGGCTGCGACGGCGTGCGTTCGGCGGTGCGCCAGCAGTACGTGGGCGACAGCATCCGCGTGTCGGGCCACGTGGTGTTTCGCGCGGTGATCGACACGGCCGACTTCCCCGAGGCGCTGCGCTTCACCGCACCGTGCATCTGGGTCGGGCCCAACTGCCACCTGGTGCACTACCCGCTGAAGGGCGGCGACAAGTTCAACCTGGCCGTCACCTTCCACAGCGACCAGCCCGAGGCGTGGGGCTCGATGGACGGCGACCCGGCCGAAGTGCAGCGCTACTTCCGTTCGACCTGCGAGCAGGTGCAACAACTGCTGCGCATTCCGAAGGCATGGAAGCGCTATTCCACCGCCGACCGCAACCCCATCGAACAATGGACCTTCGGCCGCGCCACGCTGCTGGGCGACGCGGCGCACCCGATGGTGCAGTACCTGGCGCAAGGCGCCTGCACGGCCTGCGAAGACGCGGTGACGCTGGGCCTGGCCCTGCGCCGCGAAGGCGGCGACTGGCCGCGCGCGCTGGCGCTGTACGAGCGCTCCCGCGTGGCGCGCACCGCGCGCGTGGTGCTGTCGGCGCGCGAGATGGGCCGCATCTACCACGCCAAGGGCGTCGAGCGGCTGGTGCGCAACGGCATGTGGACCGGCCGCCCGCAGGAGCGCTTCTACGACGCGCTCGAGTGGCTCTACGGCTGGACCGCCGCGAACTGCCTGGCCGGGGACGTCGCGTGAAGATCCTGCCGCATTCTCTGGACGCGGGCGGTGGCCCGGCTGCGGCCGAAGGCGCCATCGACATCCCCGCGCTGATCGACAGCCACCCCGTCGGCGCCTTCCAGAAATGGATCCTGCTGCTGGTGGGCTGCGCGGTCGTGATGGACGGCTTCGACGTGCAGGCCATGGGCTTCGTGGCGCCGGCCATCGTGCATGCCTGGGGCATCGAGAAGGCGGCGCTGGGCCCGGTGTTCGGCGCGGGCCTGTTCGGCATGCTGGTCGGCTCGCTGGTGCTGAGCGTGTGCGCCGACCGCATCGGCCGCCGGCCGGTGCTGATCGGCGCCACGGTGTTCTTTGCGCTGTGCATGCTGGCGACCGCGTTCACGCACACGCTCAACGAGCTGCTCGCGATGCGCTTCATCACCGGCATCGGCCTGGGCGGCATCATGGCCAACGCCAGCGCGCTGGCCAGCGAGTACAGCCCGAGGCGCCGGCGCGTGACGCTGATGATGTGGGTGTCGTGCGGCTTCACCGGCGGCGCGGTGCTGGGCGGGCTGATCTCGGCCGTGCTCATTCCGTGGGGCGGCTGGCAGGCGGTGTTCGTCTTCGGCGGCATCGTGCCGCTGGTGATCGCCGCGCTCATGCTGCGCTACATGCCCGAGTCGATGCAGTTCCTGGTGCTGCGCGGGCGCAAGCTCGATCGCGTGCAGCAGTGGCTGGGCCGCATCGCGCCCGAGGTGCGCGTGGGCCCCGGCACGCGCTATGTGGTGCATGAGGCGAAGCAAGACGGTGCGCCCGTGGTCGAGCTGTTCCGCGCCGGGCGCGGGCCCGCCACGCTGCTGCTGTGGGGCATCAACTTCATGAACCTGCTGAACCTGTTCTTCCTGGCGAACTGGCTGCCGACCATCGCGACCGAGGCCGGCTACAGCGGCCGCATGGCGGTGCTGGTGGGCACGCTGCTGCAGGTGGGCGGCGTGGTGGGCACGGTGGCCATGGGGCCGCTGATCGACCGCATCGGCTTCTACCGCGTGCTGGTGCCGGTGTTCGCGGTGGCGGTGGTGACCATCGCGGTCATCGGCCAGCCGGCGCTGCCGCTGGCCCTGCTGCTCGCGGTGGTCATGGTCAGCGGCTTCTGCGTGGTGGGGGCGCAGCCCGCGCTCATCGCGCTGGCGTCGGGCGTGTACCCGACGACGGTGCGTGCCACCGGCATGGGCTGGAGCCTGGGCATCGGCCGCGCGGGCTCCATCGTGGGGCCGGTGCTGGCGGGCTGGCTCATCGGCCTGCACTGGAGCCACAGCGCACTCTTCATCGCGGCGGCCGTGCCGGCGCTGCTGTCGTGCCTGATGGTGCTGTGCATGGGGCGACTGAAATTCACGGGCGCCACGGCGGCGCTCGCACATCCTGGAGAGAACGAATGACGACGAACGATTCCTCGCGCGGCGGGGCCCTGGCCGCGCGCGTGCTGATGGCGGTGATCTTCCTGGTCGCGGGCGTGCGCAAGCTCATGACCTACGGCGCCACGCTCGGCTACTTCGGCAAGCTGGGCATTCCGCTGGCCGACGTGGTGCTGCCGCTGACCATCGCGCTCGAGGTGGGCGGCGGGCTGCTGCTGATCGCCGGGTGGCGGGTGCAGTGGGTGGCCTCGGCGCTCGCGCTGTTCACGCTGGCCACGGCCTTCACCGCGCACGCCTTCTGGGCGGCCGACGCGGCGCAGTTCGCGGGGCAGCTCAACAACTTCCTGAAGAACGTGGCCATGGTCGGCGGTTTCCTGCTGCTGATCGTCCACGCGCCGGCCGGCCGGCGCCGGGCCGGCGCCCCCGGCTGAGCGGAAAACTGCTTTCCGCTCGCGTCGTTGAACCGGTCGCGGGCCGGCGGGACACTCGCGCCCATCGCAAACCAGCGATGGAGACAAGACAACGCCATGACCGATACAGGTTCAATCGCCACGCGCCGCACCGTCGACGTGCAGTGGCTCATCAACGCCCGTCCCTTGTCGCGCTACCAGTGGGGCATCGTGGCGATGTGCTTCCTGATCGTGCTGCTCGACGGCCTGGACACCGCCGCCATGGGCTTCATCGCGCCGGCGCTGGTGCGCGACTGGGGCGTGCCCAGCGCCTCGCTCGGCCCGGTGATGAGCGCGGCGCTGGCCGGCATGATCTTCGGCGCGCTGGGTTCGGGCCCGCTGGCCGACCGCTTCGGGCGCAAGGCGGTGCTGTGCGTGTCGGTGGCGGTGTTCGGCGGCTTCTCGCTGTGGTCGGCCTTCGCGACCGGCATCGACCAGCTGGTGGTGCTGCGCTTCCTGACCGGCATCGGGCTGGGCGCGGGCATGCCGAACGCGACCACGCTGCTGTCGGAGTACACGCCCGAGAAGGTCAAGTCGCTGCTGGTGACGACGATGTTCTGCGGCTTCAACCTGGGCATGGCCGGCGGCGGGTTTCTGTCGGCCGCGATCATTCCGCTCTGGGGCTGGCACAGCCTGCTGCTGATCGGCGGCATCGTGCCGATGCTGCTGTTGCCCGTGCTGCTGCTCTGGCTGCCGGAGTCGGCGCGCTTCATGGTGGTTCGCGGGCAGCCGGTCGAGCGCATCCGCAAGGTGCTGCAGCCGGTGGCGCGCGAGTCGCTGGCGGGCGTCGAGGCGTTCACCATTCCGGGCCAGCAGGCCGGCGGCAAGGGGCCGCGCGGCCCGGTGCTGGCGCGCATGTTCACCAGCGGCCTGGGCCCGGGCACGCTGCTGCTGTGGGGCACCAACTTCATGGGGCTGATCATCATCTACCTGCTCACGAGCTGGCTGCCGACGCTGATGCGCGAAAGCGGCGCGTCGATGACGCAGTCGGCCGTGGTGGGCGCGCTGTTCCAGTTCGGCGGCGTGCTGAGCGCGGTGGGCGTGGGCTGGGCCATGGACCGCGGCAACCCGCACAAGGTGATCGGCCTCTGCTACCTGCTGGCCGGCGTGCTCGCGGTGGCGGTGGGCCACAGCATGGGCAGCGGGCTGGCGCTCGTGCTGCTGGTGCTGTTCGCGGGCATGTGCATCAACGGCGCGCAGTCGGCCATGCCCTCGCTGGCGGCGCGCTATTACCCGACCCACGTGCGCGCCACGGGCGTTTCATGGATGCTCGGCATCGGGCGCTTCGGCGCGGTGCTGGGCGCCTGGCTCGGGGCGGCGCTGCTGGGCCTGGGCTGGAACTTCGAGCAGGTGCTCACGGTGCTGATCGTGCCGGCGGTGCTGGCGATGTTGGGCGTCTTCATCAAGGGCCGCATCAGCCACACCGACGCTTCATGAACATTCTGAAAGAGACAGGAAAGCCATGACCACCCCTTCGTTCGTCTACAACAGCGTGCCTCAGCGCGTGGTGTTCGGCGCCGGTTCGCTGCAGCACCTGGCGCGCGAGATCGATGCGCTCGGCGCGCGCCGCGCATTGGTGCTGTCCACGCCCGAGCAGCGCCCGCAGGCCGAGCGCGTGGCCGACATGCTCGGCGGCCATGCGGCCGGCGTGTTCGACCGCGCCGTGATGCACGTGCCCATCGAGACCGCGCGCGAGGCGCGCGAAGTGGCCCGGCGCCTGGGCGCCGACTGCGCCGTGGCCATCGGCGGCGGCTCGACCACGGGGCTGGGCAAGGCGATTGCGCTCGACTCGGGCCTGCCGATTCTTGCGATCCCGACCACCTACGCGGCTCCGAGATGACGCCGATCTACGGCATCACCGAAGCCGGCATGAAGAAGACGGGCAAGGACTTCAAGGTGCTGCCGCGCACCGTGATCTACGACCCCGAGTTGTCGCTGAGCCTGCCCGTGGGCATGAGCGTGACGAGCGGCATCAACGCCATCGCGCATGCGGCCGAAGGGCTCTACGCGGTCGACTCGAACCCGATCATGGATTTGATGGCGCAGGAAGGCATTGCCGCGCTGGGCCGTGCGTTGCCCGCCATCCGCGCGACGCCGAAAGACGCGGGCGCGCGCAGCGATGCGCTCTACGGCGCGTGGCTGTGCGGCACGGTGCTGGGCAATGTCGGCATGGCACTGCACCACAAGCTGTGCCACACGCTGGGCGGCAGCTTCAACCTGCCGCATGCGGAGACCCACACCATCGTGCTGCCGCACGCGCTGGCCTACAACGCCGAGGCGGCGCCGCAAGCGATGGCACGCATCGTCAAGGCTCTGGGGGGCAGCAGCGCCGCGCAGGCCGTGTACGACCTGGCGAGCGACAACGGCGCGCCGGTTGCGCTGCGCGACATCGGCATGAAGGAGTCCGATCTCGACCTGGCCTGCGCGCACGCGCTGCAGAACCAGTATCCCAATCCGCGCCCGCTGGCGCGGGACGCGATTCGCGCCCTGTTGCAGAACGCGTGGGAAGGCGTGCGGCCCTGAACGCCCGGGGCCGCGTTGCGCCGCTGCTTACAGGCCGGCGCGGCGCGTGAACGACACCGACGGCTTCTTGTACGCGGCAGGCACTTCGTCGCGGTAGAACGCGCGGCGGTCCAGGCTTTGCAGCGGGTTGTTCGCGGCGGCCACGGCCTGCTCGCGCACGGCGGCGCGGTCGAGCGTGGAGTTGAGGGCCACGGTGCCTTCGGCGGCGGCGTCCGAGTAGGCATTGCCCGCGCGCGTGGCGGCCACGGCTTCGGCGTTCACGTCGGCGCGACTGGCGGCCGAGGTGATGGCGTGCACGCCGTCATAGCTTTCCGCGTGCGCGGCGGCGGTGCCCAACAGTGCGAAGGCGGTGGCGAAGACGGAGGCGGCGATGCGTTGCTTGGAGTTCATGGTGAAGAGTCCCTTTGGTTCACGGTGTGGGCGGCGGACATTCGTCGTTGCCACAACATGAAGTGTGAAACCACGGCGTGATGCGCGCTGTGCGTTTGCGCACCGCTTTCACGCATTGCCGCACATGAAAAACCGGCCCCTGCTTTCGCAAGGGCCGGCTTGGGCGTGGAGGCTCGCCGAAGCGAGACAGGCGCGGCGCGCCGATTACAGCGGCAGTGCGTCGCCACGGGCCGCGGCGCGGGCGGCGGCACGCACGGTGGCGCGATCGATCGTGCTGGCCACCATCGGGGCCGTGCCCGACGAGGCGCCTTCGGCATAGGGGTTGTCGCTGTGCGCGGCGGCCACGGCCTCGGCGCGCACGGCGGCGCGGCTGGTCGACGAAGCGACGACCGAAGCGGGGCCGGCG
>NZ_MOWM01000057.1 GCF_016082275.1 Variovorax sp. E3
ACGCGGCTGTTGCGGGGCGCCGTCGGCGCGCAGTTCGCTGTTGCGGCCTTCACGACCTTCGCGGCCCTCGCGTCCTTCACGGCGTTCGCCGCCACGACCGCCACGGCGTTCGCCGTCGCGACCGCCCGAACGGCCACCGCCTTCGCCGCGGCCTTCACCGCCACGGCCTTCACCGCGACCTTCGCCACTGCGGCCGCCACGGCGCTGTTCGCCGTCGCGCGAGCCGCCGCGTGCTTCACCGTCGCGGCCGGGACGGCCATCGCGACGGGGCTTCGGTGCTTCGACCGGGATCACGGCCGGGGCAGGTGCCGGCGCGGGAGCGGGCGTGCCGCCGAAGAAGTTCTTGATCCAGGCCATGAAGCCCGTTTGGGCCGGAACCGGCGCGCTCACCACGGGCGGAGCGACCGGCGCGGGCGTTGCGGCGACAGGCGCGCGCACGGCTTCGGGCTTGGGCGGCACCACGGGCGCGGGTGCATCGGGCAGCACACCCTTGATGACCGGCGTCTGCTTGTTGGTGGGCTCTTGCGAACGGCGCGTGACCGAGGTCGGGTCTTCGATCTCGTCGGCCATCTTGTAGCTGGCTTCGATGTGGTCCAGACGCGGGTCGTCGTGCTTCAGGCGCTCGAGCTTGTAGTTCGGCGTTTCGAGCGTCTTGTTGGGCACCATCAGCACGGTGACGCGCTGCTTGAGCTCGATCTTGGCGATTTCGGGGCGCTTTTCGTTCAGCAGGAACGAAGCGACTTCCACGGGCACCTGCACATGCACGGCGGCCGTGTTGTCCTTCATGGACTCTTCCTGAATGATGCGCAGGATCTGCAGCGCGCTCGATTCGGTGTCGCGGATGTGGCCCGAGCCGCCGCAGCGGGGGCAGGGGATCGAGGAGCCTTCGGAGAGCGCGGGCTTCAGGCGCTGGCGGCTCATTTCCATCAGGCCGAACTTGCTGATCGAGCCGAACTGCACGCGGGCGCGGTCCTGGCGCAGCGCGTCGCGCAGGCGGCTTTCGACTTCACGGCGGTTCTTCGACTCGTCCATGTCGATGAAGTCGATGACGATCAGGCCGCCCAGGTCGCGCAGGCGCATCTGGCGGGCCACTTCGTCGGCGGCTTCGAGGTTGGTGCGGGTGGCGGTTTCCTCGATGTCGCCGCCCTTGATGGCGCGGGCCGAGTTCACGTCGACCGAGACCAGTGCTTCGGTGTGGTCGATCACGATGGCGCCGCCCGAGGGCAGTTGCACGGTGCGGGCGTAGGCCGATTCGATCTGGTGCTCGATCTGGAAGCGGCTGAACAGCGCCGCGTCGTCGCGGTAGCGCTTCACGCGGGCGGCATGCTCGGGCATGACGTGCGCCATGAACTGCTGCGCCTGGTCGTAGATGTCGTCGGTGTCGATCAGGATGTCGCCGATGTCGTGATTGAAATAGTCACGAATGGCGCGGATCACGAGCGACGATTCCTGGTAGATCAGGAAGGCGCCCTTGCCGCCCTTGGCCGCGCCGTCGATGGCGCTCCAGAGCTTGAGCAGGTAGTTCAGGTCCCACTGGAGTTCGGGCGCCGAGCGGCCGATGCCCGCGGTGCGCGCGATGATGCTCATGCCCTTGGGGTACTCGAGCTGGTCCATCGCCTCCTTGAGTTCGGCGCGGTCGTCGCCCTCGATGCGGCGCGAAACGCCACCGCCACGGGGGTTGTTGGGCATCAGCACGACATAGCGGCCGGCCAGCGAGATGAAGGTGGTGAGGGCGGCGCCCTTGTTGCCGCGTTCTTCCTTTTCGACCTGGACGGTGAGTTCCTGGCCTTCGCGGATCGCGTCCTGGATGCGGGCCTGGCTGGCCGACACGCCTTCGGCGAAATACTGCTTGGAGATTTCCTTGAACGGCAGGAAGCCGTGGCGGTCTTCGCCGTAGTCGACGAAACAGGCTTCGAGCGACGGCTCGACGCGCGTCACGACGGCCTTGTAGATGTTGCCCTTGCGCTGTTCGCGCCCTTCGATTTCGATTTCGTAGTCGAGCAGTTTCTGCCCGTCGACGATGGCCAGGCGGCGTTCTTCGGCCTGCGTGGCATTGATCAGCATCCGCTTCATGATGCGTTGTCCTTATATGTATCGTTCTGCGGCTCCTAGGAGCCAACGATGCACGGACGACGCCCGCGAAACCAGGGAATTGCCGCTTGGGCCCCGGATGCTGTCACTGCCGCGCCAGGCGCGAGCAGGCCTCTCGAGCGTCAGCTCAAGAAGACAGCCGGGGTGGGGGCGCGTGGATGGGCGCGAGCCAGATTCGGTGTTGAGTGGCTATCTTTTTGATAGCCGGTTGCGCAAGGGTGGCGCGCGCTGCGGGCGATCCAATGCCTGAGGCCACTGGCAGCAGCCAGCGCAGGCACATTTGAATCAGCAGCATCAACACAACAAGGGACTCGCTTCGATCCGCCGGCAGCTTGATAGCTGCAGGCTGGGTATTCCGTATCGGTGTTTCGTGGGTGTCGGCTTGACTCGGGCGCTTGCTCTGCCACTTTGCGCAATTGCGCGGGGTTTGCAGCTGAGCGCCAAAGCGGCATCGACCTCACAGCGCCGTCCTGGGTATTTGATGGCAGTGGACTAAACTTCTGTCTAATCAAGCACTTACATGACCGCGCTGGTGAAAAACATTATAGGTGCGAAGCAGAGCCCCGCGGCTGCTCCAAATCCCGCAGACCAAAAAGCCTCAGGTGAAACCGGGGTGCCGCATGCGGCCATCCAATTCATCACGGTCGACGCCGAATCGGCCGGGCAGCGGCTCGACAATTTCCTGTTCCGCCATCTGAAAGGCGTGCCCAAGACGCACGTCTACCGGATCATCCGCTCGGGCGAGGTGCGCATCAATAAAGGGCGCGTGCAGGCCGAGACCCGCATCGAGGCGGGCGACGTGCTGCGGCTGCCGCCGATCCGGATTTCCGCGCGCGCGCAAGAGGGGGCCACGCCGCCCGCGCCGGCGCGCGAGTTTCCGGTGCTGCTGGAAGATGACGCGGTGCTGGCCATCGACAAGCCGGCCGGCGTGGCCGTGCACGGCGGCAGCGGCGTGAGCTTCGGCGTGATCGAGCAGCTGCGCACGGCGCGCCCGGGCGCAAGTTCCTGGAACTGGTGCACCGGCTGGACCGCGAGACCTCCGGCATCCTGCTGGTGGCCAAGAAGCGCAGCGCGCTGGTGGCGCTGCAAGACCAGTTCCGCGAACGCGAGACCGGCAAGACCTATCTGGCGCTGGTCGACGGCGCCTGGCCCGCCAACAAGAAGGTGCTCGACGCGCCCTTGGCCAAATACCTCTTGCCCGACGGTTCGGGCGCCAGTGCCGGCGAGCGCCGCGTGCGCGTGGTCGCCAAGGACCACCCGGACGCCATGCGCGCCGTGACGCTGGTGCGCGTGCTGGCGCGGCTCACGCTGGCGGGCGACGCCACACCGCTGTCATTGCTGGCCGTGACCATCAAGACCGGACGCACCCACCAGATCCGCGTGCACCTGGCGTCGGCCGGCCATCCGATTGCCGGCGACGACAAGTACGGCGTTTCCGAACGCCAGCGCGCGCTGCAGAAACTCGGCCTCAAGCGCATGTTCCTGCACGCCTGGCGGCTGCAATTCAACCATCCGGCCAGCGGTGAACGCGTGGCGTTGCAGGCCGGCCTGCCGCCCGAGCTGCACATGCTGATGCCGCCCGCCGCCCGCGAGGCGATGGCCCAACACCCCACTCCCACGGCCCATGACTGACGTTTCCAGACCCCTTCGCTTCGACCTGATCGCCTTCGACTGGGACGGCACCCTCTACGACTCCACGCGCCTGATCGTGCGCTGCATCCAGGCGGCGGTGATCGACGTCGGCGGCGCCAAGCCCAGTGAAAACGACGCCGCCTGGGTCATCGGCCTGGGACTGGCCGAGGCGCTGGCCCGCGCCGCGCCCGACGTGCCGAAGGAAAAATACCCCGAGCTGGCGCGCGCTACCGCTACCACTACCTGCAGCACCAGGACGACCTCGTGCTGTTCGACGGCGCGCTGCAGATGATCGACGCGCTGCGCGCGCGCGGCCACAAGCTGGCCGTGGCCACCGGCAAGTCGCGCCGCGGCCTGAACGAGGCGCTGAAGTCGGTGGCCCTGCGCGACCGCTTCGACGCTTCGCGCACCGCCGACGAGACTTTCGGCAAGCCGCACCCGCGCATGCTGCTGGAGCTGATGGAAGAGCTTGACGTGACGCCCGAGCGCACGCTGATGATCGGCGACACCACGCACGACCTGCAGCTGGCGCAGAACGCCGGCTGTGCCAGCGTGGGCGTGAGCTACGGCGCGCACGAGCCCGCCAGCTTCGACGAATTCAAGCCGCTGCACGTCGCGCACTCGGTGGCCGACCTGCAAGCGTGGCTCCTGGACAACGCCTGAGAATCTCGTCATGAGCGAAGAACGCATCCCGCTGTGCAATGCATCCGACCTGGTCGAAGGCGGCCTGGCCGTGCCTTTCGACGTGGTCCATGGCGGGGAAACGTGCCGCGCCTTCGCGGTGCGCTTCGAGGGGCTGCCCCATGCGTTTCTCAACCGGTGCAGCCATGTGGCGATGGAAATGGACTTCCAGCCCGACCGCTTCTTCGACGACACCGGCCAGTGGCTGCTGTGCGCCACGCATGGCGCGGTCTACAAGCCCGACACCGGCGAATGCGCCGGCGGCCCGTGCCGCGGCGGCCTTGTGAAGATCGCACTCAGCGAGCATGACGGCGTGGTGCACTGGCATACTGACTGGAACCTTCACCCCCTGACTTTCTGACATGACCGACCCGAACCGAACTGAACCCGCAGGGTTCGAGCCATTTGAGGCGGCCACCCCCAGCAACATGGCCAAAGACCCCACGCAACGTCCCGGATGGGAGCGCGCGACGCTCGAAAAACTCGCCTTCGCGTCGCTCAATGAACAGAAGGCCACGCGCCGCTGGAAGACCTTCGTGCGGCTGTCCTGGCTGGCCTTCTTCATCTTCCTGGCCTGGCTGGCGCTGTCGCGCAGCGCGCCCAGCACGGCCAAGACCACGGCCCACACGGCCGTCGTCGAGATCAAGGGCGAAATCGCCGCCGGGGGCGATGCGAGCGCGGAGTTCGTGGTCGCCGCCATGAAGACCGCCTTCGAGGACGAAGGCGCCAAGGGCGTGATCCTGCTGATCAACTCGCCCGGCGGCAGCCCGGTGCAGGCCGGCATCATCAACGACGAGATCAAGCGCCTGAAGGCCAAGTACAAGAAGCCGATCTACGCCGTGGTCGAGGAGACCTGCGCGTCGGCCGCCTATTACATTGCCGCCGCCACCGACAAGATCTACGTCGACAAGGCCAGCATCGTGGGCAGTATCGGCGTGCTGATGGACGGCTTCGGCTTCACCGGCGTGATGGAAAAGGTCGGCGTGGAGCGCCGCCTGCTGACGGCCGGCGAGAACAAGGGCTTCCTCGACCCGTTCAGCCCCATGAGCGACGCGCAGCGCGCCCATGCGCAGACCATGCTCAACCAGATCCACACGCAGTTCATCAACGTGGTCAAGACCGGCCGCGGCGATCGCCTGAAGCTGGACACCCCGGGCCTGTTCAGCGGCCTGTTCTGGAGCGGCGAGCAAGCCGTCGACTACGGCCTGGCCGACCAGCTGGGCAACGTCGACTACGTGGCGCGCGAAGTCATCAAGGCCGACGAGGTGATCGACTACACGCGGCGCGACAACGTGGCCGAGAAGCTGGCCAAGAAGTTCGGCGCCGCAATGGCCGAAACCACGGTGCGCCTGATGCACACCGCGCCGGCCTTGCGCTGAGTTCCTATTTGCTTTCGCCGCTGGCGGTGTAGCGCGCGGACGCTGCCAGGGCCACGGCGAAGGCCACGACCACATAGAGCGCGGCGGTCAGCGAGGTCGCCCGCGCCAGCAGCCCGATCACCGCCGGGCCTGCCATGAACCCCAGATAGGCCACGGCCGAGACCGACGCAATGCCGCGCGCGGGCTCGACGCCCGGCACCCTGGCCGAGGCCGAGAACAAGATCGGCACGACGTTCGCGAAGCCGATGCCCACGCCCGCGAAGCCCACCAGCGCCAACCACGGCAGATCGGTGACCAGCACCAGCGTCATGGCGGCCGCCGCGAGCAGGCCGCTGCCGAGCAGCAGGGTGGCCGGCGCGAAGCGGGCGCGCATGGCATCGCCACCGAAGCGTGCCGCCGCCATCGCCGCGGAGAAGCTCGCATAGGCCAGCGCGGCCTGCTGTTGCGGGCTGCCGATTTCCTGCTGCATATAGAGCACGCTCCAGTCGTAGATCGCGCCTTCGGCGATCAGGCCCAGCGCGGCCAGCACGCCCAGCACCGCGAGCGTGCCGCGCGGCAGCAGAAAGCCGTGGTCGGCTTCCGTCGCGCCACTGGTCGCGGGGCGCGGCAGCATGCGCGTCGAGGCCAGGGCAACGGACAGCACCATCGCCGCGGCGACCAGCAGCAGGTGCGCCTGCGCGCCGAGTCCGGCGGCCAGCGCGGCGCTGCCGCTCGCGGCGCCTGCCATGCCGCCGAGGCTGAACATGCCGTGCATGCCGCTCATCAGCGGCTTGTCGCCGTGCAGCTCGAGTTGCGCCGCCTCGGTGTTGATCGAGACGTCGAACACGCTGGTCACGAGGCCGAAGGCGGCCAGCAGGACCAGCAGGGCCGCGTAGCCCGGCATGGCGATCAGGCCCGCCAGCAGCAGCGCGTAGACGCAGCCGCAGATGCCGGCCACGCGGCGCGGGCCATGGCGCCCGATCCAGCGGCCCGCGCTGGTCAGGCCGATCATCGCGCGCGCCGGCGGCGAGCATGGCCAGCCCGAGCTGGGCCTCGTCGATGCCGTAGTGCGCTTTGACCGTGGGCACATGCACGCCCCAGGTCGCGAAGATGAAGCCGGCGGAAAAGAACTGCGCGCGCGATGCCCAGCGCGTGGCTGCGGTAACGGCCAGCATGTCAGCGGCCGATCGCGAACACGGCGGGCAGGCGTTCGTCTGTCGTGGCTTGCGCCTTGGCGCGCCAGGATTTCACCGTTTCGCTGCGCACATGGGCGGTGGCCAGCGTGAGGCCGCGCGCCACGGCCAGGCGGGTGTTGTGCTGCAGGGTCTGGATCAGCGCCTGCAGCAGCGCCGCGTTGCGATAGGGCGTTTCGATGAAGAGCTGCGTCTGGCCTGTCTTGAGCGCCAGCGCCTCGAGTTCGCGGATGCGGGTCTGGCGCTCGACGGCGTCCTGCGGCAGGTAGCCGACGAAAGCGAAGTTCTGGCCGTTGAGCCCGCTCGCGGCCAGCGCCAGCAGCAGCGAGACCGGACCGGTCAGCGGAACCACGGCAATGCCCAGGTCGTGCGCGGCGCGCGCCACCGAGGAGCCGGGGTCGGCCACGGCCGGCATGCCGGCCTCGCTCAGCAGGCCGATGTCGTGGCCTTCGAGCGCGGCGGCCAGCAGCGGGCGGGCGTCGAACTGCCCGGCGTGATCGCCTTTCTTGTGCACTTCGCGCGGCAGTTCCTGGATGGCCTGCGCCTGCAGCGGCGCGGCCAGCGGCGCCACGGCGTCGATGCGCTTCAAGTAAGCACGCGCGGACTTGGCGTTTTCGCAGATCCAGTGCGTGATGCCGGCGGCCGCCTGCAGCGTGCCCAGCGGCAGGGCGTCCTGCAGCGGAGCCTGGACGTCGCAGCCGAAATCGAGCGGCGCGGGGACGAGGTAGAGCTTGCCTTTTTCAGTCACAGCAGTTCGACCCCCGCGGCGCGCAGCATCTGGCAGGTGCGGATCAGCGGCAGGCCGACCAGCGCGGTCGGGTCGTCGCTGTCGATGGCGCTCAGCAGCGCGATGCCGAGGCCTTCGCTCTTGGCGCTGCCGGCGCAGTCGTAGGGCTGCTCCGCCAATAGATATTGTTCGATGGCGGCGTCGCTGAGGTCGCGGAACACCACGCGCACGGGCGCGATGTCGCGCTGCACGAAGCCGCTGGCGTGGCAGACGACGGCCACGGCGGTCTGGAAGATCAGTGTCTGGCCGCGCATGCGGCGCAGTTGGGCGGTGGCGCGGTCATGGTCGCCGGGCTTGCCCAGCGCTTCACCGGCGAGGTCGGCCACCTGGTCGGAGCCGATGACCACCGCTTCGGGAAAGCGGGCGGCCACGGCGTTGGCCTTTTCCAGCGCCAGGCGAATGGCCAGGGCCTGCGGTGTTTCGCCGGGCAGGGGTGTTTCGTCGACTTCGGGCGACTGCACGTCGAAGGGCAGTCGCAGGCGGGTGAGCAGTTCGCGGCGATAGCGCGAGGTGGAGGCGAGGATCACGGGGCGTTGCATGGGACGATTGTGCGTGAGTCGTCCGGAATCCTCAGGCACGCACCATGACGGTGAGGCGCTCGGCGCGCTAGACTGGCGTGAATGAAGAGAGAATTTGCCCCCGAACGGCTGAACGTGCCCGGCTTTACCGCCGCCGGCGCGACCCTCGATGCCGCTGACCCGGTTCCCGATTACGCGCGCCTGAGCGCCGAACTGGCGGCGCCCGCGCCCGACGCGGTGGTCAACTGGGAAGCCAGCGGCGAAGAGCGCCCCGGCGCCGACGGCAAGGCCGTGCCCTGGCTGCACCTGGAGGCCGAAGCCGTCGTGCCGCTGGTCTGCCAGCGCTGCCTGACGCCAGTCGACACCGTGCTGTCGGTGGACCGCTGGTTCCGCTTCGTGGCCGACGAAGCCACCGCCGAGGCGCAAGACGAGGAGTCGGACGAAGACCTGCTCGTCGTCAGCCGCGACTTCGACCTCCACGCCCTGATCGAAGACGAGCTGCTGATGGAAATCCCCGTCATGCCCGTGCACGACGTGTGCCCCGTGCCCGTGCAGCTGTCGTCCAGCGACGAAGACTTCCAGGCCGCCGAAGAATCCAAGCCCAACCCGTTTGCCGTGCTCGGAGCGTTGCGTTCGCGCAAGCCCGAAGACGGGTCGGAAGAGGGTAAGTAGCCCTTTTCCTCAGGCTGGGCTATAATCATGGGCTTCGCGCGCGCCGCCGTGAGCAGCAATGCAGATCAAGGGATGCCAGCCATCCTTCTTCATTGCCACCGCTTGAGCCCGCATCCCATCACTCACCTAACAGTCCAGGAGCCATCATGGCCGTCCAGCAAAACAAGAAGTCGCCTTCCAAGCGCGGCATGCACCGTTCCCACAATGCGCTGGTCGTGCCCGGCATCGCCGTGGAACCGACCACCGGCGAAACGCACCTGCGTCACCACATCAGCCCCAACGGTTTCTACCGTGGCCGTCAGGTGCTCAAGAACAAGTCCGAAGCCTGATCTCGCATCCCAAGGCCAAGGCCCGAAGCTACTTCTGCTGTAGCGTCGGGCCTTTGTTTTGATGGCTACGCCTTCTTCTCCCGAATCCACTGCTGCGCCCGCCGCAATCACGCTCGCCGTGGATTGCATGGGGGGTGACCATGGGCCGCGCGTCACGCTCGCGGCCTGCCGCGCGTTTCTCGAGCGGCACAGCGAGGCCTCGTTGTTGCTGGTCGGCGCGCCTGCCGCACTGGCGGGGTTTGCCGCGCATCCACGTGCCCGCATCGTCGCTGCCAGCGAAGTCGTGGGCATGGACGATCCGATTGAAATCGCCCTGCGCAAGAAGAAAGACTCTTCCATGCGCGTCGCGATCCAGCAGGTCAAGGACGGTGCTGCTCAGGCGGCCGTTTCGGCCGGCAATACCGGCGCTGATGGCCATTGCCCGCTACCTGCTCAAGACGCTCGACGGGATCGACCGTCCGGCCATTGCGCCCCAGCTTCCGAATGTGAAGGGTGGGGCGACGACCGTGCTCGACCTGGGCGCGAACGTTGATTGCGATGCTGAAGATTTGTTGCAATTTGCCGTGCTGGGCTCTGCCCTGGTGTCGGCACTGACGGGCAACGAGGCGCCTTCGGTCGGACTGCTCAATATTGGCGAAGAAGCCATCAAGGGCAGCGAAACGATCAAAAAGGCCAGCCAACTGCTGCGTACGGCTGCCAACTCGAAAGATCTGAACTTCTACGGCAACGTCGAAGGCAACGATATTTTCAAGGGCACGACCGACATCGTTGTTTGTGACGGCTTTGTCGGAAATGTGGCGTTGAAGGCCAGCGAAGGCGTGGCTTCGATGATCGGCGAGTTCATTCGCGTCGAATTCTCGCGAAGCATCTTCACCAAGGTGGCTGCAATTGTTGCCTACCCGGTTCTAAAAGCGTTCAAAAGTCGCCTGGATCACCGTCGGTACAACGGTGCGGCCCTGCTGGGCCTGCGCGGGCTGGTTTTCAAGAGCCATGGCTCGGCCGACGAAGTGGCTTTCGGCCATGCGCTGGATCGCGCTTATGATGCCGCTCGCAACAACCTGCTCGATCGCGTGCGGGCCCGCATCGCCCACGCCGCGCCTTTGCTCGCGCGGCAGGAACCGGCGGCGCCGGTCGACGCGACGGCCCTTCACGTTTGATGACGACCCCTTACTCACGCATTACCGGCACCGGCAGCTATCTGCCCCCACGCCGCGTGACCAACGACGATCTCGCCAAGGAACTGGCGACACGCGGCATCGAAACCTCCGACCAGTGGATCGTCGAGCGCACCGGCATCCACGCGCGGCATTTCGCCGCGCCGGAAGTCACCAGCAGCGATCTTGGTTACGAAGCGGCGAGGCATGCCCTCGAATCCGCCGGCCGCAAGGCCAGCGACGTCGACCTGATCATCGTCGCGACCTCGACGCCCGACATGGTGTTTCCGTCGTCGGCCGCCATCCTCCAGCACAAGCTCGGCATTGCCGGCTGCCCGGCGTTCGACGTCCAGGCGGTCTGCAGCGGCTTTGTCTATGCACTGACCGTGGCCGACGCGATGATCCGCACCGGCAGCGCGCGCTGTGCGCTGGTGGTCGGCGCCGAAGTGTTCTCGCGCATCCTCGACTTCAACGATCGCACGACCTGCGTGCTGTTCGGTGACGGCGCGGGCGCGGTGGTGCTCGAGGCCAGTCAAGAGCCCGGCATCCTGGCCAGCGACCTGCATGCCGACGGCAAGCATGTCGGCATTCTTTGCGTGCCGGGCCATGTGTCGGGCGGCAACGTGCTGGGCACGCCGCTGCTGCACATGGACGGGCAGGCCGTCTTCAAGCTCGCGGTTCGCGTGCTCGAAGAGGCGGCGCGCGCCACGCTGGCCAAGGCCGGCAAGACCGAAGCCGACATCGACTGGCTCATTCCGCACCAGGCCAACATCCGCATCATGGAAGGCACGGCGAAGAAGCTGAAGCTTCCGCGCGAAAAGCTCATCGTCACGGTGAACGAGCACGGCAACACGTCCGCCGCGTCGATTCCCCTGGCGCTCGACGAGGCCGTGCGCTCCGGCAAGGTGAAGAAAGGCGAAACGCTCATGCTCGAAGGCGTGGGCGGCGGCTTCACCTGGGGCGCGGTGCTATTGAATCTGTAGTGTGTGTTGCGCTGCCCTGAAGAGGGCGGCCGCAATGCGAGACAACGCATAAACAATGAAATCCTTTGCTTTTGTTTTCCCTGGTCAGGGCTCGCAGGCTGTCGGCATGCTCGACGGCTGGGGCGATCACCCGGCCGTGGTCGAAACCCTGCGCGAAGCATCCGAAGCGCTGGGCGAAGACGTCGGCGCGCTGATCAAGAACGGCCCCAAGGAAGCGCTGGCGCTCACCACCAACACCCAGCCCGTGATGCTGGTGGCCGGTGTGGCCGCCTGGCGCGCCTGGTTGTCCGAAGGCGGTGCAACGCCTTCCGTGGTGGCCGGGCATTCGCTGGGTGAGTACTCGGCACTGGTCGCTTCCGGCGTGCTGACGCTGGCGCAGGCCGCGCCGCTGGTGCGCTTTCGCGCGCAAGCGATGCAGCAGGCCGTGCCCGTGGGCGTGGGCGCGATGGCTGCCGTGCTCGGCATGGAGTCGGGCAAGGTCGTTGCGGGTTGTGCGGAAGCCACCGCCAGTTTCGGCGCGGGCAGCGCCGAAATCGTCGAGGCCGTGAATTTCAACGACCCGATGCAGACCGTGATCGCCGGCAGCAAGGCCGCCGTCGACAAGGCCTGCGAGCTGCTGAAAGCCAACGGCGCAAAGCGCGCGCTGCTGCTGCCGGTGTCGGCGCCGTTCCATTCGAGCCTGATGAAGCCCGCCGCCGAGGCGCTGCGCGAAAAGCTGGCATCCCTCACGCTGGCGGCGCCGCAGATTCCGGTGCTCAACAACATCGACGTGGCCGTCGAGACCGATGCCGACCGCATCCGCGACGCCTGGTGCGCCAGGCGGCCGGTCCGGTTCGCTGGGTCGAGAGCGTCCAGGCCTTGAAACTGCGCGGTGTAGCCGCCATCATCGAGTGCGGCCCCGGCAAGGTGCTGGCCGGCATGGTGAAGCGCATCGCCCCCGATCTGGAAGCCGCGTCGGTGTACGACCCGGCCACGCTCGCGGACACCCGACAATCGCTCGCCGGCTGAACGGCAGGCAAGGCCCGATACTTTTTCTTATGAGCATTCCCAAATTCGAAGGGCAAGTCGCCCTGGTCACCGGCGCGACGCGCGGCATCGGCGCGGCCATCGCGCTGGAGCTGGCACAGCGCGGCCTGAAGGTCGTGGGCACCGGCACCACCGACGACGGCGCGGCCAAGATCACCTCGGCCCTGAGCGCCTACGACGGCCGCGGCCGTGCGCTCGACGTGAACGACGGCGCCGCCGTCGAGGCCCTGATCGACGAAATCGTGAAGGCCTACGGCGCGATCCACGTGCTGGTCAACAACGCCGGCATCACGCGCGACACGCTCGCCATGCGCATGAAGGACAGCGACTGGGACGCGGTGCTCGACACCAACCTCAAGGCCGTCTTCTCGCTCTCGCGCGCCGTGATCCGCCCGATGATGAAGCAGCGTTACGGCCGCATCATCAGCATCACCAGCGTGGTGGGCGCGTCCGGCAATGCAGGCCAGGCCAACTACGCGGCCGCCAAGGCGGGTGTCGCGGGCATGACCCGCGCGCTGGCCCGTGAACTCGGCAGCCGCAACATCACGGTCAACTGCGTCGCGCCCGGTTTCATCGAAACCGACATGACGGCCAGCCTCCCCGAGGCCCAGCAACAGGCGCTGCTCCAGCAGATCCCGCTGGGCCACCTGGGCAAGCCGGCCGACATCGCGCACGCGGTGGCCTATCTCGCATCGCCCCAGGCGTCCTACGTCACGGGGCAGGAGCTGCACGTCAACGGCGGCATGCACATGTAGCCGCAAGGCGCAATCTTTCCCGCACCGGGTGCACGGCAAATGCCACAATGCGCCCGGCTAAAATCCACCGATTACCTACAACCCTCAGAGGGAACCAAATGAGCGATATCGAAGCACGTGTCAAGAAAATCATCGCCGAGCAACTCGGCGTGGAAGAGTCCCAAGTGACGAATGAAAAGGCTTTCGTGGCCGACCTCGGCGCTGACTCGCTCGACACGGTCGAACTCGTGATGGCACTCGAAGACGAATTCGGCATCGAAATTCCCGACGAAGATGCCGAGAAGATCACCACGGTGCAAAACGCCGTCGACTACGCCACCAAGAATCAAAAGGCCTGATAGGCCAGCTGACCAGATTGCAACTGCGGCCGGCGGCTTTTATTTGAACCGCACGCGCCGACAGGCAACTGTTCAGCGCTTCCAGAAAGGTTTGCCGGCATGACCAAACGCCGCGTCGTCGTGACCGGACTCGGTTGCATCGCTCCTGTCGGAAACACCGCAACTGAATCCTGGGCCAACCTGTTGGCCGGGAAGTCGGGTATTGCGAACATCACCGCGTTCGATGCAAGCGCCTTCGCCTGCAAGTTCGCCGGTGAGGTCAAGGGTTTCGACATCACCCAATACATCTCGGAGAAGGAAGCGCGTCACATGGACCGCTTCATTCATCTGGGTCTGGCCGCCGCCATCCAGGCGGTGCAGGACAGCGGACTGCCGACCGGCGAAGCGCTGACCTATGAAAAGGCCGTGCGCATCGGCTGCAACATCGGCTCGGGCATCGGCGGTCTGCCGATGATCGAACAGACGCACGGCGAATACGCGAGCCGCGGCCCGCGCCGCATTTCGCCGTTCTTCGTGCCGGCGTCGATCATCAACATGATCTCGGGCCACGTCTCGATCAAGTACGGCTTCAAGGGCCCGAACATCGCGGTCGTCACGGCTTGCACCACCGGCCTTCATGCCATCGGCACGTCGGCACGCATGATCGAGTACGGCGACGCCGACGTGATGATCGCGGGCGGCGCCGAGTCGACCATTTCCCCGCTCGGCATCGGCGGCTTCACCGCGCCTCGCGCGCTGAGCACCCGCAACGACGACCCCGCCACGGCTTCGCGTCCCTGGGACAAGGACCGCGACGGCTTCGTGCTGGGCGAGGGCGCCGGCGTGCTGGTGCTCGAAGAGTACGAACACGCCAAGGCGCGCGGCGCCAAGATCTACGCGGAAGTCGCGGGCTTCGGCCTGACGGGCGACGCGTACCACATGACCGCGCCCGACGTCGACGGCCCCCGCCGCTCGATGGCCATGGCACTGGCCAATGCCGGCGTCAATGCCGACCAGGTCCAGTACCTCAACGCGCACGGCACCTCGACGCAGATCGGCGACCTCAACGAGACCAATGCGGTCAAGTTGGCGTTCGGCGACCACGCGAAGAAGCTCGTCGTCAATTCGACCAAGTCCATGACCGGCCACTTGCTGGGCGGCGCGGGCGGCATCGAATCGGTGTTCACGGTCATGGCGCTGCACGAGCAGAAGAGCCCCCCGACCATCAACATCTTCAACCAGGATCCGGAGTGCGATCTCGACTACTGCGCCAACGAGGCGCGCGATCTGAAGATCGACGTCGCGGTCAAGAACAACTTCGGCTTCGGGGGCACCAACGGCACGCTGGTGTTCAAGCGCGCTTGAGCATTGCTCTTTCATGCACAGCGCGCCATCGGTGAACTATCCGGTGGGGCGCTCGCGCGGCGCCACCCGGATTCTTCTTTTTCTGTGGGCCTTGGGCGCTTGCTGTGCGGGCGCGTCCTGCTATCTCTTCGATAGCGCCGGATGGCGCCAGCTGTTGCTGGTCCTCAGTGTCGTGTTCGCGGGTGTCGCGGCGGGCTTCGGCCTGCGGCGCGACGGCGCGGGCGTTCTGCATTTCGATGGCCTTCACTGGACGCTGACCGGCGCCGATCCGACGCGCGCCGTGCACGGCGCGCGGGCGCTGGTGGCGCTCGATTTCCAGTCGCTGATGCTGCTGCGCCTCACCGAGCCGGGCCGCGCGCGGCGCTGGATCTGGATCGAGCAGCGGGCCATGCCGCAGCGCTGGCGCGATGTGCGCCGTGCGGTATATTCGCGCCCCCCGTCCGCGGCACCCGCGGGCGACACATGGCGCCCGACGGCCCCGGCCGACGCGCCCTGAGCCTTCGTCGATGACCACTTCTCCGCCGCCTGTGCCGCCGGAATCCGGCCTGACCGACGCGTCCGCGGAAGCGCCGCGTCCGGGCGAGGTCGACTTCCAGCTGGTGCAGCGCACGGTCGCGGGCGACCAGAAGGCGTTCGAGCTGCTGGTCATCAAGTACCAGCGCCGCATCGAGCGCCTGATCGGGCGCATGGTGCGCGACGTCGACCTGATCGAGGACATCGCGCAGGAAACCTTCATTCGCGCCTACCGCGCGCTGCATCAGTTCCGCGGCGAGGCGCAGTTCTACACCTGGCTCTACCGGATCGCCGTCAACACCGCCAAGAAGGCGCTGGTGGACATGAAGCGCGATCCGACCGTTTCCGAAGCGGCCCTCAGGCCTTCTTCTGAGGACGACGATGAAACTTACCGTCCCGGAAACGAACCAACCACCGACGAAACCCCCGAATCGGTCCTGGCGGCCAACGAAATCGCCAGTGCCGTCGAAGCGGCCATGGACGCGCTCCCCGCCGAGTTGCGCCAGGCGGTCACGCTGCGCGAGATCGAGGGCATGAGTTACGAAGAGATCGCCGAGGTCATGAATTGCCCTATCGGCACGGTGCGTTCGCGTATTTTTCGGGCGCGTGAGGCCATTTCGGCCAGGGTCAAGCCGATGCTGGACAACCAGTCCGGCAAACGTTGGTAAGTAAGCAGGTGAATGAAATGAATCAGACGATGACGGTTCGGGAACAGGTGTCCGCACTTGCGGATGGTCATTTGCAGGGCGACGCGTTCGCACAAGCCATCGATGCGATCGGCACCGACGGCGAATCGCGCGCGGCCTGGCATGCCTACCACGTGGTGGGCGATGTGCTGCGTTCGGGTTCGCATGCGCCGTGCAGCGACACCTCGGCTTTCCTCGCGCGCTTCCAGCAGCGGCTGGCCGCGGAGCCCGTGGTGGTCGCGCCCGTGGCGGCGCCGGTCGCCGCGCCCGTCGCGCTGCCCGTGCAGCGCCGGGCCGAGGCCGCCAACGAGCCGGTGTTCCGCTGGAAGCTGGTGGCCGGCGCGGCCTCGCTGATGGCGGTGGCCGCCATCGGCTGGACGCTGGTCGGCAACGGCGCCGCGATTCAACAGCCCGGCGCGCAGATCGCGTCGGTCCAGCAACAACAGCAACCGGCGGTCAACTCGGTGCTGGCGGCAGCGGCGCTAGGCGGCCCTCAAGCCGCCAACGCCACGCTGACGCCGACTCGCGTGATCGTCGGCAACGGCGCCCCGCAGGTCATGCTGCGCGACCCGCGGCTGGACCAATTGCTCGAAGCGCACCAGCAAGCCGGCGGTGCTTCGCAAATGCCTTCGGGCTTCCTGCGCAACGCCACCTTCGAGGGACCCACGCGCTGATCGCGCGCCCTTAGCCGCCCGCCTCTAATGACCGTTCAGATGCCGATCTCCGCACGCGCCTGCGCGCTTGTGTTTGCCGCTTTTTGCCTTGCGCAGGTCGCCACCGCGCAGACCCGTTCAGGCGCAGCGAATGCGAAGAGCGCGGCCACGGCCCAGACGGACGAGCCGCCGGCAATGAGCGTCACCGAGTGGTTGCAGCGCATGCACGCCGGCGCCCGGCAGCGCAACTACGTGGGCACCTTCGTGGTGTCGGCGCCGGGCGGCGATCTGTCGAGCGCGCGCATCTGGCACGTGCGCGACGGCGACCATCAGATCGAGCGCATCGAGGCCCTGTCGGGGCCGCCGCGCTCGACCTTCCGGCGCAACCGCAATGTCATGACCTTCCTGCCCGAGGCGAAGGTCGTCAAGGTCGAGAAGCGCGAAAACCTCGATCTTTTTCCCAATCTTCCGGACAAGCCCGATTCGTCGATCGGCGAGTTCTACGACGTGCGCGCGATCGGCAAGGACCGCGTGGCCGGCTTCGACGCCGACGTGGTGCAACTGGTGCCGCATGACGGCCTGCGCTACGGCTACCGCATCTGGAGCGAGCGCCGCTCGGGCCTGGTGGTGAAGCTGCAGACCATCGACAGCGACGCGCGCGTGGTGGAGCAGTCGGCGTTCTCCGAATTGCAGCTCGACGCGCCGGTGAAGCCGCAAGCCCTGGCGCAGATGATGGCCAACACCTCGGGCTACCGCATCGAGAAGCTCGAGCTCGAACGCTCCAGCGCGCAGGACGAGGGCTGGACGCTCAGCACGCCTGTCGCCGGATTCAAGCCCCGAAGCTTCTTCCGCCGCCCCATGGCCGGCGACAGCAACAGCAACAGCGGCGGCAGCGGTGCCAAGCAGAAGCCGCAGGACGCGACCACGGTCCAGTGGACCTTCTCCGACGGCCTGGCCTCGGTGTCGCTCTTCATCGAGCGCTATGACGCGGCACGCGCGCCGCGCGACGGCGTGCTGACCATCGGCGCCACCAATGCGATCCGCCGGCGCCTGCCCGAGCCTGCCAGCGACTGGTGGCTGACGGCCGTCGGCGAAGTGCCGCAGCAGACGCTCAATGCCTTCGCCCAGAGTCTTGCGCGCACCCGCTGATCGATTTGCCACGAACAAGCGCCAGTTCAGCCCCGGTTGCCAGTTGCGCTGAACCAAGCCCGTGGCGCAGACTCATAGCACCTGTTTTAGCCGCTCTGTTCTTTTGAAAGAAAACCGATGATCTTCAAAGTCGAGGGACACAAGCTTCGTTCCGGTCTGCTGGCTGTCGCGCTTGCAGTGACGGCGGGCGCCGCTTTCCTGCCGGTGGAGTCCGTCCACGCGCAGACGCGCACGCTCCCCGATTTCACCGACCTGGTCGATCAGGTCGGCCCCTCCGTCGTCAACATCCGCACCGTCGAGAAAGTCACGCCGCGCGGCGGCAACGGCGAGATGGACGAAGAGATGCAGGAGTTCTTCCGCCGCTTCTTCGGCCAGCCGGCACCGGGCGCACCGCGCTCGACCCCGCGTCCGAACCGGCCGCAGCAACCGCAGGAAGAAGAGCGTCCGCGCGGTGTCGGCTCGGGCTTCATCCTCACGGCCGACGGCTACGTCATGACCAACGCGCACGTGGTCGAGGACGCCTCCGAGGTGCTGGTCACGCTGCCCGACAAGCGCGAGTTCAAGGCCAAGATCGTCGGCGCCGACAAGCGCACCGACGTGGCGGTCGTGAAGATCGAGGCCACGGGCCTGCCCGCCGTGAAGGTCGGCGACATCTCCAAGCTGCGCGTGGGCGAATGGGTGATGGCCATCGGTTCGCCGTTCGGCCTGGAGAACACCGTCACCGCCGGCATCGTGAGCGCCAAGCAGCGCGACACCGGCGAATACCTGCCGTTCATCCAGACCGACGTGGCCATCAACCCCGGCAACTCGGGCGGCCCGCTGATCAACATGCGCGGCGAGGTGGTCGGCATCAACAGCCAGATCTATTCGCGCTCGGGCGGCTTCATGGGCATCTCGTTCTCGATCCCGATCGACGAGGCCATTCGCGTGAGCGACCAGCTGCGCACCTCGGGCCGTGTCTCGCGCGGCCGCATCGGCGTGCAGATCGACCAGGTCACGAAGGACGTGGCCGAGGCCATCGGCCTGGGCAAGGCGCAGGGCGCGCTGGTGCGCGGCGTCGAAGCCGGATCGCCGGGCGAGAAGGCCGGCGTGGAGCCGGGCGACGTCATCACCAAGTTCGACGGCAAGCCCATCGAGAAGCCGAGCGACCTGCCGCGCCTCGTGGGCAACACCAAGCCCGGCACCAAGAGCACGCTCACCGTGTTCCGCCGCGGTGCTTCGCGCGACCTCAACGTGACCATCGCCGAGATCGAGCCCGACAAGCCCGCCAAGCGTGCAGCCGACCGCGACGAACCGGCGCCCAAACCGTCGGTTTCCGCTGCCGCCAAGTCACTCGGCCTGGCCGTGAGCGACCTCACCGACGCGCAGAAGAAAGAGCTCAAGCTCAAGGGCGGCGTGAAGGTCGACACCGCCAGCGATGCCGCGGCACGCGCGGGCCTGCGCGAGGGCGACATCATCCTGGCGGTGGGCAATTCGGACGTGGCGAACACCCGCGAATTCGAGTCCGCCATTGGGAAAGCCGACAAGAGCAAGGCGCTCAGCGTGCTGTTCCGGCGTGGCGATTGGGCGCAGTACGCCCTGATCCGTCCCGCACGCTGATCTGACGCTGGCGTCAAGTGGCCCCACCCGGCAGTCGGGTTTGGGGCCGTTTTTTGAGGTGTTTACGACGTTCTGGGGCCGGGCCTGAAAAAAATCTCCGGGCCCTGAAGCGCTTAAATTTGTTTGCGTTCACTAACTTATAAAAAGGCCTAAGGACGGATTTCGGTAGAATAGGGCACTCGCGATCGCTGGTCAGCGCATAAGGAGTGCCCTGACCTTCACGATGCGAGATGTCAGACAGCAGTCCACCGGTGCTCCACAGATCGCCCACAAGTTGTTCAGTAAGTGCTCCACCGATCCTGTGGATAACCTGTTTGTATCTTTGATGTTGTGGACCTGCAACGACCCCTTTGGACCCTGTTCCCGGATGTACGTGCTTCCCTTTTTGCCTACAATGAAGTCCCAACTACTGCAGTTGCCATTGCTTGTTGGTTCAGGGCGCGTCTCCAGAAGACGCGCCCTTTTTTCTTGGCCGTGCCAGTCTGCGCACAAGCCAATTCAAGTACTTAAGCGTTCCCGTTGATGAATCACATCAGAAATTTTTTCGATCATTGCGCACATCGACCATGGCAAGTCGACGCTCGCAGACCGTTTGATCCAGCGCTGCGGCGGCCTCGCGGAACGCGAGATGGAGGCGCAGGTGCTCGACTCGATGGACATCGAGAAAGAGCGTGGGATAACCATCAAGGCACAGACCGCCGCGCTGCACTACAAGGCACGCGACGGGAAGGTCTACAACCTTAATCTGATCGACACGCCGGGCCACGTCGACTTCTCGTATGAAGTGAGTCGCTCGCTGTCCGCATGCGAAGGTGCGTTGCTCGTCGTCGATGCATCGCAAGGTGTCGAAGCGCAGACGGTGGCCAACTGCTACACCGCGCTCGACCTCGGCGTCGAAGTGATCCCCGTGCTCAACAAGATCGATCTGCCCAACGCGGATCTCGACAACGCGCGCACCGAGATCGAAGACGTGATCGGCATCGACGCGACCGACGCGATTCCATGTTCCGCGAAGACCGGCGTGGGCATCGACGACATCCTCGAAGCGATCGTCGCGAAGATGCCGGCACCGCGCGGCAACGCCGACGGCCCGCTGCGCGCGATGATCGTCGACAGCTGGTTCGACCCGTACGTCGGCGTCGTCATGCTGGTGCGCGTGGTCGACGGCCGCCTCGTGAAGGGCGAGCGCATCAAGATGATGGCGTCGGGCGCGATGTACAACGCCGACAGCGTCGGCGTGTTCACGCCGGCCAACGAGCCGCGCGCTTCGCTCGAAGCGGGCGAGGTGGGCTACATCATCGCGGGCATCAAGGAACTGCAGGCCGCCAAGGTCGGCGACACGGTCACGCTCATCAAGCCGGGCACCGGTGGCGCCGCAGCTACCGCGACCGAAGCGCTGCCGGGCTTCAAGGAAATCCAGCCGCAGGTGTTCGCGGGCCTCTACCCGACCGAAGCCAGCGAGTACGACTCGCTGCGCGACGCGCTCGAGAAGCTCAAGCTCAACGATTCGTCGCTGCGCTACGAACCCGAAGTGAGCCAGGCGCTGGGCTTCGGTTTCCGCTGCGGCTTCCTCGGCCTGCTGCACATGGAGATCGTGCAGGAGCGCCTGGAGCGCGAGTTCGACCAGGACCTGATCACGACCGCGCCGAGCGTGGTCTACCAGGTGGTCAAGAGCGACGGCGAAGTGATCATGGTCGAGAACCCGTCCAAGATGCCCGACGTCGGGCGCATGGCCGAGATCCGCGAGCCGATCGTCACCGTGCACCTGTACATGCCGCAGGAATACGTCGGCGTCGTCATGACGCTGGCCAACCAGAAGCGCGGCGTGCAGATGAACATGGCCTACCACGGCCGCCAGGTCATGCTGACGTACGAAATGCCGCTCGGCGAAATCGTGCTCGACTTCTTCGACAAGCTGAAGTCGGTGAGCCGCGGCTACGCCTCGATGGACTATGAGTTCAAGGAGTACCGCGCGTCCGACGTGGTGAAGGTCGACATCCTGCTGAACGGCGAGAAGGTCGATGCGCTGTCGATCATCGTGCACCGCAGCCAGTCGCAGTACCGCGGCCGGGCCGTGGTCTCGAAGATGCGCGAGATCATTTCGCGCCAGATGTTCGACGTGGCGATCCAGGCGGCCATCGGGGTCACCATCATTGCGCGTGAGACAATCAAGGCACTGCGCAAGAACGTGCTGGCCAAGTGCTACGGCGGCGACATCTCCCGCAAGAAGAAGCTGCTCGAGAAGCAGAAAGCGGGCAAGAAAAGAATGAAGCAGATCGCTCCGTCGAAGTCCCGCAAGAGGCCTTCCTCGCCATCCTGCAAGTCGAAGACTGATCAAAAAATGGCATTCCTCACCTCCTTGGTCCTCGCGGTCTTTGCCGCCTATGTCGGTGCCTGGTATTTCGGTGCGATCGAAGGCAACTTCGCCTTGCTGCTGTTCCTGGCGACGGTCGTTACCGGCCTCTACTGGCTGGCCGAGCGCTTCTATTTCCTGCCCAAGCGCGAGCAGGCCGCCGCCAAGCTGGAGGCCTCGCTGGCCGAACGCAACGAGCGGCTGGCCGGGCAGGGCATCAAGCAGGTCGACTCCGCCGACGCCAAGGCCAGTGAGCGCCTGCTGATGCAGCCCTGGTGGCTCGACTGGACCGCCGGCCTGTTCCCGGTGATCCTGGTGGTGTTCCTGCTGCGCTCGTTCCTGTACGAGCCTTTCAAGATTCCCTCGGGCTCGATGATGCCCACGCTGCTGACCGGCGACCTGATCCTGGTCAACAAGTTCACCTACGGCCTGCGCCTGCCGGTCATCAACACCAAGATCACCGACGGCACGCCACTGGCGCGCGGCGACGTGGTGGTGTTCCGCTACCCGCCCAAGCCGAGCATGGACTACATCAAGCGCGTGGTCGGCATTCCGGGCGACGAGGTGTCGTACCTGAACAAGAAGCTCATGATCAACGGCCAGCCGGTGTCCAAGGAAGCGGACGCCGACTACCTGGACGGCGAGTCGATGCGACTGCTCAAGCAGTTCACCGAAGACCTCGGCGGCAAGAAGCACAAGATCCTCAACGACGACGCCGCACCGAACTTCGTGCCCGGCGCCAGCGACTTCCCGGGCCGCGAAAACTGCCGCTACTCGGTCGAAGGCGTGGTCTGCAAAGTGCCCGCCGGCCAGTATTTCATGATGGGCGACAACCGCGATAATTCGGCGGACTCGCGTTTCTGGGGCTTCGTTCCCGACCAGAACATCGTTGGCAGGGCGTTCTTCGTCTGGATGAACTTTGGCGATCTGGGTCGCATCGGTCCGTTTCAATAAACAATCGTCGGCATCGTTCGAGGGGTAAGAGGGCATGAGAACACATCGGTCTGTCCGTAGCAGGGCGTCGCAACAGCGCGGCATTTCGTTCATCGGCTTGGTGTTCGTCGCGGTCGTGCTCGCCTGCGTGGGCGTGGTCGTCGCGCAGGTCATTCCGACGCTGATCGAATGGCAGGCGATCGACAAGGCCGCCAACAAGGCCAAGGAAGGCGCCACCGTGCCCGAAGTGCGCGCCATCTTCGATCGTGCCCAGGCCATCGACGACTTCAAGTCGGTCAGCGGCAAGGACCTGGACATCAAGAAGGTCGGCGACAAGGTGGTCGTCTCGTACGCCTACGAGCGCGAGATCCCGCTGTTCGGCCCGGCCTACCTGACGCTCAAGTACAAGGGCGAGACCCGCTGAACGCGGCGCACAAAAAGGTGGACGGCAGCCTCGTCGCGCTGCAGGCGCGTCTCCAGCACACCTTCTCCGATCCGCGGCTGCTCCAGCTCGCGCTCACGCACCGCAGCTTTTCGGCCGACCACAACGAGCGCCTCGAGTTTCTCGGCGACTCGGTGCTGAACCTCGCGGTGTCGCACCTGCTCTATATTCGTCTCTCGGCGCTGCCCGAGGGCGACCTGTCGCGCGTGCGTGCCAACCTCGTCAAGCAGGACACCCTGCACCGCCTGGCGGTGGGGCTGGCGCTGTCGCCGCTGCTCAAGCTGGGCGAGGGCGAAGCCCGCTCGGGCGGACCCAACCGTCCGTCGATCCTGGCCGATGCGCTTGAAGCGCTGATCGGCGCGGTCTATCTCGACGCCGGTTTTGCGGCCGCCCAGTCGCTGGTGCACCGGCTCTACGACGCGGTCGAAATCAACCCGCGCATGGAAGCCGCCGCGAAAGATCCGAAGACCGAATTGCAGGAATGGCTGCAGGGTCACAAAATGAAGCTGCCGGTGTACCGCGTGGCCGCCACACTGGGCGCGGCGCACAAGCAGACTTTCGATGTCGAGTGCGAGGTGCCCGAGTTGGGCCTTCGCGAACGCGGCATCGGCGGCTCGCGCCGCGCCGGCGAGCAGGCTGCCGCGGCCGCCATGTTGATCCGGCTCAAGGCACGCGGCGCCGCGTGAAATCACAATGAACGAAGCTATCAATTCCGTAGCGGAACCCGAAGACGACGCAGGCGCCCCGGCGCCCGGCGGCCCCCAGCACTGCGGCCTCATCGCCATCGTCGGCAAGCCCAACGTGGGCAAGTCGACCCTGCTCAATGCGCTGGTCGGCCAGAAGATCAGCATCACCTCGCGCAAGGCGCAGACCACGCGCCACCGCATCACCGGCATGCGCACGCTGGGCGCCACGCAGTTCGTGTTCGTCGACACGCCGGGTTTCCAGACCCTGCATGCCAACGCGCTGAACAAGTCGCTCAACAAGACCGTGCAGGGCGCGGTCGGCGACGTGGACCTGATTCTGTTCGTGGTCGAGGCCGGCAGCTTCACCCCGGCCGACGAGCGCGTGCTCAAGCTGCTGGGCAAGGGCATTCCGACCGTGCTGCTGGCCAACAAGCTCGACAACGTGCACCGCCGCGGCGACATCGCGCCCTGGCTGCAGACCATGCAGGCCAAGCACAGCTTCGCCGAGTTCGTGCCGATGTCGGCCAAGAACGCCAAGGACGTCGAGCGCCTGTTCGGCATCTGCGAGAAGTACCTGCCCGAGCAGCCCTGGTTCTACGACGAGGACGAGCTCACCGACCGCAGCGAGAAATTCCTCGCGGGCGAGCTGGTGCGCGAAAAGCTGTTCCGCCTGACCGGCGACGAGCTGCCCTACACCTCGACCGTCATCATCGACAAGTTCGAGGAAGAGCCGCCCCAGAAAAAGGGCCAGAAGCGCCTGCTGCGCATCGCCGCCACCATCGTGGTCGAGCGCGACGGCCACAAGGCCATGGTGATCGGCGACAAGGGCGAGCGCATCAAGCGCATCGGCATGGAAACCCGTGTCGAGCTCGAGAAGCTGGCCGACGCCAAGGTGTTCCTCGAACTGTGGGTCAAGGTGCGTTCCGGCTGGGCCGACGACGAAGCCCGCGTGCGTTCGTTCGGCTACGAATGAAGTGGCCGCTGCCCACCGTGTCTCTCACGAGCCGGCTTATGTGCTCCATCGCTACGACTGGAGCGAGTCGAGCCTGATCCTCGAGGTCTTCACCCGGCACCACGGGCGCATCGCGCTGGTGGCCAAGGGGGCGAAGCGACCGAGTTCCAATTTCCGGCCGGTGCTGCTGCCGCTGCAACCCCTGCAGGTCAGCTACGGCGGCGACGCCGAGATCCGCACGCTCAAGGGCGCCGAGTGGATGGGCGGCCATGTCATGCCGACCGGCGAGTCGCTGATGTCGGGCTACTACGTCAACGAACTGCTGCTGCGCCTGCTGGCGCGCGACGACGCGCACGAAGCGCTGTTCGACGCCTACGCCGGCGTGGTGCAGGTGCTGGCCAGCGAGCATGCCGGCGCCCAGGCGGCCACCCAGGCCGCGGCGCTGCGCGCCTTCGAGCTGCTGCTGCTGCGCGGTGTCGGCCTGCTGCCGTCGCTCGACGTGCAGACCCTCACGCTGGAGCCGCTCGCGGCCAAGGTGCGCTACAGCCTCGTGCCCGAGGCCGGGCTGCGCCAGGCGACCGGCCCGGAAGCCGCGCTGACCGGCGCCGATTGGCAGGCGCTGCAGGACGTGCTCGACGACCGCGCCCCGTTCACCGCCACCTTGCGTGAAATAGCCACCATGAATGCCGGCAGCAACAGCGCCCTTCGCAACCAGTTGCGCGCCTTGCTCAACTACCATTGCGGCGTGTCCACGCTGCGCACGCGGCAAATGATGAGAGATCTGCAAGCACTATGAGCACTCCAGGCAACGCCACTTCGCTGTCCGTCAACCTCAACAAGGTCGCCCTGGTCCGCAACACGCGCCACCTGGGCATTCCCAGCGTGGTGAAGGCCGCCCAGGCCTGCCTGGCCGCCGGCGCGCAGGGCATCACCGTGCACCCCCGGCCCGACGCCCGCCACATCCGCGCGCACGACGTGAGCGACCTGTCCGCGCTGCTTGCCAAGGACTGGCCCGCCATCGAGTTCAACATCGAAGGCAACCCGTTCCAGAACCTGATGGACTTCGTGCGCGAACTGAAGCCGCACCAGGCCACCTTCGTGCCCGACAGCGAAACCCAGTCGACCAGCGACCACGGCTGGACCTTCCCCGACGACGCCGAGCGCCTGCGCCCGCTGATCGCCGAGGCCAAGGCGCTGGGCGTGCGCGTCAGCCTGTTCATGGACCCGATTCCCGAGATGATGGCCGCCGTCAAGGCCGTGGGCGCCGACCGCGTCGAGCTCTACACCGAAGGCTATGCCGCCTCGCGCGGCACGCCCGACGAACAGGCCGTGCTCCAGCGCTATGCCGACACGGCACGCGCGGCCCAGGCCGCCGGCCTGGGCATCAACGCCGGCCACGACCTGAGCCGCGACAACCTCACGGCGTTCCTGCGCGCGGTGCCCGGCGTGCAGGAAGTGTCGATCGGCCACGCCTTCGTGGCCGACGCCCTCGAACTCGGCTACGCCGCGACCACCCGCGACTACCTGCGCTGCATCAGCGAGGCCCAGTGAACGCCCGCGCCGCATGATCTACGGCATTGGCACCGACATCTGCGACCTGCGTCGCATCGCCGCGACCTTCGAGCGCCAGGGCGAACGCTTCGCCCGCAAGGTGCTGAGCGACGCCGAGTTCGCCGTCTGGCAGGCCCGCAGCGCGCGCTGGCCCAAGCGCGGCCTCAGCTACCTCGCGACCCGCTTCTCCGCCAAGGAGGCGTTCAGCAAGGCCATCGGGCTGGGCATGCGCATGCCGATGAGCTGGCGCCTGTGCGAGATCGCCAACCTGCGCAGCGGCAAGCCCGTCATCGTGCTGCATGGCGAGCTGAAGGACTGGTTCGAGGCGCAGGGCCTCACGGCCCACGTGACCGTGACCGATGAAACCGAATACGCCGCGAGCTTCGTGGTGGTGGAGAAGGTATGACGACCCCCGAGCTTGCTGCTCGCCCCCAAGCGCCGCTGATCATCGACGTGGCGGCAACCGCACTCAACGACGCCGACCGCCGGCGCTTGGCCAACCCGCTGGTCGGCGGCGTGATCCATTTCGCGCGCAACTGGCAGGACCGCGCGCAAATGACCGCCCTCAACGCCGAGATCAAGGCCATCCGGCCCGACTTGCTGATCTGCGTCGACCACGAAGGCGGCCGCGTGCAGCGTTTTCGCACCGACGGCTTCACGCGCCTGCCGTCGATGCGCGCGCTGGGCGAGTTGTGGATGCGCGACGCCATGCGCGCCACCCAGGCTGCGACGGCCGCCGGCCAGGTGCTCGCGGCCGAACTGCGCGCCTGCGGCGTCGACTTCAGCTTTGCGCCGGTGCTCGACCTCGACCACGGCGGCAGCGGCGTCATCGGCGACCGCAGCTTTCACCGCGACCCGCGCGTGGTGGCGTTGCTGGCCAAGAGCGTCATGCACGGCATGCTGCAGCAGGGCATGCGCAACTGCGGCAAGCACTTTCCGGGGCACGGCTTCGTCACGGCCGACTCGCACGTCGAGATCCCGGTCGACAAGCGCAGCCTCAAGGACATCCTGGCCGACGATGCGCGGCCCTACGACTGGCTGGCCGGCACGCTCACCGCCGTGATGCCGGCGCACGTGATCTATCCGAAGGTCGACAAGCGGCCGGCGGGCTTCTCGTCGAAATGGCTCAAGGCCGTGCTGCGGCAGCGCTTCGCCTTCGACGGCGCGGTCTTCAGCGACGACCTGAGCATGGAAGCCGGGCGCTACATCGACGGCGAACTGCTGAGCTTCACCGACGCCGCGCTGGCGGCACTGGCGGCCGGATGCGACGTGGCTCTGCTGTGCAACCAGAGCATCGGCGACGGACAGTTGCTCGACGAGTTTCTGGGCGGATTCGAAGCGGCCGAACGCGCCGGGCGTTGGCAGCCCGATGCGGCCAGCGAGGCGCGCCGGCTGGCACTGCTGCCGCGGGATGCGGCGCCGGGTTGGGACGCGCTCGTCGCTTCGCGCGGCTATCGCGATGCGAGGCGAATGCTCGACATCTGAAGGCACCCGGCTGCGCCAGCGGCCGGCGCAGTCAATCGGCGGATCTGCGAAAAAGCTGGCAAATGCGGCCCATAGGCTGCCGGAGCCTTCCTGTACATTCAAACGCTGTCAATCAAGCAGCCACAGGGGGATTTCATGGCGCACATCGGCGAATCGTGGCTCACCTTCGACAGCCTGACGCAACATGTCGTCAAGACGATCAATCCCCGGCGCATCCTGGACATCGGCGCGGGCGGCGGCAAATACGGCGCCCTGCTCAAGAACATCGTGCCTGAATGCGAGTTGACGGCGCTGGAGTGCGATGACGCGGCATTTCCTCAATTGCGCGAGGTGGGCTACCACCAGATTTTGCCGATCACGGCCGACAAGCTGTATGAGCGCAGCAGCGACCTCTATGACGTCGTGATCCTGGGCGACGTCATCGAGCACATGCTTCATTCGCAGGGCCGCGACCTGCTGGAGTTTCTCAACTACCGGTCGCGCTATCTCATCATTTCCACGCCGGAGTGCATGCCGATGAGCCGCCCGATCTTCTTCGAAGGCCACAACTCGCTCTGGCGCCCCGACTCCTTCGCGTGGCACGACTACTGGGCGCACCAGCAGTGCGGCGTGATGCATTTCTATCTGCTCAGGGGGCATGACAACTGGGCGGGGCCAGGCTTGGCCGAGGTCGTGAGTGCGGTCAATGGCGCGGCGATCTTCAATGAGCACTCCAACGGCCGCAAGCAGCCCGTCGACCTGACGATCCGCGATACGCGCTACAAGGAACCGATCGACGAGCACAACGTCGTGATGTTCCGCCCTTTGTGAGGGGACTTGTTTCATGACGGAAGTCGACAAGATTTCTCTTCGTGGTGTCGACGTCATCGTGTCGTACAGGGAGGCGACCGAAGAGCGGCGCGAGAACCTGTACGCCGTGCTGGCGCATCTGGCGTACACCTATACGGACTACAGGCTGTGGCTGATGGAAGCCGCGCCGGCGCCGCGCTTCGACTGGCAGCGGCTGCGCGACCCGAAGATCCGGCATGTCTTCATCCATCACGAGGGGCCGTTTCCGAAGTCGATGCTCTACAACATGGGCGTTCGGCTGGCTCGCAGCCCGGTGATCTGCTTTCACGACGCCGACTCCATCGCGCAGCCCGCCACGTTGCGGGGCTGCATCGACGCCTTGCTCGACGGCAAGGAAAGCGACGTGCTGTGCCCCTACTGGAGCGTCATCAATGTGACCGGCGAGCTCAAGCAGGGCTTTATGACCGCGCCCGACTACGCCCGTTTCACCTCACTCGATCCGCAACAGCTTCCGCCGGACGCGAGCGTGCTGTATTCCAATGCCAACGGCGGCGTCGTGCTGTTCAAGCGGCACGAGTACATCCGGGTGGGAGGCTACAACGCGCGCCTGGAAGGGTGGGGCGGCGAAGACGACGAACTCCTGCGCCGCGCAAGCCGGTTGGGCCTGCGCTGGCACTCCATTGCGGTGCCGATGTTCCATCTGCACCACGACGCGGGTTCGCGCGATGCGTTGATCGAGAGCATCCGCGACACCGAGAACCTGCGGGCGTCGCAGGCCATCGAGACCATGTCGCAGGAAGAGGTCGAGGCGTTGGCGCGCGAGCTGTCCGCTTTCTTCGCGGCCGACTGATCAGGGGCGGGAGGCCGCCCTCAGGGTGTCCGCTCGCCATGTGAAGAACTCGTCGAGCGCGGGCCCCAGCACTGCCGTCTGGCTTCGCCGGCTGAAGGCCTCGAAGCCTTGATGCGCGAGCCGCTGGCGCAATTGCGGGGCGCTCATCAGCAGCACGGCCATGTCGGCCAGGTCATCGAAGGCGGCGCCCGCCATCGCCTGCCGAAGCTCCGGGTAGAAAATCTCGCTGTCCGCGTAGAGCTCGCACAGCACGGCCTTGCGTTGCCTGAACAACAGCGAAAGCCTGGGGAGTTCGACGATGCGGGAGTTGTCGAAGAAGTGCATGTTGAGCACCAGCTTCGCGCGTCGGATCATCTGGTCGCGGTACGCGCTGTCCCACAGCTGGTTGTCGTTGCAGGCCACGTGCAAGCCCTTCTTTCGCATGGCATCGATGACGTGTGAGCGTCGCGGATTCAGCGAGCCGAAGAACAGCACGTCGATGTCCTGAGCGGCCTCGGGCAATACATCTTCAGGGCGCAGATTGCGCGCAGCCTCTTCCTCGTACCCCAGCGGAACGTGGTGGCCGTTGGCAATGCCCAGTTCGCCATATCGGGCCAGGTTGTGCTGGCTGTAGTCCCATACGTAGTGTTCACGCAGCAATGCCAGGTAGCCGTCGTTGCAAGCCTGCGAGCCCGCGACGAGCTGCTCGAAGTTCAGCACGATGCAGTCGGCGTCCATGCCTCGCAGGGTTTCGGGCGCGAGGTGGTGCGCGAAGCAGACGACATTGACGGCGTCTTGGCGCAAGGCCGCATGTTCCGTGCTCACCTCGTGGCCCAGCTTCCTGGCGGCGATGACGAAGGTGTTCACCACGTCGCCGACCATGTGCGGCTCCGCGAGCGAGGTGAAGTGAAGCGGTACCGTCGTCACCGCGTTCCTCGCCTATTGAAGGCCCAGGACGTTGCGCTTGTGATAGTAGTCGGCGAGCGCGGCCCGGAGCTCGGTCGCCTTCTGGATCGCCTCTGGAGACGCGTCCTTGCCCAGGCCGAAAAAGTAGAGGTCGTGGCTCGTGTGGTCGCAGTAGAACGACCACACGGAGAACCACGCGTCGCAGGGAATGATCGCCTTGAAGTCGTCCTCGACCAGGTTGCGGTAGTAGCTCTGGTTCTTCTCCATGGTCAGCGGAGAATCGGTCGGCGTGTACTCGACCGTGCCGTGCTGCCTGCGGCCGGTGGACGCACAGGTCATCACCACGAGGCCCGATTCCTTGACCACCCGCAGCATGTTGAGCCAGGTCTTGCGCCAGCCTGGGTTGTGCTCCATGGCCTCGCATGAAATCACCACGTCGAATTCGTTCGCCTTGGCGCCATGGTCCTCGCCGTAACAGACGAGGTCGACGCCCTTGCCTTCACCCACGTCGAGGCCGACGTATTCGCAGCCCTCGAAAAATGTTCGAACCGAGCCATTGATGTCGAGGCTGCCGATTTCCAGCACCTTCTTCTGCTGAAAGAACTCGCCGAGGAACTGCTTGATGCCACCGACGAAGAACAGCTGCTGGGGATGCGACATGGGTGTTTCTCTGCTCGGAAAGCGCGCAGTGTAGTCTTGCCCCCGCGCAAATCCACGCACCGCGCCACACCCGGCACGGCACTTGCGGGAAAAGTTTACGGTTGTGTCTCGGAAGCGTTCCAGCCCGTGCCGCTTGCGCCTTCCGGCACCAACCAGAGCCGTTCCCCGCCCGAATCCAGATGCGTCAGGTACAGCCGCAAGTCGAACTCGAGCTGCTGGTATTCGGGCTCCATGTGCGTGCACAGCGCATAGAAGGCCTTGTCGTGGTCGCGCTCCTTCATGTGCGCGAGCTCGTGCACGGCGATCATGCGCAGCCACGCCAGCGGCACGTCCTTGAACAGGCTGGCCACGCGGATCTCCCGCTTGGCCTTGAGCTTGCCGCCCTGCACGCGCGACACCGTGGTGTGCGTGCCGAGCGCGTTGCGGATCACATGCAGCTTGTTGTCGAACTGCACCTTCGACAGCGGCGAGGCGTTGCGCATGAAGTCGCTCTTGAGCTCGTTCACGTAGTCGTAGAGCGCCTTGTCGTTGCGGATGCCGTGCACGCCGTCCGGGTAGCGCTTGCTCAGCAGCGCGCCCAGGCTGTTCGCGTCGATGAGCTGCCGCACGCTTTGCTGCAGCGTCGGGGCGTAGCCCGCGAGGTAGCGCAGCGGCGTCATAGGGCTACGAGCAGGCCAGGCCGGCGGCCACGCCGCCGAACAGGTCGCCCTCGACCAGCAGCACGCCCGCGAAGCTCCTGCGCAGCGCCTGCTGGAAAGGCCGCAGCGCCGACGAGCCGCCCGTCAGGTAGATCGCGTCGAGGTCGTTGCTGCGCAGCCCCGCGCGCTTGACGCAGGCGTGGGCGCATGCGATCACGTCGTCGAACTGGCTGGAGAGCTGCTGCACCATGTCTTCAGGCGACAGCACCGCGCCCAGGCCGGGCTCGGCGCACGACAGGTCGATGGTGGCCGGCACGTCGCCGACCGACGCATCGATCTTGGCCTGCTCCACGGCCGCCAGGATGCGGTGGCCATGGCGCTCTTCGAGCACGGTCATGAGCCGGTCGTGCAGCCGCAGGTCGACGTAGCTGGTGCGCAGGTCCTTCGCCTGGCGCGTGGCCTTGGCGGCGTAGAGCCAGTTGATCAGGTGCCACGACGACAGGTCGAAGAACACGCCGCTGGGCACTTCGCGGCCTTGCGGGCCGTGGTGGCGAAAGCCCAGCAGGGGCATCACGCGGTCCAGGTTCAGGCGCTGGTCGTAGTCGGTGCCGCCGATGTGCACGCCGGTGGTGGCCAGCACGTCGCCGCTGCGGTCGTCGTGCCTGGCGCGCTCGGGGCCCACGCGCACGACCGTGAAGTCGGAGGTGCCGCCGCCGATGTCGACGATCAGCACCACGGATTCCTTGGTGATGCGCTGCTCGTAGTCGAAGGCGGCCGCAATGGGCTCGAGCTGGAACGCGATGTCGCGAAAGCCCGCCGCGCGCGCCGCGACGCGCAGGCTCTGCTCGGCGCGTTCGTCGCGCTTGCTGTCGTCGTCCACGAAGTGCACCGGGCGGCCGATCACGACCTGCTCGGGCTTGCGGCCCAGCTCCTTGCCGGCGCGATGGGCCAGCTCGTGCAGGAAGCGCGCGATGATGTCCTCGAAGCTCACCAGGCCGTCGTAGATGGCGGTCTTTTCCTGCATCAGCGGACTGCCGAGCAGGCTTTTCAGCGAGCGCATCAGGCGGCCTTCGTAGCCCGCCAGGTAAAGCGCCACGGCCTCGCGGCCGAAGTGCGTCGTGCGGTCTTCGGCGTTGAAGAAGATCGCGGTGGGCAGCGTGGTGGCCGCGCCCTCGATGGGCAACAGGCGGGCGACGCCGTCGACCCGGCAGGCCACGGCGGAGTTGGAGGTGCCGAAGTCGATGCCGATCGTCGGCAGCGACGACGGTGACGACACGCTCAAGATTCCCTGCGCAAGGCGGGGAACAGGATCACGTCGCGGATGCTCGGCGAGTCGGTCAGCAGCATCATCAGGCGGTCGATGCCGATGCCGCAGCCGCCGGTGGGCGGCATGCCGTATTCGAGCGCGCGCACGAAATCGTGGTCGTAGAACATGGCTTCGTCGTCGCCGCCGTCCTTGGCCGCGACCTGGGCGTTGAAGCGCGCGGCCTGGTCTTCGGCGTCGTTCAGCTCGCTGAAGCCGTTGCCGAACTCGCGACCGGTGATGTAGAGCTCGAAGCGTTCGGTGACCTCGGGGCGCTCGTCGTTGGCGCGGGCCAGCGGCGAGATCTCGGTCGGATGCTCCATGATGAAGGTCGGCTGCCAGAGCTTCTCTTCGACGGTTTCCTCGAAGTACATCACCTGCAGGCTGGCAAGGCTGCGCTGCGAGAGCTTGTCCTTTTCTTCGCTCAGGCCGATCTTGCGCAGGGCGGCGATGAGCCAGGCGGCGTCGTCCACGCCCTGGGCCACGCCCTCGGCTTCGGTGTATTTCAGGATGCTTCGCGGATCGTCAGGCGCTGGAAGGGCTGCGTCAGGTCGACCGCCTTGCCGCCGTAGGTGAGCTGCTGCGTGCCCACGGCCTTGTCGGCGATGGTGCGGATCAGCGTCTCGGTGAAGTCCATCAGGTCGCGGTAGTTCCAGTAGGCCGCGTAGAACTCCATCATCGTGAACTCGGGGTTGTGCCGCACCGAGATGCCCTCGTTGCGGTAGCTCCGGTTGATTTCGAACACGCGCTCGAAGCCGCCCACGATCAGGCGCTTGAGGTACAGCTCGGGCGCGATGCGCAGGAACATCTCCTGGTCGAGCGCGTTGTGGTGCGTCTTGAAGGGCTTGGCGTTGGCGCCGCCCGGAATGGGGTGGAGCATGGGCGTCTCGACTTCGAGGAAGTCGTTGGCCACCATGAACTCGCGCAGCGCGCTCACGGCCTTGCTGCGCGCGGTGAAGCGCACGCGGGCCGATTCGTCGGTGATCAGGTCGACGTAGCGCTGGCGGTACTTCTGCTCCTGGTCGGCCATGCCGTGGAACTTGTCGGGCAGCGGGCGCAGGCTCTTGGTGAGCAGGCGCAACTGCGTGACCTTGATCGACAGCTCGCCGGTCTTGGTCTTCATCAGCGTGCCTTCGGCGCCGACGATGTCGCCCAGGTCCCAGCGCTTGAATTCGGCGTAGAGCTCTTCGCCCACGGCATCGCGCGTGACGTAGAGCTGGATGCGGCTGGTGGCGTCCTGCAGCGTCGCGAAGCTGGCCTTGCCCATGACGCGCTTGAGCATCATCCGGCCCGCCACGCTCACGGCAACGGCTTGCGCTTCGAGGGCTTCGGCTTCGGTGGCGCCATGGGCCTCGGCGAGTGCCGCGGCGCGGTGGCCTGGCTTGAAGTCGTTGGGGAACGCAACGCCTTTGCCCTCGACCTGCGCCGTGCGCAGCAGCTTGAGCTTTTCGCGGCGTTCGGCGATGAGCTGGTTTTCGTCGACAGGCGTCGGAGGAGGCGTGGGGGTCTTTTGATCGGACATGGGGGGCGGGTGGCGCGCAACCGGGAGCGTGCGCGGGGCTGGCATTTTAGCCCATCGGGTTTGAACGACGGCGGGCCCCAAGTGCCCGCCAATCCTGCGCAAAGCGCTACAAAAAATGTAGCTGCCTATTCAGTGATGCCCGTGCGCGCCAGCAGATCGCTCACCAGCTCCAGGCGCATCAGCGGGCTGTCGAGTTCCATCAGCCGTTGCCGCAGCTCGAGCTGCATCGGCACCAGCTCGCACCAGCGGTTGGCCACCCAGCCGCAGTCGTCGAGCCGGTAGGGGGCGCCGATGGGTAGCCGCACCGATTCGCCTTGCGCGCGGCGCCGTTCTTCCAGCGTGTCGATCAGGCGTTGCAGTGCGGTGGCGGTGTGCTTCAGGTCGTCGGGGATCTCGAGCGCGATGTCGTCGTTCACGGCCTCGACCTCGGCCACCCACAGGCCGTGCTTCTGCAGCTCGGTCTGGCGCACGCGAAAGCGCTGCGTACCGACGCACTCGATCTGCAGCAGGCCGCTCTGCGGCGATTCGAATTCGCGGATCACGGCCAGCGTGCCGATGCCGGCGAAGCTCTCGGTGTCGGCGCCGGCCTTGCGCACTTCGCTGCCGCTGGTGAGACTCACCACGCCGAAGGGTGCGTCGGCCTTGCGGCACTTGCCGATCATGTCGAGGTAACGGACCTCGAAGATGCGCAATGGAAGCAGCCCGCCCGGAAACAGGACTGTGCCGAGCGGGAACAATGGCAGTGAATGCAAAAGGGGTTGTGTCGTCATCGAAGAACCTTGCATGGCTATCATCGCATTCCGCTCACGGCTGCGCCCCATGCTCTATCAGATTCCTTCGTTCCTCCTCGACGTGATCGTCGGCCTGCTCGGCGGCGCCTGCCTGCTTCGTCTTTACATGCAGTACCACCGGGTGCCCTTCGGCAACCCGCTGGGGCGCTTCGTGTTCGCCATCACCGACTGGATCGTGCTGCCGCTGCGGCGCATCGTGCCGTCGGTCAAGCGCTGGGACCTCGCGAGCCTGATCGCGGCGTGGCTGCTGGTGCTCGTGAAGTTCCTGCTGCTCTGGCTGCTGATCGGCAACCTCGGGCGTATCGCGACCTTGCCGTTGGTGTCGCTGGTGGGGCTGATGCAGCTCGCGGTCTCGGGCCTGACGGCGCTGCTGGTGGTGTACGCGGTGCTGTCGTGGATTCCGGGCGCCTCGCCGATGCTGCTCGACCTGATCTCGCGCCTGGCCGAGCCGATGGTGCGGCCGTTCCGGCGCTTCATTCCGCTGATCGGCGGCATCGACCTGTCGCCGCTGGCCGCCATCGTGGTGCTGCAGGTGGTGGCGATCGTGCTGAGCAACCTGCTCGTGTTCGCCTACCAGCTGACGTTCTGAAGCTCGCAAGCAAAAAAGGCCCGGGTGCATCGCACCCGGGCCTTTTTGCATTGGCTGGCGGTAAGTGCTCGCTCAGCTGACCGCGTCGGCCGGCTGGCGCAGCAGCATGGCCAGCGTGCTGGCGATGGTCTTGCGCAACTCGCGGCGGTCGCTGATGAAGTCGATGGCGCCCTTGGTCTGCAGGAACTCGGCGCGCTGGAAGCCTTCGGGCAGCGTCACGCGCACGGTCGACTCGATCACGCGCGGGCCGGCAAAGCCGATCAACGCCTTGGGCTCGGCAATGACCACGTCGCCCACGAAGGCGAAGCCGGCCGACACGCCGCCCATGGTCGGGTCGGTCAGCACGCTGATGTAGGGCAGGCCTTTCTTCGCCAGGCGCGTGAGCGCGGCGTTGGTCTTGGCCATCTGCATCAGCGAGAGCAGGCCTTCCTGCATGCGCGCGCCGCCGGTGGCGGTGAAGCAGATGAAGGGCACCTTCTGCTCGATGGCGGTCTCGACGCCGCGCACGAAGCGCTCGCCGACCACGCTGCCCATGGAGCCGCCCATGAATTCGAACTCGAAGCAGGCCACGACCACGCTGATGCTGTGGACCGAGCCGCCCAGCACGACCAGCGCGTCGGTCTCGCCGGTGTTCTCGAGCGCTTCTTTCAGGCGCTCGGGGTACTTGCGGCTGTCTTTGAACTTCAGGGCATCGACCGGCAGCACTTCCTGGCCGACTTCGTAGCGGCCCTCGGCGTCGAGGAACGCGTCCAGGCGCGCGCGGGCGCCGATGCGGTGGTGGTGGCTGCAGCTGGGGCAGACGTTCTGGTTGTGCTCGAGGTCGGTCTTGTACAGAACGGTCTCGCAGGCGGGGCATTTGATCCACAGGCCCTCGGGCACCTGGCGGCGCTCGGACGGGTCGGTTTGTGCGATCTTGGCGGGTAGAAGTTTTTCAAGCCAGCTCATAAGGGGCTCCTTGTGTTGGCGGTGATTATCGACCAGCCGCGTTCTTGGCCGTGGCGGCGGGCAGCGCGTCGAGCGCCTCGCGGATGCCCGCGAGGAATTCACGCACCGCCGGCACGACTTTCTCGCGGGGCTGGTCTTCGATGAGTTGAATGATCTTGGTGCCGATGATGACCGCGTCGGCGGCCGACCCGACCGCCTGCGCCGTGCGCGCGTCGCGGATGCCGAAGCCCACGCCGACCGGAATGCTCACGTGCTGGCGGATGCGCGGAATCATCTGGCCGACGGCCTCGCTGTCCAGGTGGCCCGCGCCCGTCACGCCCTTGAGCGACACGTAGTACACGTAGCCGCTGGCCATGCGCGCGACCTGCGCCATGCGCTCGTCGGTGCTGGTGGGGGCGAGCAAAAAATCAGGTCGATGCCGGCTGCCTTGAGGTCGGCGGCAAAGGCCTCGCATTCCTCGGGCGGGTAGTCGACGACCAGCAGGCCATCGACGCCGGCCGCGGCCGCGTCGCGGATGAAGGCGTGCTTGCCGTGCACGAGGTCGTAGCGCTCGACCGGGTTGGCGTAGCCCATCAGCACCACGGGCGTGGTCGTGTCCTTCTGGCGGAAGGTGGCGACGATGGCGAGCACCTGCTTCATGCCGATGCCCAGCGCCAGCGCGGCCTCGCCGGCCTTCTGGATCACGGGGCCGTCGGCCATCGGGTCGGAGAAGGGCACGCCCAGCTCGATCACGTCGGAGCCGGCTTCGACCATGCCGTGCATCAGCTCGGGCGTGATGTCGGCGAACGGAAAGCCTGCGGTGACGTACGGAACAAGGGCGCGGCGGCCGTCTTTCTTCAGTGCGGCGAAGGTGGCGTCGATGCGGCTCATCACTTGCCTCCCTTCACGCTCAGACCGCGCATCGAGGGCCGGTCGTAGAAATCGACGCCCGACAGGTCGGCCACGGTGCCGATGTCCTTGTCGCCGCGGCCCGAGAGGTTCACCAGAATGGACTGGTCGGAGCGCATGGTCTTGGCGAGCTTCATGGCGTAGGCCACGGCGTGGCTGGATTCGAGCGCGGGAATGATGCCCTCCGTTCGGCACAGGTAGTGGAAGGCTTCGAGCGCCTCCATGTCGGTGATGCCGACGTATTCGGCCCGGCCGATGTCGGCCAGGTACGCGTGCTCGGGGCCCACGCCCGGGTAGTCGAGGCCGGCGCTGATGCTGTGGGTCTCGGTGATCTGCCCGTCTTCGTTCTGCAGCAGGTAGGTGCGGTTGCCGTGCAGCACGCCGGGGCTGCCGCGCAGGATCGAGGCCGAGTGCTTGCCGCTGTCGAGCCCTTCGCCCGCCGCCTCCACGCCGACCAGGCGCGTGCCCGCGAACGGAATGTAGGGGTGGAAGATGCCCATCGCATTGCTGCCGCCGCCCACGCAGGCGACCACCACGTCGGGCTGCTTGCCCTCGCTTCGCCGGTGATGCCGTCGGCCGCGAGCATGGCCGGCATCTGCTCGATGCACTCGGTGCCGATCACGCTCTGGAAGTCGCGCACCATGGTCGGGTAGGGGTGCGGGCCGGCCACGGTGCCGATGATGTAGAAGGTGTTTTCCACGTTCGTGACCCAGTCGCGCATGGCTTCGTTGAGCGCGTCCTTCAGCGTCTTGCTGCCCGACTCGACGGGCACCACGGTGGCGCCGAGCAGGTTCATGCGGTAGACGTTGGGGCTTTGGCGCTTCACGTCCTGGCTGCCCATGTAGACCACGCATTCGAGGCCGTAGCGTGCGCAGATGGTGGCCGTGGCCACGCCGTGCTGGCCGGCGCCGGTCTCGGCGATGACACGGGGCTTGCCCATGCGGCGCGCGAGCATCGCCTGGCCGATCACGTTGTTGATCTTGTGGGCGCCGGTGTGGTTCAGGTCTTCGCGCTTCAGGTAGATCTGCGCGCCGCCCATCTCGCGGCTGGTGCGCGCGGCGTGATAGATCGGCGAGGGGCGGCCGACGAAGTGCTTCAGCTCGTAGTGGAATTCGGCGAGAAACGCCGGATCGTCCTTGAACCTGGCATACGCGTCGCGCAGCTCGTTGATCGCGTGGGTGAGCGTTTCGCTCGCGAAGGTGCCGCCGTAGTTGCCGAAATGGCCGGTGGCATCGGGTTGCTGGTAATTGCTTTGCATGGTTCTCGATCGATGGGCCGCAGCCCGAATCGATCGGCTGCGGCGGCTAACTTGAGAAGGACGCGTCGGCGGCCCTGACGGCGGCGACGAACTGCCGGATCTTTCCGGCGTCCTTGAGGCCCTTGTTCCCGGGACCGTCGATTTCGACGCCCGAGCTCACATCAACGGACAGCGTTTTGCAACGTGTCCGCAGGATGCGAATGCCATCGCTCACGTTTGCAGGTGTGAGCCCACCACTCAAGACGAGGTGAGCGTCGACGGCGGGTGGAAGAAGTGACCAATCGAATGCCTTGCCGCCACCGCCATAACCTTCGACATGCGCGTCGAGCAGGATGGCCTGGGCGTGGGAGTAATCGGACGCGTATTTTACGAGGTCGAAGGCCGTTGCGGCATCCCCGATCGGAATGCGGGCCGCGCGCATGTAGCGAAAGCGGCCGGGGCCGGTCGATTCCTCGCACCGTTCGGGCGACTCGTCGCCGTGGAATTGGGCGACGGCGCCTTTCACCGCTGCGAGCGATGCTATGACTTTGGGAGCATCCTCGTTGACGAACAGCAGCACGGGCGTGATGAACGGGGGCAGGCGCGAGGCCAGTTCGGCGGCCCGTTCGAGCGTCACGGCGCGGGGGCTTCGGGCGTAGAGCACGAAGCCGATGGCGTCGGCGCCGGCTTCGATGGCCGCGTCCACATCGGCCTCACGGGTCAGGCCGCAGATCTTGATGCGGGTGCGGGAAACAGAAGGCGCGGTCATGGCGGGCCATCATACGGAGCCCCGCCGGTCTGCAGCGTGGCCTCGGCCGGCAGACCCCACTTGGCGTCGTACAACGGGCCCAGGAAGTACAGGCCGTCGGCCGAGAAGGTGGGCGCCGCGACCTTGCGGCTGCGGGCGTCCAGCACGTGCGAAATCCACTCCGGCCGCTCGTCGCCCCGGCCGATGCGCACCAGGCAGCCCATCAGGTTGCGGATCATGTGGTGCAGGAAGGCGTCGGCTTCGAACTCGAAGTGCCAGCGGCAGCGCTCGCCGTCGCCCACGCGCGTGATCTCGATGCGCCGCAGGTCCTTGACCGGCGAGCGCGCCTGGCAGGCCGAGGCGCGGAACGAGCTGAAGTCGTGCTGGCCGACCAGCAGGGCGGCGGCCGCGCGCATGGCGTCGCCGTCGAGCGGATGCATCGACCAGCCGACCCGGCCCGAATCGAGGCTGGGCCGCACCGGCGACTGAGAGAGCACGTAGAGGTAGCGGCGGGCCAGGGCGCTGGCGCGGCAATGGAATTCGTCGGGCACCGGCTGCGCCCACTGCACCGCGATGTCGTCGGGCAGGAAGCGGTTGGTGCCGCGCATCCAGGAGAAGGGTTCGCGCTCGACGGTGGTGTCGAAGTGCACCACCTGCATCAGCGCGTGCACGCCGGAGTCGGTGCGGCCGGCGCACAGCGTGCCGATGGGCTGTGCGGCGAATTTCGAGAGGGCCGCCTCGAGCTTGTCCTGAACCGTGCGGCCCGAGCGCTGGCTCTGCCAGCCCTCGTACGCCTGGCCGTTGTAGCGGATTCCGAGCGCCAGCCTCACGAATTCAGGAACGGGAACAACAGCAACGACAACCGCTCAGCGCAGCTCGGCGAGCAGTTGACGGGCTTGCGACTTGAGGTCGCCAGCGCTTTCGGCTTCGACTTCCTCGACCAGCGAGCGGGCGCCTTCGACGTCGCCGATGGCCTGCAGTTCGCGTGCGAGCGACAGCTTGACGGCGTGCGGGCTGTCGTCGCCTTCGTCGTCATGGGCGGCGGCCGCGGGCTTGGCGGTTTCCACCGAGCGGGCCGGCAGGCCGGCCAGCGCGCTCATGTCGAACTCGATGAAGCCCGAGTCGGCCGGCAGCGCATTGCGCAGCATGGCGGGGCGGGTGTTGTGTTCCGCATCGCTCAGGCTCAGGGTGGAGGGGCGGGTGTTGGCTGTCAGCGCGCCAGGGGCCGTGTCGAAGTCGTTTTCGAGATCGACGGGCGTGTCGGCGTGGCCGTTCGACAGCGGCGCCGCGGGACGCGCGGTGGTCGGTGCGGGGGCGTAGGCCGACTTCGGCAGGCTGGCGCCGACCGGTGCGTGGTTCACGGCCGGAGCGGGGGCGGGTGCCGGCGGCGTGGTCAGGTCCAGGTCGAAGTCCAGCGGTGCCACCGAGGGCACGAAGGCGGGCGGTGCAACGGCCACTGGCGGTGCGGCGGGAGGCGCGGCTGCCGGCTTGGCGGCCGCGGCCAGGCGCCCGCGAAGGCGG
>NZ_MOWM01000058.1 GCF_016082275.1 Variovorax sp. E3
CACGGCGCCGCCTGTGCGTGGACGGCGGCGCAGCGCGTCATCGGCGGCGAGCGCGCGGCCTTTGCGCTCACGCGGCCGCCGGGGCACCATGCGGGCGCCGATTTCTTCGGCGGCTATTGCTTCATCAACACGCCGCCGTGGCCGCGCAGGCGCTGCGCGACGCGGGCATCGAACGCGTGGCCGTGCTCGACGTCGACTACCACCACGGCAACGGCACGCAGGCCATCTTCTACGAGCGCGACGACGTGCACTTCGCCAGCCTGCACGGCGACCCGCTGACCGACTACCCCTACTACCTGGGCCATGCCGACGAACGCGGCGCGGGCAGGGGCGAGGGCTTCAACCACAACCTGCCGCTGCCGCGCGGCACCGACTTCGCGGCGTGGCGCGCGGCGCTGAAGACGGCGCTGGCGCGCATCGCGGCGGTGAAGGCGGGCGCGCTCGTGGTCTCGCTGGGTGTCGACACCTTCGAGGGTGACCCGATCTCCGGCTTCAAGCTGAAAAGCGACGACTACCTGCGCATGGGCCAAGACCTGGCGCGCGCGGGCCTGCCGACCGTGTTCGTGTTCGAAGGCGGCTACGCGGTGGCCGAAGTGGGCGTGAACGCGGTGAACGTGCTCGAAGGCTTCGCGCAGGCGTAGCCGGCGCTGCTGACGCGCAGGCGACTCGGAACGGCCGAATCCCCTCTGTCCGGGCGGGAAATCAGGGCCTCCCCGATTGCCTTCGGCGGGCCGGCGGGGCCCAATCGGCGCTTCCCCAAGTCAGGATCCAGTCAGCCATGCTTCGCCGTTCCACTTTCTTCCGTGCCGCCACGCTGCTTGCCGCGTGCGGCCTCGCGTCTCCCCTGGCTGCCTTCGCGCAGGGCTTTCCGGCCAAGCCAATCAAGCTGGTCATCGCGTTCCCCGCGGGCGGCCCGACCGACATCACCATGCGCCAGCTCGCCGACAACGCGAGCAAGATCCTCGGCCAGCCGGTGATCATCGACAACAAGCCCGGCGCCGGCGGCACCTTGCCCGCGCAGGCGCTGCAGACCTCGCAGCCCGACGGCTACACCGTCGCGCAGATCCCGCTCGGCGTGTTCCGCCTGGGCTACACCACCAAGATCAACTGGGACCCGCTGAAGGACATCACGTACGTGCTGAACGTCACGGGCTACGCCTTCGGCATCGTGGTGCCGGCCAACAGCCCGTTCAAGACCTGGGCCGACTTCGTCGCCTACGCCAAGGCCAACCCCGGCAAGCTCACCTACGGCTCGACCGGCACGCTGACCAGCCCGCACCTGACGACCGAGATCGTTGCGCAGAAGGCCGGCATCGAGCTGCAGCACGTGCCCTACAAGGGCAGCGCCGACCTGATGCTCGCCGTGGTCAGCGGCCAGCTGATGGCCGCCGCCGACAGCACCGGCTTCGCGCCGCAGGTCGAGGCCGGCAAGCTGCGCGTGCTCAACACCTGGGGCGACAAGCGCCTGGCCAAGTTCCCCGACGCGCCCACGCTGAAGGAGCTGGGCTACGACGTGGTGCAGAACTCGCCCTTCGGCATCGGCGCGCCCAAGGGCACGCCGCCCGAGGTAGTGAAGAAGCTGCACGACGCCTTCAAGCAGGCGATGGAAGAGCCGAGCTACGTGGCCTCGCTCGGGCGCTACGACATGCTGCCGAACTACATGAGCTCGGCGACGTACACCAAGTTCGCGCAGGACACGGTGGTGCGCGAGAAGGCCGTGATCGACAAGCTGGGGCTGGCGAAGGAGAAATAAGGCGCTTGAGCTCTTGCGCTACGCTTCCCCCTCCCGGTAGGGCGCGTGGCGCCCTCGGCGAGCCTGACAGCCCAGCCAGATGATCGAAACCTTCAAGAAAACCCTTTGGGCCACAGCCGACAAGTTGCGCGCCAACATGGATGCCGCCGAGTACAAGCACCTTGTACTCGGCCTCATTTTCGTCAAATACATCTCCGATACCTTCGCGGCACGCAATGCCGAGCTGATCAAGCGCTTTGCTGACCCGGCCGATGAATACCATCTGCCCAATGCCACGCCCAACGACGTGGCCGCCGAGTTGGAAGACCGCGACTACTACCGCGCCGCCAACGTTTTCTGGGTTCCCGAAGCTGCCCGCTGGGAGAGCATTCGCGCGGCGGCCAAGCAGGCGAACATTGGCAAGCGCATCGATGACGCGCTCACGCTCATCGAGGCTGAGAACCCCAGCCTCAAGAACATCCTTGACAAGCGCTATGCCCGCGCTCAATTGCCCGACGGCAAGCTTGGCGAACTGATCGACCTGGTTTCGACCATCGGCTTCGGGGAAGACGCGGCTGTGGCCCGCGATGTGCTGGGGCAAGTGTACGAATACTTCCTCGGAATGTTCGCCAATGCCGAAGGCAAGCGGGGCGGACAGTTCTACACGCCGCGCAGCATCGTCAAGACGCTGGTGGCCGTGCTCGCACCGCATCACGGCAAGGTGTACGACCCCTGCTGTGGTTCAGGTGGCATGTTCGTGCAGAGCGAGGAATTCATCGAAGCGCACGGCGGCAAGCGCGGCGATGTGTCCATCTACGGGCAGGAGGCCAACCCGACCACCTGGCGGCTGGCTGCGATGAATCTCGCCATTCGCGGGCTTGACTTCGATTTAGGCAAGGAGCCTGCCGACAGCTTTGTGCGCGATCAGCACAAGGACTTGCGTGCCGATTTCGTGTTGGCCAACCCGCCGTTCAATATCAGCGATTGGTGGCACGGCAGCCTGGAAGGGGATGCGCGCTGGGTGTATGGCGATCCGCCGCAGGGCAACGCCAACTACGCCTGGTTGCAGCACATGCTGCACCACATGAAGCCAGACACCGGCCGTGCTGGCATCGTGCTGGCCAATGGGAGCATGAGCAGCAGCCAGAACAATGAAGGGCAGATTCGTGCTGCGATGGTCGAAGCGGATGTGGTTGAAGTGATGGTTGCGTTGCCTGGGCAGCTTTTCTTCAATACGCAGATTCCGGCGTGCCTTTGGTTTCTGACGAAGAAGAAGGCACCGACTCGCAAGGGGGAAGTGCTGTTCATTGATGCCCGCAAGCTCGCCACCATGATCAGCCGCGTGCAGTGTGAACTGACCGATGGGGTGATCGACTGCATTGCGAATACCGTTGCCGCGTGGCGCGGTGATCGTTCACTGCCTGCCTATGAAGATGTTGCTGGCTTCTGTCGTAGCGCCACGCTTGAAGAAATCGCGCAGCATGGTCATGTGCTCACACCAGGGCGCTATGTTGGCGCCGAAGAAGTCGAAGACGACGACGAAGCCTTCGCCGAAAAAATGCAGAAGCTCACAGAGCGACTGGGTGAACAGATGGCAAAGGGTTTGGAGCTGGACTTGTCGATTCGGAAGAAATTAGGGGAACTAGGATATGAGTTCTGAGTGGGCAGTGAGCACAGTGGGGTCAGTCTGCACGAAAGTCTTTTCAGGGGGTACTCCGACCTCAACAAACGCGGCCTTCTACGATGGAGATATTCCTTGGCTACGAACCAAAGAAGTGAACTATGGGAAGATTTTTAAGACCGAGCAGTGCATCTCTCAACTCGGATTCGAAAACTCGTCCGTCAAGCTAGTCCCGATTAACTCCGTCATTGTTGCGATGTATGGCAACGGAGACACCGCGGGTCGCGTAGCGATCAATAAGGTACCGCTCACTACAAATCAAGCGTGCTGTAACTTGTTGATCGATCCGGATCGGGCTGACTATCGGTTCATCTATTACTACCTAATGGGACGGTACAGCGATCTCGTCGACTTGAAAAACGGCGGGGCTCAGCAAAATTTGAACGCCCGGCTCGTCAAAGAATTTTCCATTCGAGTTCCGCCTTTGGTGATGCAGCGCAGCATTGCGGACTTCTTGGAAGCTCTAGACGATCGCATCATCCTCCTGCGCGAAACCAACGCCACGCTCGACGCCATCGCCCAAGCGCTGTTCAAATCGTGGTTTGTTGATTTCGACCCCGTCCACGCCAAGATGGAAGGTCGTGACCCTGATGGCATGGATGAGACTACTGCGTCACTTTTCTCTAGTGGATTAAAGGTAACGGAATTGGGGGCGGTGCCGATAGGATGGACGGTCGCCCCGATCAGCGACGTAGTGTCAACCGCTGGCGGCGCAACGCCGGATACCAAAAATGAGGCCTTCTGGAGTGAAGGCGTCCATTCGTGGACAACCCCGAAAGATTTATCGGGGCTTGCAACGCCGGTATTGCTGAACACGGAGCGAAAGTTGAGCCCGGCCGGCTTATCGAAGATCGGCTCAGGACTTCTACCAAGGCGAACTCTTCTTCTGTCGTCCCGAGCGCCAATTGGCTATCTCGCGTTGACGGAAATTCCGATGGCCATCAATCAGGGCTACATAGCCATGCTACCGGGAGGTCAGTTGCCCCCGTTGTACCTGCTGTTCTGGTGCCGGCAGAACATGGAACTTATCAAGGCGCGAGCCAACGGTTCGACGTTCATGGAGATCAGCAAGAAGGCATTCCGCCCCATCCCTGTGCTTGTGCCGCCGCCGCCTATCGTCGAGGCCTTCATGCGAGTTGCTGAATCTATATTTGATCGCCTGGTCGAAAACGAAAAGCAGGCTCAAACCCTTGCAGCTCTCCGAGACGCCCTTCTCCCGCGCCTGATATCTGGGCAATTGCGTTTGCCTGAAATTGAGCGCAACTTGCCCGATTTCGTTGCCGCATAAGTGATCGATCCAAACTCTCTAATCATCTGAAACATTGCATTGCTTATGAGTCAGCGGCCCCGCACCATCCAGATATTTCTGCCTGCAGGTGATCCGAGAGGGATTAGAGTCGCAGCCCTGACGACGAGCATCGTGCAGATGATCGAAGTGCCACGCCCACTCCTGCCCGAATTCCTCCTCATGCCCGAATCACGGCAGGTCGGTGTCTATTACCTGATCGGCGATGACGAAGAGAAAGATCAACTGTCTGTGTATGCAGGACAGACCGGCACGGTGGGCAAGCGTCTCAACGAGCACGATCTGGACCCGAAGCGCGAGTTCTGGAATCGCGCGCTTGTCGCTATATCGCTAACGCACAGCCTCACGCAGACGCATGCGATGTACCTGGAGTGGTGCAGCATTCAGCAAGCAACGTGGCCCAGCGCTATTCGGTGGAGAACGGAAATGCCGGGTCCAAGCCGCACACGCCACCTTCGCTGGAAGCGGACTGTCAGGAGATCTTCGACACCATCCGCACATTGGTTTCGACCTTGGGGCAGCCGATCTTCGAGCCGCTTGCCGTTCGTCGAGAAGCATCGCAAGCCGTTGGCGTGCCGACCGTGACGCAGACGAATCCAGAGCCACAGGTTCTGTTTCGTTGCAAGGGGCCGGGTGCCGAAGCGACAGGCCAGTACACCGAAGAGGGCATGGTGGTGTTGGCGGGTGCTCGAGGTCGTGTCGACATCGTGCCGAGCCTCGTCCCGTTGTCTCCGGGCAAGCATCGACAGCGTTTGATCGATGCAGGTGATCTTGTTTTGGAAAACGGCGCCTACGTGTTTCAGCGCGACGTGTTGTTTCGCTCGCCTAGCGGCGCCTCAGACGTTGTGCTTGGCCGCAGCTCCAATGGCTGGCTCGAATGGAAAGACCCCGCCGGAAAAACGCTTGACGAACTGAAGCGCCAGAAGGCTGTGGCTTCGGGTGCGTTGGCATAGAGCCAGAAGCGACACTTTTGTCCAATGCGCACGAGCACATTTGCCTGATAGGTTGAAGAGACATGACCGAAGACCAACTCGAACAGGAAGCGCTCGCTTGGTTGACTGACGTCGGCTACACGCATCGCTACGGTCCGGACATGGCGCCGGATGGCGCAGTGCCGGAGCGGGCGAACTACCGGCAGGTGGTGCTCGCGGTTCGGTTGCGCGAGGCCATCGAACGACTGAACCCGGACGTGCCGACTGTCGCACGAGACGACGCGCTCAAACAGGTGTTGGAGTTGGGCACGCCGGTGTTGTTGTCCGCGAACAGGCAATTCCACAAGCTGCTGGTGTCGGGCGTACCCGTGCAATACCAAAAGGACGGCGAGACGCGCGGCGACTTTGTACGCCTGATCGATTGGGCGAATGCCGATCTCAATGAGTGGCTGGCAGTCAACCAGTTCAGTATCAAAGGACCGCACCACACGCGCCGGCCCGACATCGTGCTGTTCGTCAACGGCCTGCCGCTGGTGCTGCTTGAAATCAAGAATCCGGCCGACCAGAACGCCGATGTGTGGAAGGCCTACGACCAGATCCAGACGTACAAGGAGCAGATTCCCGATGTCTTCCAGTACAACGAGTTGCTGGTCATCTCCGACGGCACCGAAGCATTGCTGGGCTCGCTTTCGAGCAATGGCGAGCGCTTCATGGCGTGGCGCACCATCGATGGCGTCACGCTCGATCCGCTGGGTGAGTTCAATGAATTGCAGACTTTGGTGCGCGGCGTATTGGCACCGGCCTATTTGCTGGACTACCTGCGCTACTTCGTCCTGTTTGAGGACGACGGTGAACTGATCAAGAAGATCGCTGGCTACCACCAGTTTCATGCGGTGCGCGCCGCCATTGGGCAGGTGGTGGCGGCCTCGCGGCCTGGCGCCGCGAAGGGTATTCAGGGCAAGGGTGGCGTGGTGTGGCACACGCAGGGCAGTGGCAAGAGCATCACCATGACCTGCTTTGCCGCGCGCGTGATGCAAGAGCCGGCAATGGAGAACCCGACCATCGTAGTCATCACTGACCGCAACGATCTGGACGGGCAGCTTTTCGGTGTGTTCAGCCTGGCGCAGGATCTCTTGCGCGAGCAGCCGGTGCAGGCCAGCACGCGGCAGCAGTTGCGCGCGTTGCTGGCGAATCGCCCCTCGGGCGGTATCGTGTTCGCGACGATCCAGAAGTTCATGCCCGGCGAGGATGAGGACAGCTTTCCGGTGCTTTCGGAGCGTCACAACATCGTGGTGATTGCCGACGAGGCGCACCGCACGCAGTACGGGTTCGAGGCCAAGCTCAAGGTGCGGAAGGCACCAGATGCTCAACCTGGGTCCAAGGTCATCTCAACAGGCGATGGCCTGGCAACGTCGCACCTTGCGGCCCTCGCGCCATCGCCCGCCTATGTTGCGGGCACGGTCGAGCGCTACCAGGTCGGCTATGCGCAGCACCTGCGCGACGCATTGCCCAATGCCACGTTCGTTGCTTTCACCGGCACCCCGGTGAGTGGTGAAGATCGAGACACGCGCGCCGTGTTCGGCGACTACATCCATGTCTACGACATGCAACAGGCCCGCGAAGACGGCGCAACCTTGGCGATCTACTACGAGTCGCGGCTGGCCAAGCTGCGGTTGAAAGAATCTGAGCTGGCACTGCTTGACGACGAGGTCGACGAGCTGGCCGAAGACGAAGAGGAAAGTGATCAGTCTCGCCTTAAGAGCAAATGGACCGCGCTTGAGAAAGTGGTGGGTGCCGAGCCCCGCGTGGCGAGCGTCGCCGCAGATTTGGTGGCGCACTTCGAAGAGCGAAACAAGGCGCAGAACGGCAAGGCGATGGTTGTGGCCATGAGCCGTGACATCTGCGTGCACCTGTACGACGAGATCGTGAAGCTGCGCCCTGAGTGGCACAACGTCGACCCCGAGAAGGGCGCCGTCAAGATCGTGATGACCGGCTCGGCCAGCGACAAGGCATTGCTGCGGCCACATATCTACAGCCCACAAGTGAAGAAGCGGCTCGAAAAGCGCTTCAAAGACCCAGCCGATCCGCTGCGATTGGTGATCGTGCGCGACATGTGGTTGACCGGTTTCGATGCGCCCTGTGTGCACACGCTTTATGTCGACAAGCCGATGAAGGGCCACAACCTCATGCAGGCCATTGCGCGCGTGAACCGTGTGTTCAGCAACAAGCAGGGCGGGCTGGTGGTCGACTACATCGGCATCGGCAATGAGTTGAAGGCCGCGATGAAGGAATACACCGCGAGCAACGGCCGCGGCCGGCCGACGGTGGATGCGCGCGAGGCCTACAGCATATTGGCCGAGAAGATCGATGTACTGCGCGGCATGTTGCACGGCTTTCACTACAGCGGCTTCCTGACTGGCGGGCACAAGGTGTTGGCTGGCGCAGCGAACCATGTGCTCGGCATCAAGGATGGAAAGAAGCGCTTTGCCGACACGGCGCTCGCAATGAGCAAGGCATTCACGCTGTGCTGCACGCTCGACGAGGCCAAGGCGGTGCGCGAGGAGGTCGCCTTTCTGCAAGGCGTGAAGGTGATCCTGACGAAGAAGGAACTCACCGCGAAGAAGCGCACTGACGAGCAGCGCGAGCTGGCCATCCGCCAGATCATCGGGTCGGCGGTGGTGTCCGAAAGCGTGGTTGACATCTTTGATGCGGTCGGCCTTGAAAAGCCCAACATCGGATTGCTGGACGAAGCCTTCCTGGCGCAGGTTCGTAGCCTGCCGGAGCGCAATTTGGCGGTCGAGTTGCTGGAGCGCTTGCTGGAGGGCGAGATCAAGAGCCGGTTTGCAGCAACGTGGTGCTGGACCGCAAGTTTTCAGAGCTGCTCGCAATGTCATAAAGCGCTACCAGAACCGTTCTATCGAAACCGCGCAGGTGATGGAAGAGCTGGTCGACATGGCCAAGAAGTTTCGCGAAGCTGCACTGCAGGGCGAGAAGCTGGGGCTGTCCGAAGACGAAGTGCGCTTCTATTCCGCGCTGGTGGACAACGAATCGGCGGTGCGCGACTTGACCGACGAGACGTTGAAGAAAATCGCGCACGAACTGACCGAGAGCCTTCGGCAGAACCTCTCTGTCGATTGGGAAAAGCGGGAGAGCGTGCGCGCCAAGCTTCGTTTGCTGGTCAAGCGCATCCTGCGGAAATACAAGTACCCGCCGGACCAGCAGGATGCGGCAGTTGAACTTGTGCTGCGACAAGCTGAGGCGCTGGCCACCGAAATGGTGGGCTGAGCAGGGCTTGTTTTTTAATCAGCGGCTTGCCGACGTCATCGCGAACAGCTCGTCCACCAGCCGCGCCGCCAGCGCCGGCTTCACCGGGTCGCCACCGAACACCAGCCGGAACACGATCGGCGCGATCAGGTGGTCGATCACCTGTTGCGGCTGCGGCACGCGCTCCCCGCGCGCGCGTGCCTGCTCCACCAGCGCCAGCGCTTCCCTGCGGCGGTTGCGCAGGCAGTCCGTGTCCGCGCCTTCGTTGGCCAGCGCGGCGGCGGCTTTCAGCAGCGACACATTGCACGGCTGCGCCAGATGCACGATGAGTTCGCGCGCCCAGGCTTGCAGGTCTTCGCGCAGCGTGCCCGTGTCGGGCAGCGGCCGGTTCGGATCGAGCTTGTGCGTGGCCGTCTCGGCCAGCAGCCCCGCCAGATCACCCCATCGGCGGTAGATGCTCGACGCGCTCACGCCCGCGCGCTCGGCCACGGCCGGCACGGTGACGCGTTCGCGCCCCTGTTCGGCCACCAGCGCTTCGAGGGCCGTGCGCACCTGCGCCTGCACCTGCGCGCTGCGGCCGCCGGGTCGCTTGTTGGGAAGGGTGACGTCGTTCATGGTGGGACTTTAACGCAAAGATATTTGCTTTAGATGCTTCTCAAGTCTAGAATCGCAAAAGCAAAAAAAGTTGCATTAAGGATTCGACATGCCGTCCACCTGCCCCGATCTCGCGGTTGCCGCCGCCGACATCGCCACCCGCGCCAAGCCCCGGCGGCTGCCCGCGGGCGCGGCCTTCGCGTTGCTGGCGTCGGTGCTGTTCGCCTTCTTCTTCGCGGCCAGCGCGCCCACGCCGCTGTTCGTGGTGTTCCAGCACGCCTGGCATTTCTCGTCGTCGATGCTCACGGTGGCCTTCGCGATCTACGCGATTGCGCTGCTGCTCTCGCTGCTGGTGGCGGGCTCGCTGTCCGACCACATCGGCCGCCGGCCGGTGGTGATCGCGGCGCTGGTGCTGCAGGCGGTGGCGATGGGGCTCTTTCTGCTCGCGCAGGGCATCGGCGGGCTGATCGTCGCGCGCGTGGTGCAGGGCGTGGCCACGGGGCATCGCGAGCGGCGCGCTGAGCGCGGCGGTGGTCGAGGCCGCGCCGGCGTCGCGCAAGCGGCTGGGCGCGCTCATCACCAGCGTGTCGCCGCTGGCGGGGCTGGCGGTCGGCGCGCTGCTCACGGGCATGGCGGTGAAGTTCTCGGTGCAGCCGGTGCTGCTGGTGTTCGGCGTGCTGGTCGCGGTGTTCGCGCTCGGCGCGGCGGTGGTGCTGTGGATGCCCGAAACCGTCACGCCGCGCCCCGGCGCGCTGGCCTCGCTGGTGCCGCGCGTGTCGATTCCGGTGAAGGCTCGCGCCGAGTTCGCGCGCGGGCTGCCGGTGTTCGTCGTGGTGTGGGCGCTCGGCGGCCTGTTCCTGTCGCTGGCGCCGTCGCTGATGCTGCATGTGTTCGGTGTCGACAACGGCGTGGTCAACGGCCTCACGGTGGCGGTGCTGTCGGGCGTGGGCGCCATCGCGCCGACCCTGCTCGGCCGCTGGGCCGCGCCCCGGCCGGCCATCATCGGCATGGCGAGCATCGCGCTCGGGCTGGTGCTGCTGCTCGCGGCGCTGGCCACGCAGTCGCTTGCGCTGTTCTTCGTCGGCACCGCGGTGGCGGGCATCGGTTTCGGCGGTGCGTTCTCGGCGCTGGTGCAAACGCTGGCGCCGCTGGCGCAGCCGCACGAGCGCGGCGAGCTGTTCGCGGCGATCTTCGTGGTGAGCTACCTCGCCTTCAGCCTGCCTGCGATGCTCGCGGGCTTCCTGGTGAAGTCGCTGGGGCTGCTGAACACGGTGGAGGGCTATGCGGCGGTGCTGCTGCTGATCGCCGCCTTCGGCACCTGGAGCCAGTGGGCGCTGTTGAGAAAGAACGCCCGCGCCTGATTTGTGACAGTCGGCTCCGCCCGCACCCTCGATGCGACAATTTGCATCATTGAGTGACAAGGTGCAAGCATGAGGCTCCGTTCGGGCAGAACACATTCCGCCGCAAGGCTTCTCGTCGCGGCGGCGGTGCTGGCCATGGCGAACGGGGCCGTGGCACAGGCACCGCATCCCGCCGACAAGAAAGACGCCAAGGCCGAGCTGGCGTCCCATTCGTGGGTGGTGCCGCCGCCCAACCTGGCCGCGCTGGCCTACTTCACCAACCTGGAAGACGGCGCCCAGGTCGAGACGCCTTTCGTCGCGCGCTTCGGCCTCTCGATGCGCGGCCTCGTGCCCGCGGGCCACGCGGCGGGCAATGCCGGCCACCATCACCTGCTGGTCGACCAGCAACTGCCGCTGGACTTCAAGCAGCCGCTGCCCTTCACCGAGCACTACCGCCACTTCGGCCTCGGCCAGATGGAAAGCGTGGTCGACCTGCCGCCGGGCCGCCACACGCTGCGCCTGCTGCTGGCCGACCAGGGGCACATTCCCGACTTCGTCTACAGCAAGCCCTTGAACATCACGGTGGTGAAGCAGAACAAGGGCGTCTCCCCGGCCGCCGTGCTGGGCGCGCCGCGCATCGAGGTGCTGAGCCCGGCCGACGGCGCCACGGTGCAGACGCCGTTCCGCGTGCAGTTTCACGCCAGCGGCTACAACGTTTCCGACGCCGCGCCGAAGCTGCCCGACACGGGGCATTTCCGCCTGACGCTGGAGCGCACCGGCCAGAAGCCCGAGGTCATCGACTTCGACGGCGGCCAGACCGAGGTGTGGCTGAAGCCGCCCAAGGGCAGCTACAGCGCCAGGCTCGACCTCGTCAGCAACACCGACGCGGGCACGGTGACGGCGCGCGCCAAGCCGGTCGCGATCACCGTTCCCTGACGCGCCGCGCCGCCAGCACAGCGGCGGCCGCTTCGGCAAAGCCGGTGCCACGCTCGCCCTGCGTCACGTAGCGCGGCAGGTGTTCCAGCTGCGGCACGAAGCGCGCGACGTTCGCCACGCCGATGCTGTGCGCGAAGCTGCGGAACATCAGCTGGTCGTTGGTGGAGTCGCCCACGTAGGCCCAGCGGTCCATCTCGTCGTCGAGCGCGCGGCCCCACAGTTCGCGCACGATCCAGCGCGCGCCTTCGAGCTTGTCGTTGTCGCCGTACCAGCCGTTGATGTGGATGCTGCTCACGGTGGCGTGCATGCCTTCGGCGCGCATCAATGCCACCACTTGCGCCACCGTGGCGTCGCCCAGTTGCACGAATTCGCTGTGGTCAATGGCGATGTCGGTTTCGCGGCCCGGTGAGTCGGTGGCGCGCGCGGCGCCGGAAATCTCGCGCTCGATGCGTGCCAGCACCGCCTGCATGCGCGCGAAGTTGGCGCTGCGCGTGGCTGCGTCCTGCTGGTAGCGCTTCTCGACCTGGCCGTCGGCCGTGGGCAGCAACGCCACCGCGCCGTTCTCGGCCACGATGGCGTCGATGGGCCAGCTGTTCACGAAGGGCAGGCTCCAGCCCACCGGCCGGCCCGTGATCGCGACGACCGACAGGCCCGCGGCCTTGAGCTCGCCGAGGGCTTGCAGCGCGTCGGGCGTGATGGCGCCGTCGCTGGTCAGCGTGTCGTCGATGTCGGTGAAAACGCCGACCAGCGCGCCGCGCGCGGAGGCCTCCCAACGGGTCAGCGGCAGCAGGTGATGGGGCGAGGCGGGCAGGGGAGACGACGCGGGCATGGCGGGCAACAAGAGAAGGGACTGCGATCGTACCGGCGCTTTCGTGTAGCATCCCGCCCCCGCCGCGCCATCGAGGCCGGCGCGGTCTTCTCCATGCCTCATATCCTCGTCGACAACCTCCTCAAGACTTACCGCATCTCCGAGCGCGACCCCGGCCTCATGGGCGCGCTGCGCGGCCTCGTGCACCGCCGCCATCGCACGGTGGAGGCGCTGTCGGGCGTGTCGTTCTCGCTCGAGCGCGGCGAGCTGCTGGGCTTCATCGGGCCCAACGGCGCGGGCAAGTCGACCACCATCAAGATCCTCTCGGGCATCCTGCGGGCCGACGGCGGGCGCGTGGAGATCGACGGGCGCGACCCCTTCGCCGACCGCGAGCGCCACGTGGGCCGCATCGGCGTGGTCTTCGGCCAGCGCACGCAGCTGTGGTGGGACCTGCCCGTGGGCGACGGCTTCGACCTGCTGCGCGACATCTACCGCGTCGACCCCGCGCGCTACCGCCGCACGCGCGACGAGCTGGTCGCGCTGCTGCACCTGGAGCGCGTGCTCGACCAGCCGGTGCGCCAGCTGTCGCTGGGCCAGCGCATGCGCGCCGAGATTGCGGCGGCGCTGCTGCACGAGCCCGACATCCTGTTCCTCGACGAGCCGACCATCGGCCTCGATGCGCCCTCGAAGCTGGCCGTGCGCGACTTCGTGCGCCGCGCCAACCAGGAGCGCGGCACCACCGTGCTGCTGACCACGCACGACATGCACGACATCGAGGCGCTCGCGCGCCGTGTGATCATCATCGGCCACGGCCGCGTGCTGGCCGACAGCCCGGTCGAGGCGCTGCGCGCGCAGGTGATGGCCGAGCGCCGGCTGGTGGTCGACTTCGCGCAAAGCGCCGAGTTGCCCGCGCAGGTGGAAGGCGCGCGGGTGCACTCGCGCGACGGCCAGACGCTGATGCTCGACTTCGACCCCGCGGTGACCACGGCGCCCGCGCTCATCGCGCGCATCGCGGCCGAGCACGCGGTGGAAGACATCCGCCTCGAAGGCCTGGCCATCGAGGCCGTCATCGCGCGCTTCTACGCCATGCACGGAGCGGCCGAAGCGTGACGACGACCTTGCGCGAACTGACGCGCCCCTACATCGCCGCCTTCGTGTCGCGCTTTCTGCAGATGCTGCAGTACCGCACCGCCGCGCTCGCGGGTTTCGGCACGCAGTGCTGGTGGGGTGGCATCAAGGTGATGGTGCTGGCCGCGTTCTACGGCGGCGCGTCGATGGCCGGCACGCCGATGTCGCTGGCGCAGGCCATCACCTACAGCTGGCTCTCGCAGGGCCTGCTGGTGCTGGTGCCGTGGCTCGGCGACCCCGAGGTGGCGCAGGCCGTGCGCACCGGCGCGGTGGCCTACGACCGGCTGCGGCCGGTCGATGCCTATGCGCTGTGGTTCACGCGCAGCGCGGGCTGGATCGCGGCGCGCGTGCTGCCGCGCGTGGCGCTGATGGCGGCCTTCGCGGCCGTCGCGTTGCCGCTGGCCGGCCTGGGCGATTGGGCCTGGCAACCGCCGGCGAGCTTGCAGGCCGCGCTGGCGTTTGTCGCGTCGGCGGTGCTGGCGCTGTTGCTGTCCACGTCGATGGTCATGCTGCTCAACATCGCGGCGACCGCGGCGCTCAACGAGCGCGGCATCAACGCGCTGGCGGGGCCGGTCGTCATCGTGTTCTCGGGCAACCTGCTGCCGCTGGTGCTGTTGCCCGACGCCTGGCAGACGGCGCTGTTGTTGCAGCCGTTCGCGGGCGTGGTCGACATTCCCGCCCGGCTCTACTTCGGGCTGATGAGCGGCTGGCAGGCCATGGCGGGGCTGGGCCTGCAGTGTTTCTGGATCGTGATGCTCGTGGTGTTCGGCCGCATGGCCATGCAGCGCACGATGCGTCGACTCGAAGTGCAAGGCGGTTGAGATGGTCGCTTGTTTTTTGAGCAAGACCTGACATGGGCTCGCTTCGCCTTCTCATCCGCCTCGTCGCAGCCTCGCTGAGCGGCCAGGCGCGCTATCCCGCTTCGGCGCTGATGCTGACGACAGCGCAGTTCCTGGGCACCGGCATCGAGGTGATCGCCATCTGGGCGCTGTTCCATCGCTTCGGCGAAGTGCAGGGCTGGCACCTCGGCGAAGTGGCGCTGTTCTACGGGCTCGTGAACTGCATGTTCGCCGTGGCCGACGCGCTGGGGCGCGGCTTCGACACGCTGGGCACCGAGTTCCTGCGCACCGGCGCCTTCGACCGGCTGCTGCTGCGCCCGCGCCCCGTGGCGCTGCAACTGATGGGGCACGACTTCCGCATCAGCCGCGCGGGACGCTTGCTGCAAGGCAGCCTGGTGCTGGTGTTCGCGACGGTGCAGGCGGACATCGCCTGGACCCCCGCCGCCATCGGCATCGCGCTGTTCGCGCTGGCCGGCGGCGCGGCGCTGTTCCTCGGCATCCTGGTGTTGCAGGGCACGCTGTCGTTCTGGACCGTCGAGAGCCTGGAGATCGCCAACGTGCTGACCTACGGCGGCGTGCAGGCGGCGCAGTATCCGCTGGCGGTGTACGCGCAGTGGTTCCGGCGCGTGCTGACTTTTGTCGTGCCGCTGGCCTGCGTGGCGTACTACCCGGTGCTGGCCATTCTGGGCAAGCCCGATCCGCTGGGAGCGCCCGCGTGGATGGGCCTGGTGTCGCCGCTCGCGGGCTTCGTGTTTCTGGCGGCGGCGTTCGGCGTGTGGCGCTTCGGGTTGCGGCACTACGCTTCGACCGGGAGCTGAGCCTCAGCCGATCAGGAAGCGAATGCGGTAGCGCAGCGTGCGCACCCGCGTGGCGCCGGCCAGTTCCTCGAATTCATTCGCGGGCGCGGCCATGGCGGCTGCGGCACCGCCGAGTGCCCACGTGTAATCCCCATAGGCGCCCGTGTTGTCCGCTTGCGAGCCCAATTCCTCGACCTGCGCCACCGCGCCCAGCGTGACACCCGCTTCTTTCGCAAGAAGCAGCGCCTTGTCGCGCGCATGTCGGATCGCGGTCATGCGGGCCTCGGCTTCGGCGCCTTCCTGCGCTTCGAAGCGAGGTTGCTGCATGTCGACGTTCAGGGTGTAGCGCGAGTTCGTGAACAGCGGCTCCAGCGCATCGAGCGCCCGATAGAGACGCCGTGTCTCGCGGCAGGCGAGCAGCACGCGGTGCGCGGCCTCCTGCCCCACGCCGCGTCTTGAATACCATGGCTGCCAGGTGTCGCGTCCGCCTTCGCGGATTTCGTCGGGCTTCAATCCCGCGTCTTGCAGGATCCGGATCGCGTCGTTGCGCAGGCCCGTCGCTTCGCTCAGCGCCACTTCGGTCTTCGATGCCTTGACGGTGATCGTTACCGTGGCCCGCTGCTCGACGACCGTTTCGATCACGTCGCCGAGCCCCGCGACCTGGATGTAGGTTTCCATGGTTGTTTTTTAGCCCGCGCTCTGCAGCGCCAACCCCGCATGCTCCCGCAGCGGATGAAAGTGGATCTTCGGAAACCGCTCCTGCGCCAGCCGCACGTCGTACGGCGACGTGCACAGGAAGGCCAGCGTGTCCGCCGCGTCCTTGGCCATGCGCACCGGATAAGCGTTGACGAATTCGCGCAGTTCGGCCGGGGTGTCGGCCGTGATCCAGCGCGCGCCCGTGTACTGGCAGCCTTCGAGCCGCACGTCGGCGTCGTACTCGGCCTTCAGGCGGTGCTGCACCACTTCGAACTGCAGCTGGCCGACGGCGCCCAGCAGCATCGGGCCGCCGACCTCGGGGCGGAACACCTGGATGGCGCCCTCTTCGCCGAGCTGGGCCAGGCCCTGCTGCAGCTGCTTGGTGCGCAGCGGGTTCTTCAGGATCACGGTCATGAACAGCTCGGGCGCGAAGAAGGGCAGGCCGGTGAACTGCAGGCTCGCGCCGTCGGTGATGGTGTCGCCCAGCTGCACGCCGCCGTGCGTGGTGAAGCCCACGATGTCGCCGGCGTAGGCCTCTTCCACCGCTTCGCGGCGCTGGCTCATGAAGGTCACGACGCTGGTGGGGCGCAGCTCTTTCGACGTGCGCTGCACCTTGAGCTTCATGCCCGGCGTGTACTTGCCCGAGGCCATGCGCACGAAGGCGATGCGGTCGCGGTGGTTGGCGTCCATGTTGGCCTGCACCTTGAAGACCACGCCCGCGAAGTCCTTGTCCTCGGGCTGGATCTCCTTCACCACCGGCTGGCGGTTGACCATGGTGGTGCTGGTGCGCGACTGCGGCTGCGGCGCCAGGTCGACCAGCGCGTCGAGCACTTCCATCACGCCGAAGTTGTTCACGCCGGAGCCGAAGAACACGGGCGTCTGCTTGCCGGCCAGGAAGGCCTCGCGGTCCCAGGTGGGCGAGGCGCCGGTGGCCAGCTCCATGCTTTCCATGGCGCTCTCGAAGTCGGCGCCGAAGCGCCGGGTGAGCGTGTCGCGCTCGCTCAGCGGAATGGTCTCGAAGTCGTGCGGCAGCCGCTCGCTGCCCGACTCGAACACCGTCATGGCCTGCGTGCGCAGGTTCATGATCCCGCGGAAAGTCTTGCCCTGGCCCACGGGCCAGGTCATGGGCACGCAGGGCATGCCGAGCTCGCGCTCCACCTCGTCCAGGATGTCCAGCGGCTCGCGCACTTCGCGGTCCATCTTGTTGACGAAGGTGATGATGGGCGTGTCGCGCTGGCGGCAGACCTCGATCAGCCGGCGCGTCTGCGCTTCCACGCCGTTGGCGGCGTCGATCACCATCAGCGCCGAGTCGACGGCGGTGAGCACGCGGTAGGTGTCTTCCGAGAAGTCCTTGTGGCCGGGCGTGTCGAGCAGGTTGATGACGTGGTCGCGGTACAGCATCTGCATGACCGACGAGGCCACCGAAATGCCGCGCTGCTTTTCGATTTCCATCCAGTCGGACGTGGCGTGGCGCGAGGCCTTGCGCGCCTTCACCGAGCCGGCGATCTGGATCGCGCCCGAGAAAAGCAGCAGCTTTTCGGTCAGCGTGGTCTTGCCGGCGTCAGGGTGGGAAATGATCGCGAAGGTGCGACGGCGGCGGGTTTCGGCAACAAAAGACAAGATGGGCAATCGGGCAGGGGAATGCCGCGATTTTAGAAGGGCGGGAGTTCCCGCCCGCCGGCCCGGCTTAAAGCAGCCCCGGCGGCGGTGTCAGGCGCCCAGCGCCTCGGTCATGCCGTAGGCCCGCATCTGGGCCTCGAACTGCGCCACGTCGTGGCTCAGCACCACGAGGTCGTGCGCCTGGCCCTTCTGGTCGCGCACGTGCTTGCCCAGCAGCGCCTCGGGCCGGAAGCCCAGGGCCTGGAACACGGCGATGGCGCCGCGCTGGTCGACCGTCATCTGGGCCACCAGCTTGTCGTGCCCGCGCTCGATGGCCAGCGCGCAGGCCTCGCGCGCCAGTTGCTGACCCAGGCCGCTGCCGCGCAGCGCGGGCGCGGCCAGCACGCGCAGCTCGGCCACGTGGCCCGACCACGAATGCGGATCGCGGATCACCGCCGCGCAGCCCAGCACGATGCCGCCGCGCACCGCGAGCACGCTGTCGATGTCGCCGCGCTCGATGGCGCGCACCCACGCGTCCATCACGCGGGGCTGGGTGATGTCGCGCGGCAGGAAGAGCAGGTCGTGCGCGGGCAGGGCGCGCGCGAAGTCGAGCACGGCCTCGGCGTCGTCGGCGGTCATGAGGCGCAGCGCGATGTCGCCCTGCGCGTTGGCCACGGTGCGCGGGTAGGCGCGCGAGGAAGAATGGGATGTCATGGTCATGTCGATCGCACTCCCAGCCAGTCGTCGAGTTTGGGCCACAGCCTGCGGACCGCGTTGGGGCCGGCCGCCAGGCTGACGTGGCCGCCCTTGAGCACCACCTCTTCCTTGTCGGCCGAGCCGATGCCGGCGATGAGCGGCTGCCCCGCCTCGTACGGCACGATGTGGTCGTGCTGCGCGAGCGCGTGCAGCACGGGCACCCGGATGTTCTTCAGCTGCACCTTGCGCCCGCCCAGCACCAGCTCGCCCTTGTGGAGCTTGTTGTCCCACATGAGCTCCTTGACGGTCTGGCGGAAGTACTCCCCGGCCAGCGGCAGCATCTCGGCGCCCCAGCGGTCGAACATGCGGTACGACTTGACGAACTCGTCGTTGTCCATGTTGTCCCACAGCTGCACCACGCCCGCGCCGCGGCCCGCGGGGCGCAGCATGTCGAAGGAGGCGAACAGCATCTCGGGCGGCACGTTGCCCACGGTGTCGATCAGCCGGTCGACGTCGAAGTAGCGGCGGTCCGACCACGCATGGAACAGCTTCATGCGGCTGAAGTCGATGGGCGTGGTGAAGAGCGCGAGGTTCTTCATCGGCCCGCCGGGGTGCAGCGCCGCATACAGGGTGGAGAGCACGCCGCCCATGCAGTAGCCGGCGATGGTGACGTCTTCCTCGCCCGAGTCTTCCTGCACGCGGCGCACCGAGTCGGGAATGAAGTCGAGCACGTAGTCCTCGATGCGCAGGCGCTTCTCGTCGGCGCGCGGCGCGTTCCAGTCCATCACGTAGACGTCGTAGCCCTTCAGCAGCAAATACTCGACCATGCTCTGGCCCGGCGCGAGATCGAAGATGTAGGCGCGGTTGGTGGTGGCCATGACCATGAGCATCGGCACGCGGTAGAGCTCGTCGACCAGCGGGCGGTAGTGATACAGGCTCAGCGTGCCGCGCCGGTGGATCTCGTCCTTCGGCGTCTGGCCGACGGCGGGCGCGGCCGAGGTCAGGAACTCCAGGCCCTTGAGGTTGCGCTGGATCGCGCGCTCGATCTCGGCGCCGATGTCGGGCAGCGCGAGTGCGTCGGCGGTGGCGTTCATGGGGCGCGCCTTGCCGGCTTGCGCTTTGCTGCCGCCGCTTTGGTCGCTGCCGCCTTGGTCGCTGCCGCGGCGGGCGCGGGCTGCGGTGCCGGCGGCTGCCGCGTGCGGCGCGGCCTGGGCGGTGCGTCCGCCGCCGGGGCTTGCGCTGTGCCTCCCCCTTCGGTCGCGCGGGCAATGCGCGCCAGGTGCTCGTCGATGCGCTGCAGCTGTTCGCCCAGCGCCTGGATGTCGGCGCGCGTCGGCAGGTTCAGCATCGTGAGGTAGCGCGCCATCAGATCGCCCAGCGCCTTCTGTGCGCCCAGCGAGGCGTTCATGCCGCCGTGCATGCCCTGTCGGAACGGGTCCGAGGACATGGTCTCGTTGGCGAATTCGTTGGTGCTCTTTTCCCACTGGGCCGTGAGCTCGCGCCACATGGCCATGGGGTCGAGCGGGGAGAACTTGTTCATCCGGGTGCTCCCTGGTGACGGTCGTCCGTGTCAGTGGTCGTGGTGACGGGCCGTGTGCGCGGCGATGGCCTCGATGAGCTGCGGCCACATCGTGATCGGCAGCGCATGGCCCATGCGCGGAATGCGCAGCAGCGAGGCGCCCGGAATCGCGTCGGCCACGTCGACGCCGCAGGCCACCGGCACCAGCGGGTCGGCGTCGCCGTGGATCACCAGCGTCGGCACGCGCACGTCGCGCAGCGCGGGCTTGCGGTTGCCCGACGCCAGGACGGCCGCGAGCTGGCGCGCCACGCCGGCCGGGTTGAGCCCGCGCAGGAAGGTCAGTTGCGCGCGTCGGCGTCGCGCGCCTCGTCGAGCGGAAAGGCCCCGGGGCCGCGCAGCACGCGCCACACCTTCGCGTGGTGCGCCATGTAGGCGTCGAACGTGGTCGGCGTGGGCGAGAACAGCACCGCCATCGCTTCCGGCGTGGGCGGCGGCAGCGTCGGGTTGCCGGTGGTCGACATGATGCTGGTGAACGAGCGCATCCGCTGCGGATGGTGCACGGCCAGCTCCTGCCCGATGGCGCCGCCCATCGACGCGCCGACGATGTGGCTCGCTCGATGCCGATCGCGTCGAGCAGGCCGATGCAGTCGGCGGCCATGTCGCGCAGCGTGTAGGGCGCCTGCAGCGGCTGGCCGGCCATGGCCTGCACCATCAGCGTCTGGATGTCGGGCACGCCCAGGTGCGTCAGGTACGTGGAGTGGCCGATGTCGCGGTTGTCGAAGCGGATCACGCGGTGGCCGCCCGCCTGCGCAAGGCGGGCGCAGAAGGCCTCGTCCCACGCCACCATCTGGGCGCCCAGGCCCATGATGAGCAGCAACGGCGGCGCGTCCGGGTCGCCGAAGCTGTCCCAGGCCAGTTGGACGCCGTTGGCGAGCGTGCGCCGCTCGACGGGTTGCGGGGCGGCGGTCATGGGCGCGTCCGGCTTACTTGCGCTGCAGCAGCTTCGTGACTTCGTCCACGTTGGACTGGATGCGCTGGCGCACAACGTCGAAGGCGTCGGCCTGTGACTTGGCGGCGAGGTTGGCCAGCTCCTTGATGTCGTCGATGGCGCGCTGGAACGACTGGCGGCCCAGCTCGTCGAGCCTGGCGAGGTTTTCCTTCGGGTCCTTGCCCGGCATCTCCTTGGCGGCGGTCTGCCATTCGGTGATGGCGTGCTTGATCATCTCGGTCTGCCGCTGCACCACGGTCTGCAGGCCCTGGTAGGACTTTTCGTTGGCCTGCATCAGCGCCGCCAGGTCCTTGCGGCCGCTTTCCAGCAGCTTGCCGGCGCCGCCGGTCAGGTTGAGGTTCTGCAGCCGGTCGGCCATGCCCTTCAGCGGATTGAGCATGTCCGCGGCAGTCGGCGCCGCCTTGTGCGCGCCGGCAGTGCTGCTGCTGGCGGTGGTCTTCTTGGCGGCGGCTTTCTTGGCAGTGGCCATGGTGCGGGATCTCCTGTGACGGTGAACGGGTGGATGGCAAGGACCGGCCGGACGGCAAAAGTCCCTCGCCACGATACGCCGCACCGGCACGCCGGAGGTTGCCGCCGCGAAAAAAAGGCCTGCGGGATTTCCCTTGGATCTGCCTCGGGTTCCCGCGCGCGTACCGATGGATTACATCGGCGGCGCGAAGCCGTCGCGGCCCGCGGTCACGCGCAGTGCCGTGGGCGTGCCGTTCTTTTCCTGCGCGCTGATCATCACCCTGGCGCCGGGCACCAGCAGGGCGTCGGTGCCGGGGCGGAAGGTGACTACCGGCGCGCCCGGCGGCACGATCACGGTCTTCTCGCCGCCCTTGTAGGTCAGCCGCATCTGCTGGCCGCCGCGCACCGACTTCGGCGCCGCCACCAGGTCGGCGACGGTGGCGTTGGTCATGGTGCTGTCGGGCAGCAGGTCCCACGGGCGATGGCCTTCGCCGGTGCCGCGCGCGGCCTCGGGGAACACCACCACTTCGATGGCCTTCTGCGTGCCGTCGGGCTGCGGCAGGGCGGCGGTGCCGATGAAGCTGCCGCGCTTGATGTCGGACAGCTTGATGCGGTAGACCTCCGACACCGGCATGTCGGCGGGCCGCGCGAGCGAGACGACTTCGCCGCCTCGGTCCTGCACCACCAGCGTCTGCGCATCGACGCGCACGATGGTGCCGCGGATGCGCACGGCGTCGGGCGCCGGCTGGGCGGATGCGGCGGTCGGCAGCGCGGCGGCGCTCAGGCAGAGGGCGGCGGCGGCAAGCAGTGCCCGGGGAGCGTGGGACGGAAGAGTCGGCATGGAGGCTTTCGCAAGGAGGGGGCGGCCAATGTACGTCGCGCCGGCCGAACGTGCAGGCGGCTGTCTTAGGTGTGAATGAGCAAGGGCCGCATGGCGCGCGGTGGCGGCATGCGGCCCCTGCGGGACGGCGCTGGACAGTGCGTCAGCGCGTCAGTCGATCAGGCCGATCTCGAGTGCGCCGGCGGTGGCCGGGTTGCGCGAACCGACCATCGCGAACATCTTGCTGCTCTGGCTCGTGAACTGGATGGTCGCGTTGGGGAACGTCACCAGGCGCATGTTCAGCGGGCCAGCGGCGCCCAGGGATGCCAGCGACGCGTTCAGCATGCCGGCCGTGCCGTCGGGCAGCACCCGGGTCTGCGCATAGGTCGATGCGCCGATGGCCGTGCTGCCCCAGCCGCCGTTGGTGGCGCCGCCGCGCGCGGTGACCGTGGGCCAGGCCGCGCGCTCCGGCAGGCCGATGCGGAACAACGACATCGTGGGCGTCGAGGACACGATGCCGGCCGACAGGTACACGTTCTCGCCGCCGATGCGCGCAATGGCGAAGCTGCCGATGTCCGACGGGTTGGCCACGTTCACGATCTGCCAGGTGTCGACGCTCGCGCCGGCCGAGACGGTGTAGGTCCGCACCGAGGCCGCCGGGCAGTTGCCGATGCTGTAGACCCCGCTGTCGTTGCACAGGTAGAGCACGGTGCCGCCGTTGGCAACCTGGAACTGCGCGATCGTCGAGTCAGCGGTGGTGGCCGTCAGGTTGATGCCCAGCCGGTTGTAGGTACCGTCGAGGCTGGCTTGCGCCTTCACCAGCGCGCGGGACGCCACGAAAGGCCGTACGTCGTAGCTCACCGGCGTGACATGCGCGAGGGCGAACGGGAACGACCCGACCACCGTGTCCGTCGCGAGACGGAAGCGCGCCGTGTTCACCGGGCTCGTGATGCGGCTGCTGTCGAAGACGAAGCTGCCGGGCTCCGCCACGTCCTCGGCGAAGCTGCCGGCGGCGACCGTGCCGGTCTCGTCGGTCATCTCGTAGCGCTTGGTGTCCAGGTTCAGCCCCAGCGACTGCCGCGTGCCGTTGCTCGCGTAGACCTTGTAGCGGCCGTTGCGCGCATCGGGCGCCGCGCCGGTGTCGATCAGGTTGAGCTGCAGATAGCCCTGCGTGTTCGGATTGCGCGCACCGACCAGCACCGAGAGCGCGCCGCCCTGCATCGCGAAGTACTTGCTGCTGCCGCTGAGGTTGACGCCCCGGATGCCGTCGGGCTGCAGCGGGAGCGTGCCGCTCACCGGCATCGTCAGGCTGCCGTAGGTGCCGTCAGGGGCGGTGCTCGTGCGCACCGAGTTCGCGGTGTCGATCAGGTTGCTGCCCCAGCTGCCCGTGGTTGCGCCACCGACGCCGCGGGTGGTGGGCCAGTTCGTCGATTCCGGCAGGCCGATGCGCATGAACTGCATCGCCGGCGCGGTGTTGGCGCCGCCGGCCAGGTAGACGTTCTGGCCGCCGATGCGCGCGACGCGGAAGCTCGCGACGTCGCCGTTGGCCACGTTGGTGGCCACCCAGGCGCTGTCGGTGCCCGGCGTCACCGCGTAGGTGAGCTTGGAGGCCGTGGGGCACAGGTCGATCCGGTAGATCACGGCGCTGTTGCACAGCTCGAGCACGGTGCCGCTGCCCGACAGGCGCATGGCCAGAATCAAAGAGTCCTGCGCGTTGCCGGGGCTGCGCGTGACGCTGAAGCGGTTGTAGGTGCCGTCCAGCGCCGCCGCCGTGGTGACGAAGTCGCGCGCCGCCACGAAGGGCTGCGGCGCGTAGACCGCGGGGCTCGAATACGCCGTCTGGAACGGGAACGCACCGACGACCGTGTCCGTCGTCACGCGAAAGCGCGACGTGTTGGCGGCCGTGGTGATGCGGCTGCTGGCGAAGACGTAGGTGCCCGGTTCGGTGATGTCCTCGGCGAAGGTGCCGGACTCGGCCGCGCCGAGGTTGTCGGTCATGGTGTAGCTGCCGGCGTCGAAGTCCAGCGCCAGTTGCTGCTGCGTGCCGTTGGCCGCGTAGACGCGGTAGGTGCCGCTGCGCGGATCGGCGCCCGGCAACGCGGCCTTGCTCCGGGCGAACTGCGCGGACGCCGGTTCGGCCGCCGCGTCAGGCGCCGCCGCCGCCTGTGCCTGCGGCCCGGCGTTCAGCCCCGCCAGCGGCAGTCCGCCACCCGCGCCGCCGCCGCTCGCCCCCACCCCGCAAGCCGCCAGCAAGGCGGCCAGTCCACAAGCACCGAGATATCTCGTCATCTTCATGTTGAGCCCTCTTCTTTGTTCGATGAGGCCCGGCAGCGCGCCGGCTGGCGGCTGAACCGGACCTGTGTCAATCGTAAAAAGAGGTGTCTTCAACGCTGAGGCTGGCAAATGTCAGCCGAAGCCGACCGAAGCGGACACAAAGCCCCCGTGTTGGCTCGGCCTCCCGCCCCGTCTACAATGCCCCGTTCCGAGGAGCGTTGCAGCGCCATCAGGCGTGAGGCTCGGACCACATCGCAACCACGCTCACCCGCTGTTCTCGCGGTGAGTTTTTCCCCGTACGCAGTGGCATCTTTCAAACCAGTTTTGTTGGAGTTCTCATGAGCGCTGTTCTCAAGCCCACCCCCGTTTCGACCGCCGACCAGGCGATTGCCGACCTGTCCCTTGCCGCCTGGGGCCGCAAGGAAATCCGCATCGCGGAAACCGAAATGCCCGGCCTGATGGCCATTCGTGAAGAGTTCTCCAAGGGCCAGGCGCTCAAGGGCGCGCGCATCACGGGCTCGCTGCACATGACCATCCAGACGGCCGTGCTGATCGAGACGCTGCAAGCCCTGGGCGCCGAAGTGCGCTGGGCCTCGTGCAACATCTTCTCGACGCAGGACCACGCCGCCGCCGCCATCGCCGAAAAGGGCACGCCGGTGTTCGCCATCAAGGGCGAGTCGCTGAAGGACTACTGGGACTACACCCACGCCATCTTCGACTTCGGCCCCAAGGGCTCGAAGGGCGAAGGCCCGAACATGATCCTGGACGACGGCGGCGACGCCACGCTGCTCATGCACCTGGGCCAACGCGCCGAGAAGGACCTGGGCGTGCTGGCCAACCCGACCAGCGAAGAAGAACGCATCCTGTTCGCCGCCATCAAGGCCAAGCTGGCCGTGGACGACACCTGGTACACCCGCAAGTCGGCCGAAATCATCGGCGTGACCGAAGAGACGACCACCGGCGTGCACCGCCTGAACGAAATGTCGGCCAAGGGCACGCTGCTGTTCCGCGCCATCAACGTGAACGACTCGGTCACCAAGAGCAAGTTCGACAACCTGTACGGCTGCCGTGAATCGCTGGTGGACGGCATCAAGCGCGCCACCGACGTGATGATCGCCGGCAAGGTGGCTTGCGTGGCCGGCTACGGCGACGTGGGCAAGGGCTCGGCCCAGGCTCTGCGCGCGCTGTCGGCACAGGTGTGGGTCACCGAAATCGACCCCATCAACGCCCTGCAGGCCGCCATGGAAGGCTACAAGGTCGTGACGATGGAATACGCCGCCGACAAGGCCGACATCTTCGTGACGACCACCGGCAACAAGGACGTCATCACGCACGACACCATGGCCAAGATGAAGGACCAGGCGATCGTCTGCAACATCGGCCACTTCGACAACGAAATCGACGTTGCGTCGATCGAGAAGTACGAGTGGGAAGAAATCAAGCCGCAGGTCGACCACATCACCTTCCCGGACGGCAAGAAGATCATCCTGCTGGCCAAGGGCCGCCTCGTGAACCTGGGCTGCGGCACGGGCCACCCGAGCTTCGTGATGTCGTCGTCGTTCGCCAACCAGACCATCGCCCAGATCGAGCTGTTCACCAAGCCCGACGCCTACCAGGCCGGCAAGGTCTACGTGCTGCCCAAGCACCTGGACGAAAAGGTCGCGCGCCTGCACCTGAAGAAGGTCGGCGCCATGCTGACCGAGCTGACCGACTCGCAGGCTGCCTACATCGGCGTGAGCAAGAACGGCCCTTACAAGCCGGACACGTACCGTTATTGATCAGCGCATGCGCGCCGATCAACTGTTGGTAGAGCGCGGCCTGGCCGCGTCGCGTTCGCAGGCCGTGCGGCTCATTGCCGGCGGCATGCGCTGGCGCGACGCGGGCACGAGCGACGCGTGGCGCAACGTCGCGAAGAACAAGGACGAGGTGCCCGAGTCGGCCGAGCTCGAACTGGTCGACGCGGCCGAGGCGCGCTATGTGTCGCGCGGCGGGCTCAAGCTCGAAGGCGCACTGGCCGCAAGCGGTATCGACCCCGCCGGCAAGCTGTGCCTCGACGTGGGCCAGTCGACCGGCGGCTTCACCGATTGCCTGTTGCAGCGCGGCGCCGTGAAAGTGGTGGGCGTCGACGTCGGCCACGGCCAACTGCACGCGAAGCTGCGCGAGGACGAGCGCGTGGTGCCCATCGAAGGCGTCAATGCGCGCGCGCTGTCGGCCGACGACCTCGGCGAAGAGGGCGAGTCGCGCTTCGAGCTGATCGTGGGCGACCTGTCGTTCATCTCGCTCACGCTGGTGCTGCCGGCGGTGGTCGAATTCTTGGCCGACGACGGCCATCTGCTCATGCTGGTCAAGCCGCAGTTCGAACTGCAGCCGGGCCAGGTCGGCAAGGGCGGCATCGTGCGCGACGAGGCCATGTATGCGGTGGTCGAGAAGCGCCTGCGCGACGCCTGCGAGGCGCTCGAGCTGAAGGTGCTGCAGTGGTTCGACAGCCCGATCGCCGGCGGCGACGGCAACCGCGAGTTTTTCATTCACGCCGTGCGCGCTGTTCACGCGAACGGTTCTTAAGGAGACGCAGGTGCGCCTTCCGCTGAGTTTTGAATTCTTTCCGACCAAGACGCCCGAAGGCGCGGTCAAGCTGCGCGCCGTGCGCCAGCAGCTGTATGTGCGCAAGCCGCAGTTCTGCTCGGTCACGTATGGCGCGGGCGGCTCCACGCACCAGGGCACCTTCGGTGCGGTGCAGGAGATCCTGTCCGAGGGCGTGGACGCGGCCAGCCATTTCTCGTGCATCGGCGCCACACGCGCCACGGTGCGCGAGCAGCTCGCCGAGCTGAAGGCCATGGGCGTGAAGCGCCTCGTGGCGCTGCGCGGCGACCTGCCGAGCGGCTACGGCATCGGCGGCGAATTCCTGTACGCGAGCGACCTCGTTGCGTTCATCCGCGAAGAGACCGGCCGTGACTTCCACATCGAGGTGGCCTGCTACCCCGAGATCCATCCGCAGGCCCGCTCGCCCGAAGCCGACCTGCAGGCCTTCGCGGCCAAGGTGAAGGCGGGCGCCGATTCGGCGATCACGCAGTACTTCTTCAGCCCCGAGGCGTACTTCCGCTTTGTCGACGACGTGCGCAAGCTGGGCATCGACACGCCCATCGTGCCGGGCATCATGCCGATCACCAGCTCGACGCAGCTCATGCGCTTCTCGGATGCCTGCGGCGCCGAGATTCCGCGCTGGATCCGCCTGCGGCTGCAGGGCTTCGGCGACGACACGGCATCGATCAAGTCCTTCGGCCTGGACGTGGTGACCGACCTTTGCGCGCGCCTGGCCGAGGGCGGCGCGCCGGCGATCCACTTCTACACGATGAACCAGTCGGCGGCGACGCTGGCTGTGCTGGAGCGCCTCGATTGAGAGGGGGCGCGGCCAGAGCAGCGGGGTCGCTGCGCCAGGGGCTCCGCGTGGCCCTGGTCGCCGCGACCTGCGCCCTCGTGGGCTGCGCCATGCCGCCGGCCACCGATGCCGACGGCGGCAAGCTGAAGCCCCTGCGGCAGGCGCTGGCGGTGCCGCCGGGCGCGCGGCGCGCTCGAGCGTGCCGTCGGTGCGCTATGACCTCGCCGTGTCAGGCACGGGTGAACTGGCACCCGACGACGGCGTGCCGGGCGACGACGGCCCGCGCGAGATCTTCGAGCGCGGCGGCGCCTCGTGGTACGGCATCCAGTTCCATCAGCGCAAGACCGCCAGCGGCGAGCGCTTCGACATGACCGCCATGACGGCGGCCCACAAGACCCTGCCTTTCAACACGCGCGTGTGCGTGCGCAGCCTCGTCAACGGCAGCGAGGTGCTGGTGCGCATCAACGACCGCGGCCCCTATGCGCAAGGGCGCGTGATCGACCTGAGCCGCGCGGCGGCCGATCGCATCGGCCTCACGGGCCTGGGCATCAAGCAGGTGGCGCTGACGGTGGTCGACCGCGACGGCATGCGCTGCGGCGGCTTGCCGGTCGAGCCGGGGGACGCGCAAGCGCCCGTGGCGCAGGCGGAGCCCCAGCAGCGCGCCAGGGCGCCGGTTCCCGCGCGCCGCAAGGCGGTCGTGCCGGCGCGCAAACGCCGGTAGTCGCCCGGCCTTGGGCGAGGGGTCAGCCGCCCGACTCGAGCGAGAACGTCGCGTTGCGGTCCTGGCCCAGGCGCTCCACCAGTTGCGGCAGCGCCGCTGCGAGCAGCGGCTTCAGCGTGTACGGCGGATTGATCAGGAACATGCCGCTGGCCGGCAGACCCGGACGCTGGGTTTCGCCCGAAGAGGCGTCTTTCGTGATCTTGCTCGACTTGACCGTCAGCGTGGCGTGCAGCCACGACTTGCCGGCCTTGGTCGCCATCGTCTTGAGGCGGCGCGGCAGGTCGTGCGCCTCGGGGCGCGGAATGATCGGATACCAGACCGCGTAGGTGCCGGTGGCAAAGCGCTTGAGCGCCTCGGCCGCGAAGTCGAGCACGCGGCCGTAGTCGGTCTTCATTTCGTAGCTCGGGTCCATCAGCACCAGCGCGCGGCGCGAGGGCGGCGGCAGGAACTTGGTGGCGCTGCTGAAGCCGTCGTCGAGCAGCACGGCGATCTGGCGGCCGGCCTCGAGCTGCGCGATGTTCGCGGTCAGCGTGCGCGAGTCGGTCGGGTGCAGCTCGAACAGCTTGAGCTTGTCGTGGTCGCGCAGCAGGTGCTGGATGATGAACGGCGAGCCCGGGTAGACGCGCGCGCCGCCCTTGGGGTTGAAGTCGCCGATCACGCCGAGGTAGCGGGCGATGGCGTCGGCCAGCGGGGCTTCGGCTTCGGCCTTCGGGGCCGTCTTTTTCGCGGCGGGCTTGGCGGTGGATTTGGCGGCGGAGGCCGGCGTGGCGGGTGCCGCCGGTGCTGTCGCGGGCTCTTTCTTGCCCGGCAAGAGGCGCAGGATGCCTTCCGCCGCTTCGCCGCTGGTGCCGGCGTAGTCACCGTCGAGGCGGTACAGCCCGGCGCCGGCGTGGGTGTCGACGACCGTCAGGGCGGCATCTTTTTCGAGCAGATGGTCGAGCGTGGCAATCAGCACCGTGTGCTTGAGCACGTCGGCGTGGTTGCCGGCATGGAAGGCGTGGCGGTAACTGAACATGAGAAATAGTGCCTGAAGAGTGAGAGATGGAACGCTAGACTTACGCGCCGCAACATCGATTTACAAAAAAGAGGGCGCAGATGCGAGGAGCAGGATGGCGATTTTGGGGCCTGTGCGTGGGCGCGGGCGTTTTGTCTATTTTGACGGGCTGCGCGTCGGTCACGCACGGCACCACGCAGAACGTGAAAATCGAGACCCTGACGGCGGAGGGTAAGGTGATCAACGGCGCCAAGTGCCTGATCACCAACGACCGCAATGACTCGGTCATGCGCTCCGGCGACACTGTGCCGATCCGGCGCTCGGGCGCCAACCTCAACATCGAATGCAGCCAGCCCGGCCTGGCGCCGGCCAACGGACAGGCCGTGTCGCGTGCCAACGTGGGCATGGCGGGGAACATCCTGCTCGGCGGCATGATCGGCGCGGTGGTCGACGCCAGCACGGCGGCGGGCTACAACTATCCGAGCTGGATCCAGCTTATTTTCGGCGAAGTGCGCAATGTCGACCGCAGCGCGCAGTCTGGCGACGGCCCGACGGCGGGCATCAAGATCGGCGCGACCGAGATCGCCGCCGCGCCGAAGGCCGTGGCGGTGAAGCCCCCCGAGGCGCCGCGCCCGGTGCCGGTGGTGCCGGCGCCGAGCCGCCACCGGTCAAGGTGGTGGCAGTGCCGCCGCCCGAGGCTGCGCCGCCGAGCCAGGCTGCGGTGCAGCCTTCTCCTTCCCCTCCTCCTCCGGCGCCGCAGTCCAGGCCTGAAACGCGTGTCTCGATGGACGACCTGAACGGCTTGCTGCCGGGCAAGCCATGAGCGGTCGCGGTGTGAAAACTTCGCTGCTTCGCGCGGTGCCGGTGTGCCTCGGGTTGGGGCTGGCGATGGCCGCAAGCGCTGCGATGGCGCTGGAGCCGGACGTGCTGTTCACCAAGGTGTCGGGCAGCGTCTGGTCGGTTCGCACCTTCGATGCCCAGGAGCGCCCGCTGCGCGCCGGCAGCGCGGTGGTGATCGCGCCCGGCCGGCTCGTGACCAACTGCCATGTGCTGGCCAAGGCGAGCAGCTTCGTCGTCAAGCAGGACAACGTCACTTTCGGGGCCACGCTGGAGTTTCCGGACCCGGCGCGCGACCTGTGCCAGATCAAGGTGGCCAACTTCACGGCGCCGCCGGTGGCGCTGGCGCCGGCGGGCAGCGCGCGCGTGGGGCAGCGGGTGTACGCCATCGGCAATCCGCGCGGACTCGAGAACACGCTCAGCGAGGGCATCCTGTCGGGTCTGCGCGGCAGCCTTGGTTCGGAGTCGGAAGCGCGGCTGTTGCAGACCACCGCGGCCATTTCGCCCGGATCGAGCGGCGGCGGGTTGTTCGACAGCGAAGGGCGGCTGCTGGGCATCACCAGCTTTGCGGCGCGCGACGGCGGCAGCCTCAATTTCGCGATGCCGGTCGAGTTTCTGGCGGAACTGCCGGTACGCGCCAAGGCGATGCTGGAGGCGCGGGCCCTCGACCCCGGCGCTTCGGGGCGCCGGGTGCCTGGCGCGGCCGTTTCGCTGACTGAACCGCTGCGCGCCGGCGATGCCCTCGAATATGTGCGCACCGACAAGCTGACCGGCAAGCGCTCAACGGTGATCTACCGGGTGGATCGGGTCAACGGCGACGAGATCGTTTTCAACGGGGGCGGCAAGGTCGAAAAGTCCGACGGACAGGTGGTTTCGGTGACATCGGCCGCCGGCGGCCTGTTCGACTCGTCCTCGCCGCCCGGCGGTTGGGCGCGTGGCAACCTGCTGCCGGGCATGCGCTGGCAGACCGACTTCATGGCCGTCAGCGAAAACCAGCGGTATGAACTTGTCGCCGCGGTGGGCGAAGAGCGTTCGATGCGCGTGGACGGGGTGGAACTCAAGACCTTGCGCATCGGGTACGAAGGCTGGATCTATCCCTCCAGCATGAGCGCGCCGCTGGCCAGCGGCAGCGTCCGTTTCACCGGGGCCGCGTGGTTCAGCCCCGAGTTGCGCCGCGTCGTGCGCTTCGAGGCGGTCTACCAGCGCGGCATCATCTCCGGCGGCAACGAGACCCTGGAACTGGTCCGCATCCAGCGCTGAAACTGGCCTGGAAAGCCGGAAATTGGCCAATCGGCCATTTCTTCATATAATCGAGGGCTTCGCAGCGTTTTGTAGCCCCGCGGCGAAGTAACCCGATCCGCCCTGCGGCGCGGGTGTCACCCACCTAAGAGATTCCCACCAGAGGAACGCCGACCGTGGAAAAGGGCTCGCCAAACCCTCTTCAAAGAGAAAAACTCATGACCAAAACGTTCAGCGCCAAGCCCGCTGACGTGACGCACGAGTGGTTTGTGATTGACGCGACCGACAAGGTCCTCGGACGAGTAGCCAGCGAAGTTGCTCTCCGTTTGCGCGGCAAACACAAGGCCATTTACACGCCTCACGTCGATACCGGTGACTTCATCGTCATCATCAACGCCGCGCAACTGCGCGTCACCGCGCCAAGTCGATCGACAAGGTGTACTACCGTCACTCGGGCTACCCGGGCGGTATCACGGCGACGAACTTCCGCGACATGCAGAACAAGCACCCCGGCCGCGCGCTGGAAAAGGCTGTCAAGGGCATGCTGCCCAAGGGCCCGCTCGGTTACGCGATGATCAAGAAACTCAAGGTGTACGGTGGCGCTGAGCACCCGCATACCGCCCAACAGCCCAAAGTGCTGGAACTGTAAGGAGCCTTGAGAATGATTGGTGAATGGAACAATGGCACCGGCCGTCGCAAATCCAGCGTCGCCCGTGTGTTTCTGAAAAAAGGCACCGGCAAGATCACGGTCAACGGCAAGGACATCCAAGCGTTCTTCGGCCGCGAAACCTCGATCATGATCGCCAAGCAACCCCTGGCGCTGACCAACAACCTCGAAGCTTTCGACGTGATGGTCAACGTGAACGGTGGCGGCGAATCGGGTCAAGCCGGCGCCACGCGCCACGGCATCACCCGTGCCCTGATCGACTACGACGCTTCGCTGAAGCCCGTCCTGAGCCAAGCCGGCTTCGTGACGCGTGACGCACGTGAAGTCGAGCGTAAGAAGGTCGGTCTGCACTCCGCCCGTCGTCGCAAGCAGTTCAGCAAGCGCTGATCCTGTTCGCCGCGAACACAAAAAGCCGCCTTCGGGCGGCTTTTTGCTTGCAGCGTCTTGGCGCTGGGCGCTCCAACCCCACTTGCGTTGGGGTACACGCCACAGTCCCCCTGCCGAAAATGCGGCATTGCAGTAGCATTGGTTCCATTGGCCGCTTGTCCGGCCCCCAAGGAGTTATTCCCCCATGAGCGCCGTAGCCGAAAACATCCAGACCCAGATGCCCGAGCCGATCGTCTTCACCGACAGCGCGGCCGCCAAGGTGGCCGACCTGATCGCCGAAGAAGGCAACCCCGACCTGAAGCTGCGCGTGTTCGTGCAGGGTGGCGGTTGCTCCGGCTTCCAGTACGGCTTCACCTTCGACGAGATCACCAACGAAGACGACACCACCATGACCAAGAACGGTGTGTCGCTTCTCATCGACGCCATGAGCTACCAGTACCTGGTCGGCGCCGAGATCGACTACAAGGAAGACCTGCAAGGCGCCCAGTTCGTGATCAAGAACCCCAACGCCACCAGCACCTGCGGCTGCGGCTCCAGCTTCTCGGCCTGATGCCCGGATGCTGCTGACCCAGCCTCATCAAAAAGCCGCCTCCGGGCGGCTTTTTCGTTCCCGCTCCTCTTTTCCCCGCTTATGACTCCCGAGGCCGAAACCGCCGTCAGCCCCGCCCGCAAAAGCCTGTTGTGGCTCGTCGCCGTCGGCTTCTTCATGCAGACGCTCGACGCGACCATCATCAACACGGCGTTGCCGGCGATGGCGGCCAGCCTCGGCGAGAGCCCGCTGCGCATGCAGTCGGTGGTGGTGGCCTACGCGCTCACCATGGCGATGCTGATCCCGGCCTCGGGCTGGATTGCCGACCGCTTCGGCACGCGGCGCATCTTCTTCTCGGCCATCGTGCTGTTCGCGCTCGGTTCGGTGCTGTGCGCGCTGTCGCACAGCCTGGGGCAACTGGTGGCCGCGCGCGTGGTGCAGGGGCTCGGCGGGGCGCTGCTGCTGCCCGTGGGGCGGCTGTCGCTGCTGCGCACGGTGCCGCGTGGGGAGTTCCTCCAGGCGATGAGTTTCGTGGCCATCCCGGGGCTCATAGGGCCCTTGCTGGGCCCCACGCTGGGCGGGTGGCTGGTCCAGTACGCCTCCTGGCACTGGATTTTCCTGATCAACGTGCCCGTGGGGCTGGCCGGCTGCATCGCCACGCTCAAGTACATGCCCGACCTGCGGGGCGTGGTGCAAAAGCGCTTCGACGGCGTCGGCTACGGGCTGCTGGCCTTCGGCATGGTGGCGATTTCGCTCTCGCTCGACGGCGTGGGCTTGCGCCAGGGCGGGGTGATGGTCGTGCTGATCTTCGGCTTCGCCAGCGTCGCGGCCTACTGGCTGCGCGCCTCGCGCACGCCCGAGCCGCTGTTCGCGCCCTCGCTCTTCCATGTGCAGACGCTCAGCATCGGGCTGATCGGCAACCTGTTCTCGCGCCTGGGCAGCAGCTGCATGCCGTTCCTGGTGCCGCTGCTGCTGCAGGTGTCGATGGGCTATTCGCCCGTGCATGCCGGGCTGATGATGCTGCCGATCGCGCTGGCCGGCATGGCCATGAAGCGCTTCGCCACGCCGCTGATCACGCGCCACGGCTACCGCCGGGTGCTGGTGATCAACACCATCCTCGTGGGCTGCACCATGGCCAGCTTCGGCCTCACGGCGCCGGGCCAGCCGATGGCGCTGCACCTGTTGCAGCTGCTGGCTTTCGGTGCCGTCAATTCGCTGCAGTTCACGGCAATGAACACCATCACGCTGAAGGACCTGGACGGCAGCATGGCCAGCAGCGGCAACAGCCTGCTGTCGATGGTGCAGATGCTGGCCATGAGCATGGGCGTGGCGGCCGCGGGCGCCGTGCTGGCGGGCTACAACGGCATCTTCGGCACCGAGACCGCGGCCCACACGCTCGACGCCTTCCAGGCCACGTTCGCGACCATGGGGTTGATCACCGTGGCCTCGGCCATGATCTTCTGGCACTTGCCGGCCGAGGTGCGCGCGGCGCACCCCGCGCAGCCGGAAGTGTCCGGGCAGGGCTGAAGATCGGCCCTTTTCAGGCGGGGTAGATGGCGCCCAGCACCCGCGCTCCACGGGCGCCGGTCACGCTGGCGAGGTTGCCGGGCTCGCGCCGCACCGTAGCGCGGGCCAGCCACGCAAAGGCGGCTGCCTCGACCTGCTGGGGCGGCAGGCCGTGGTCGTTCGATGCCGCCACATGCACGCCGGGCAGCAGTGCGCGCAGGCGGTCGAGCAGGTGGCCGTTCAGCGCGCCGCCACCGCAGACGATCAGCAATTTGCTATCTTTTCCGTAGCGCTTCACGTCCGCCGCGCAGGCGCTGGCGGTCAGCTCGGTCAGCGTCGCCTGCACGTCGGCAGGCGCCATCGCCGTGGTGCCGAGCTGCGCCGCCAGCCAGGTCGGGTTGAACAGGTCGCGCCCCGTGCTCTTCGGCGGTGCCTTCGCGAAGTACGGGTCGGCCAGCAACTGCGCCAGCAAATCGGGCAGCACCTGCCCGCTGGCGGCCCACTGGCCGTCGCGGTCGAAGGGCTGGCCTGGTAGGTCTGGCACCAGTGGTCCATCAGTGCGTTGCCGGGGCCGCAGTCGAAGCCGCGCACGATGGCGCCGTCGGGCGCGTTGGCGGCCGGCAGCAGGCTCAGGTTCGAGATGCCGCCGATGTTCAGCACCGCGACCATCTCGCCGGGGCGCGCGAACAGCGCGCGGTGAAAGGCCGGCACCAGCGGCGCGCCTTGGCCGCCGGCCGCGAGGTCGCGGCTGCGGAAGTCGCCGACCACGTCGATGCCGGTCAGCTCGGCCAGCAGCGAGGGGTTGTTGATCTGCAGCGTGTAGCCGACCTCGTCGAACTCGAGCGGCCGGTGGCGCACGGTCTGCCCGTGCGCGCCGATGGCGGTGATTGCGCCGGCGCCGATGCCGCTGTCCGCCAGCAGCTGGTGGACCACGCCGGCATACGCCCGGGCGAGCCCGTTGCCGGCCAGCGCCGCGCGGTGCAGTTCGTTGTCGCCGGGGGTGTTGAGCGCCAGCAACTCCGCGCGCAGTGACACGGGAAACTCGGCCGTGGCGTAGGCGCGCACCGCGATGCGGCCGCCGGAAAAGTCGGCGAGCACGCCGTCGACGCCGTCGAGCGAGGTGCCCGACATCAGGCCGATGAAAAGTTCGGCGGCCATTCCGGTCTCAGGTCGAGAAAGAAGGGCCGCTGGTGCCGCTGCCGCGCGTGATCAGTCCGCGCTGGCCTGGATGACGGAGAAGGCCGCCGCCAGCTCGGTGCGGGCACCGACGGCGATGCGTTCGAACGCCGGGCGCATGGCCGCGGTGATCGGTGCGCCGCCTTCCTGCGCGATAGATGCCGGGTTCTGGTAGACCCCGCCCACGCGGAATTCGAAGTGCAGGTGCGGGCCGGTGGCCCAGCCGGTCATGCCGACCGCGCCGACCGTCTGGCCCTGGCTCACGCTCTGGCCGGCCTTGACGTCGATGCGGCTCAGGTGCGCATACGCCGTCTGCTGGTTGTTGCGGTGATTGATGATGACGATGTTGCCGTAGCCGTTCTGCGTGCCCGCGAAATCGACCGTGCCGTCGCCGACCGAGCGCACCGAGGTGCCCGTGGGCGCCGCGTAGTCGATGCCGTTGTGCTGGCGCCAGCTGTTCAGGATCGGGTGCATGCGCATCGCGAAGCCGCTGGACACGCGCGAGAACTCGACCGGCGTTGCCAGGTAGGCCTTGCGCAGCTGTCGCCGTTCGGGCGGTAGTAGCTGCCCTTCTGGCCCGCGCCCGGGGGCTGGAACCAGACGGCCTGGTGCACCTTGCCGTTGTTCTCGAACTCGGCCGACAGCACGCGGCCGCTGCGCAGCGCCTGCCCGTCGGCTTCGAGGGTCTCGTAGACCACGGCGAAGCGGTCGCCCTTGCGCAGGTTGCGCACGTCGACGTCGCCCGCGAAGATGTCGGCCAGTTGGCTCGCCACCGCGTCGGGAATGCGCGAGTCGTCAGTGGCCGCGAACAGCGAGGTGCGGATGGTGCCGCTGGCCAGGCGCGTGCCGGGCGTGAGCGAATCGCGCTCGGTCACGCCGGCAAAGCCGGTGGGCGTGCGTTCGATGACGAAGCGCTTGAAGCCGCCGTCGCTGTCGGGAATCCAGCGGGCGCTGAGCTTCTGGAGCTGGTTTTCCTGCGTGGCTTCGGCCGTCACGGTGCGGCCGGCACGTGCGAACAGGGCGTTGCGCGCCTCGACGTTGCCGCGCACGAAGGCGGTGGCCGCGGGGTCGGAAATGCCCAGGCGCTTCAGCAGGGCCTCGGCCGTGTCGCTCGAACGCGTGACGTCGGTGCGGAACAGCGTGAAGCTGAAGCTTTCGAGCGACTGGCTCTGTTCGGCGAACGAAACAGGCGCCGCCGTCGCTTCGAGGATCTGGTGGACCGGAAGGTCCGATGCGTCGGGACCGAGCGATGCCACCGCGAGGGTGCCGGCGCTCAGCAGGGCCGCCGCGATGACCGCGGTGATCTGCTTGGGGTAGGTCCGGAATGTATAAGCCACGCGGGAAGCGAGAAGCTCCTCGGCGGCAAGAATGCCGTTGATCAAACTTGAATTCCAGCTCAGGTTCTGCAAATCCGTGCTGCAAGGCCCAGTACGTTCAGGGCGGCAGCAGACGGTGCGGAAAAAAGCGCCGCTTAGAATTCGGCGCTTGAAAAGTCGGGCTGAGTATAGCTTCGGCCTCCAAAAAGTCAGCTAAAAAAGCCCATGAACGCCGAATCTGTTACATCCACAGCCCTCTCAAATAGTGTAGGACGCGCGCTCGAAATCTCCCTCCGGGGCGCTGACGAGCTGCTGCCGCAGGACGAATGGGTGCGCAAGCTCCAGCGCTCGGAAGCCACCGGGACGCCGCTGCGCATCAAGCTGGGCCTGGACCCGACCGCGCCGGACATCCACATCGGCCATACCGTGGTGCTGAACAAGATGCGCCAGCTCCAGGACCTGGGGCACCGGGTGATCTTCCTGATCGGCGACTTCACCACCACCATCGGCGACCCCTCGGGCCGCAACAGCACCCGCCCGCCGCTCACCCGCGAACAGATCGAGGCCAACGCCCAGACGTACTACAAGCAGGCCAGCCTGGTGCTGGACCCCGAAAAGACCGAGATCCGCTACAACTCCGAGTGGAGCGACCCCCTGGGCGCGCGCGGCATGATCCAGCTGGCCGCCAAGTACACCGTGGCCCGGATGATGGAGCGCGACGACTTCAACAAGCGCTTCAAGAGCGGCCAGTCGATCTCGGTGCACGAATTCCTCTACCCGCTGATGCAGGGCTACGACTCGGTCGCGCTGAAAAGCGACCTCGAGCTGGGCGGCACCGACCAGAAGTTCAACCTGCTCGTTGGCCGCCATCTCCAGCAAGAGTACGGCCAGGAGCCGCAGTGCATACTCACTATGCCCCTGCTGGAAGGGCTCGACGGCGTCGAGAAGATGTCCAAGAGCAAGAACAACTACATCGGCATCAGCGAAGACGCCAACACCATGTTCGCCAAGGTGCTGTCGATTTCCGACGACCTGATGTGGCGCTGGTACACGCTGCTGAGCTTCCAGTCGCTGGAGCAGATCGCGGCGCTGAAGGCCGAGATCGAAGGCGGCCGCAACCCGAAGGACGCCAAGGTCGCGCTGGCCAAGGAAATCACCACGCGCTTCCACAGCGCGGCGGCGGCCGACACGGCCGAGCAGGATTTCATCAACCGCAGCAAGGGCGGCGTGCCGGACGAGATTCCCGAAGTGGCGCTGAGCGGCGCGCCGCTGGGCATTGCCCAGGTGCTCAAGCAGGCCAACCTGGCACCGTCGACCTCGGAGGGCAACCGCCTGATCGACGGCGGCGGCGTGCGGATCGACTCCGCCGTGGTCAGCGACAAGGGCCTGAAGCTGCCCGCCGGCAGCTACGTGGTGCAGGTCGGCAAGCGCAAGTTCGCGCGCGTGACCCTGAGCTGAGCGGGTTTTCTAGCGGACCTCGATGGTGACGCGCCGGTTGCGCGGCTCGTCCACATCGTCGGCGGTCGGCACCGCCAGTTCGCGCTCGCCGCGGCCCACGGCTTCGATGCGGGCCGCCGGGAACTGGCGCTCCACGAACAGCTGCGCCACTTCCTGGGCGCGCCGGCGCGACAACTGGTCGTTCTGCTCGATGGTGCCCTTGGTGTCGGTATGGCCGGTGACGACGATGTCGCCGCCGCTGCGCCCCAGCGCTTCGGCCAGCGCCTCGGACAGGGTCTGCTGCGACGCCGTCGTCAGCGTGGTGCCGCCGAGCTCGAAATACACCGTGTAGCGCTTGGGCAGCGGCGGACGCATGTCGAACAGCGGCTTGTTTTCCGCCTGCACCTTGGCCGCGTCGGCCTGGTCGATGACCGGGGCGCCGCTGGCGCCCACCGCCGCCGTGGCGCGCTGGTAGGGCTTGGACAGGACTTCCTCGCCGTCCTTGGCGCGCACCACCACGGCCGAGGGCCTGCCGTCGGCCTGCGGCAGCAGCACCACCCGCGTGCCCGGCGTCGAGCAGGCGGCCAGCAGCAGGGCCGTCAGCGCGGCCAGGAAAAGGGTGGGAAGAGAGAAAGAGGAAGAAGACGCGGGGCGGGTTTGCTTCATGGCTGGCCGTCCGCCTGCACGATGAAGTCGGTGCCCCGGATGCCGATGGTGGCCGTCTGGGTTTCGATGCGCACCGCGTCGGGATGGGTCTTGCCGATCAGGCCCGTGATCATGCGCATCGAGCCGCGCAGCAGCGACAGCAGCATGCCGCCTTCGTGCGTGGTGCCGTCGAAATGGAATTCCTTCAGGTCGAGCCGCGACGACGGGCCGACCACCAGCGTCGTGTCGTCGCGCAGCACCACGGCGGCCGACGAGTCGGGGCCGGTGACGATGCGGTCGACCGCGCCCAGCGCATCACCGGGGCTGGCGGGGCGGGTGGTGCCCGATGCGGCGAGCAGCTGCACGTTGCCGCGCACGGACTTCACGAAGCCCGCCTTCAGGTCGGCCGGCGCGGCGGGG